>JBIOUJ010000251.1:0-74725 GCA_044867025.1 Pyrinomonadaceae bacterium | reverse complement strand
GCCGCACGTCGCTTCGCACGGTCCGGCGTAGATCTGGTTTTTAACGATGCTGATAGATAGCGATATTTGTGCACCTTTGTGTACTCTTAGATCACAAAGAACACAGAGATCCCACACAGAAGAAAGGCCTACTTGTATGAACTCCATTAAACGCTTCGCGCTGATCTCTTTCGCGCTCGTCCTTGTCGTCTCCGCCGCGGTGGCGCAGACAAAGCCGGTCAAGGAGTACACGATCGAGCAGTTCATGAACACCGTCCGCATCGGAGGCAGCTCCTTCTCATCGGACGAAAAGTCGCTCCTGTTTCACAACAACAAGACCGGAATTTTTAACGTCTACTCCATTCCGGTGACGGGTGGTGCGCCGACACAGTTGACCAGCTCAACCAAAGAAAGCACCTTTTCCGTTGCGTATCTCCCGACTGATACGCGTTTCATCTACACATACGATCGCGGCGGCAACGAGAACAGCCATCTCTACCTGCGCGAGCTCGACGGCACGGAACGCGATCTCACGCCCGGCGAGAAGGTGAAGGCAAACTTCCTCGGATGGAGCCACGATCGCAAGTCGTTCTTTTTCTCGACCAATGAACGCGACGCGCGGTTCTTCGATATCTACGAAATGCCAATCGACACTATGAAACCGTCGCTGGTCTACAAAGACGAAACCGGCTTTGATTTTGGAGATATTTCGAACGACAAGAAATACATCGCACTCGAGAAGAGTGGCGGCTCGGCGGCGGACTCAGATATCTATCTCTACAACACCGCCACCAAGGAGTTGAAGAACATCACTTCGCATACCGGCGACGTCGCGAACAACGCGCAAACGTTTGATATCAATTCAAAATATCTTTATTACCTCACGGATGCAGGCAGTGAGTTCAAGTATGTTGCGCGTCGTGACCTGGCTACCGGAAAAACCGAGGTCGTCGAGAAAGCGCCGTGGGACTATTTCTACACATACTTTTCTCGCAATGGAAAGTATCGTGTAACAGCAGTCAACGAAGACGCGCGTACGAAGATCAAAGTCTACGACACAGCCACCGGCAAGCCCGTCACGTTGCCGCAACTGCCGAACGCCGACATCACGGGCGTCAATATCTCGCCAAGCGAAAAGCTGATGGCGTTTTATTTGAACGGCGATCGCAGCCCAAGCAATCTTTACATCTACGACTTCGCAACAAAGAAGGCGACCAAACTGACGGAAAGTCTGAATCCGGAAATCAATCCAGCCGACCTCGTCGATTCGCAAGTGATCCGTTACAAGTCGTTCGACGGTGTTGAGATTCCATCGATTCTTTACAAGCCGAAGAACGCCGGCGCGCAACAGAAGGTGCCGGCGCTCGTGCTGGTACATGGTGGACCAGGCGGTCAGACACGCGTCGGTTACAGTCCGCTCACGCAATATCTCGTCAATCACGGCTACGTCGTTTTGGGTGTGAACAACCGAGGCTCGAGTGGTTATGGCAAGACGTTCTTTACTTCCGACGACGGCAAGCACGGCCGCGAGCCGCTGTGGGACTGCATCGAAGCGAAGAAGTACCTCGCGTCGCTCGGCTACGTCGATGAGAAGAAGATCGGAATCGCGGGCGGCTCTTACGGCGGGTACATGGTGCTTGCGGCGCTAGCGTTCAAGCCGGAAGAGTTCGCGGTCGGAGTCGATCTGTTTGGTGTTTCAAACTGGGTGCGAACGCTGCAATCGATTCCGCCGTACTGGGAGTCGTTCCGCAAGTCGCTCTACAAGGAGATCGGCGATCCGAGTAAAGACCTCGAGAACCTGCGCGCGGTATCGCCGCTGTTTCACGCCGACAAGATCGTGAAACCGTTGATCGTGTTGCAGGGCGCAAACGATCCGCGCGTGATCAAACCGGAGTCAGACGAGATCGTCGAGAACATCAAGAAGCGAAACGGTGTCGTCGAGTATGTTTTGTTCGACAACGAGGGTCACGGTTTCACGAAGAAAGCGAACGAGATTCGGGCGTACAAAGCCGTGCTCGATTTTCTCGATCGCTATTTGAAGAACGGCGACTCTGTGAGCAGTACTGAGCAGAAGTAGCCACAAAGGCACAAAGAAAGTCGCAAAGACGCGAAGCAATCTCAAGGCAAATTGTTCGCGTCTTTGCTTTTGCGGGGGACAACTATGTAATTCGTTTGGTGTGAGAAGCACTCATTGCACAGACCTCCAGATCGTCGGAAAAACCAGGGTTGTGACATCGAGGGATGCGACATTCTTATCTTACGGCGAAGAAAAATGGTTGCGATACGCTTTTGTTCTTATGACTTTTGTGACTTTTGTGGCTTAAATCAGCGCAAAGAGGCGCGCTATTTGAACGTGTAAGTGATCGTTCCCTCGGTTTCGCGGCCGCGAAGTTTTTCAGGTGAGAACGTTGATTTCATTGCTGCTTCCGTCGAAGCACCGCGCATGAGCCAATCACCGCCGGAGCCTCTGGCCCAATACACCTGTCCGTTCTTATCAACCATCACGCGCACAGTCACAGTTCCCGTCAGCGGCTCTGGTCCATTCAACGGACATTCTGCTTCCGGTAGTGAGACAGCTTTTCCAACCAGCTCACCACCTAATTCCGGAAATCCTTTTTGAACGTTCGTTCCCTGTGTTGCAGCGCTTCGAGCAGCAGCCTGGTTTGACTTGTAAAAGTAAGTCGTTATCAGCGAGCCCACTACGATCGATCCCGTAAGCGTGATCACCACCATGATCCAGAACAGCGGCGGATTTGGTTTCGGTGGCGTCGAGATGATCGGTTCGTCAGCATCGACCAGTGGAACAATGTGATGAGCGCAGTACGCCAGCAGATCGCCGTTGTAGATCGCGTTGCATTTCGGACATCGTTTGCGCTTTCCGGTTGTGGGCGGTGTTTCAGGCGGCGGTTCGAGGATTCGCCCCTTCACCGGCTGACTTGGTTTCGGCGGCTCTGAAGGCTTCGCCGTTTGCGCCGGCGGCGGTTGAATTGGTGGCGGCTCAATCTTCGGCTGCTGCGGTCGCGACGCGTTTCGCCGCGCCTCCTGCTCGTCCAGTCTTTGCTTCAGGCCTGTTAGCCAGCGGCGACTCTTCTCGTCCTCGGAAACTGTTTCCTTTGTTTCAGCCTCGGATTGAGCTGGAGGTGGTGTTTCGACAACCGGCGTTCGCCGTTCTTCAACTACTCTTTTTGGCGTTGGACGAGGCGGGTTGGTGAGTATCGCGAGCGCTTCGGCGGATCCTCTTCGTTTTGCCCATTCAATCGCGTTGAGACCGAGATTGTCGCGCAACTGCGGATCGGCGCCCGAATTGACCAGGAGTTTTACGAGGTGTGTATGACCAAAAATGACCGCGAGAATAAGCGCGGTTTGACCTCCGCTCGTACTCTCATTTACGTCTACACCATTGGCGATTAACGCATTTACAGCGCGTTCATCGCCGGATGTGACGGCGTTGGTCAATGAAACTGTAGAACTCACCGCACGGTCTCTCCGAATACAGTTCGGGGGCTCGTGCGTATTCTAACCCAACAATCTCAGAAAGGCGGGGGTACGAACGCCGAATTGAAGCCCAGCGCCGGCGGGAACTGTGCCGCCGTGGGACGCACGCCCGTGCGGACCCACAGATCGATAGCCCCGATTGACGTCAGTATCTGCGGCCCGGTGAAAGCGCAGTGACCTATCCCGCCGGGAACGAATGTTTGAAACAGCAACTCTTCGCGGCCGGCGGCGGCGTTCGTCTCCGCGTACGCCGACTCGTTTGCAACCACGAGCAGCGGATCGATAACCGTGTGCACACTCAAAACCGGGTTCTTGATCTTGCCGTTGAAGTCGGTGTTGTTGCGGACGTAGTTTCTCGCCGATGGTTCCGCTGTGATGTCGCGACGCGCGTTCATCTGTGCGAGCCATGCATCAACCACCGGAGTGGGTAGTCCGATGCCGGCGAGATACGCCTTCTCGGCGGGGAGCAGTGTGTACTCCTGATCGAGGTTTTGGACGAATGGTCCACCAGCGCGTCGCTGCAACTCGGCGCGGGCTTCAGTAATGAAGAAGAAATCTGTAACGGCCCATCCCGGGTAGAAGGCGGGTGGCGGTGGCGGCGTGATGCCGCGGCCGGGGTTCTTGGCGACGAGTCTAATGAATTCAAACTTCGGGAAGTTCGCGATGTTGCTGAGTTCAGGAGCGAGCTTCGCGAGGACCTCGGTGTCGAAGTCGATATCGTTTCTTACTTCGCCAACCGTTCCCCATGACGGCGGAATTCCGAAGATGACGTCGTAAGCGAGATAGAGGGGAACGCCACTGTCCCACAGGCGTGTTGCGCCAGCGCCGACGCTGCACAGGCAAAGAGCGCCGTCGAAGATTCCGTTGAACTGCTCCATGCTCTTGTAGCCGACGAAGGTTCCAAGTGAAGCGGCGATGATGATCGTCCGTTGTGGCTTTGCGACATTTGCTCGGAAGTACAGCGCGAGATCTTTTGTATCCTGGATCGCATCTTCAACTGCCCAGCCGTTGTCTTTGTAGGCACTGCCGGCGAGAGCAAAACCCTGCGCGAGCAGAGGAGCTTCGAGGGCCGCGTTCGGAGCGACGTCGGCATTGCGGTTGTCGATCTCGCCGGGATGATCGGCTTTGTCGCGGTAACCATGAGCGAAGATGAGCAGCGTCCCGTTCCAGACTTCGGGCACGCGTATGCGGAAAGGCGCACCGTGAATCTCGCCTGAGAGATCGAGAGGCGCAGCTTTCGCAGCCGGAGCACGATCGATCAGTGAGAATGAAAGTAAGGAAAGGAGCGTTAGAGCGACGAGAACTCTCGCAGTGGATTTCATTTGAATGTCCCCCGTTTTTCGAAGCTGGAAGTGGACGGGAGACTATCATGCCTCGCAACGTAAAGGCTACTGTTGAGTGCAATCCACAGATTACACAGATTTCACCGATTTCGTTTTGTAATCGGCGTAATCTGTGTAATCTGTGGATTATAACTAACGGGTCACGATTGATTTGACCTGGCCGCGTTTGAGCAACGTGACCATGCCGTTGCGGCGGTACCAAACTCCATCGCGTGTTCGCCAAACCTCGTCTGCATCGATTCTTCCACCGCTCGTCAACATGATAACGGGCTTGCCGCCCTGTCGCTGCGCGATGCCTGGTCCACTTGTCGAAACCGGATCTGACGTCGCGCGCGTGTGCGCTGTCGAGACCGTCGCAGGCGAACTCTTCGGAGATGGCGAAGGAGAAGGCGAGGGTGAAACGTCCGGCGACGGCGAGGGTAACGGGGTCACTTCCGGCTGCGCAGGCGATGCGACTGTAACCGGCGCCGCCGACGTCTTCCGCCCAAACTGACTGACACCGTAGTAGACCGCAAACACCAACACCCCGAGCATCAACCCAACGGCTGCTGCTAACGGCACAACTTTCCTCCGGGCGGGCCTGTTCGAACCAGTTGCTGCTGCGATCGCAGCCTCGTCGATAACTTCGAGAGGCGTGTTATCGAAGTCACATCTTTCGTCCGATTCAGGATAGAGGAAGAGACATTGGGGGCAACGCTTCATTTCAGAATTTGAAAGGTTTCTTCAGAATGCGACCCGTCTTTTTGAGAATCGAATTGACTTTGGAGTCTTTCTTCTTCGGTTCAGCGGCGGGTGTGGTTTGAGACACGGACGCGGTGTTTTTCGTCGTAACCGACTTTTTGGCGGGCGTGGTTGCTGGTTGTTTGACTGGCGCCGGCTTGGGTTCCACTTCTTCCCTGGCCTGCGAGGGTTCGACAGATTGCGTGGGCTGAGGCTCAGGCGTTGGGATTTCTACAGGGGCTATGCTCAAAGTGCTCGGTGTGCTCACGGCCGGGCGAGTCTGACGCGTGGACACGTAATAGACCATCCCGAGAACCAGCGCGAGAATCAGTGTCGCGAACGCCGGCACAGCGCGGTTTCGCCGTTGCGCCGCCGGAGAAGGAGTTGGCGGAACGGTCGCCAGTGCATGGGTGGGCAGTGTGCGGGAGTCGAAAACGAGCAGGACTCCATCCATATCGCAGAGGCTCTGGTCGTCTTCGTAAATAAACTCACACTGGGGGCACCTTTTCATGCAACTCTCCTGGGATTTACCGGTTTTTGATGGGGCCTGCGGACTGTGGAAGTCGGAGTGAGTGCTCTCCGCAGGGCTCCAGAGTACACCCGAAGGGCGGAGGAAGACAACAACTTTAGGCGACGTTTTACGAGGGGAGCAGGAGCAGGTTAAGGACTGCCCCTGCAACCTGCTCCTGCCCCTATTCCGGGATTCCGTATTTTTCCTTAAGAACTTGCGTGTGGTGGGCGACGTGTCCGGCGATTATGTAGGCGATCGCGCGGACGGACATGGGGTTGTCGCTGGCGATGCCGCTACGTGACCAGGCCTCGTCCGGCAGGTGCTTGAAAAACGACAGCGTGCTCAGCCGCACAGTCCGGAACTCTTCGACCAGCTCAGACCATGGCGTCTGATTCGCGTTCGCCGCCTGAACTGCGACATCCTGTTCAAAGCTGGGTAGCGGGTCCTGAAATCCACGCGCGAACCAGACCGCGCGGCCGAGGAATATTCGCTCGCCGTCGTTGACGTGGTTCAGCAGCTCGCGAATCGTCCATTTTCCCGGCGCGTAAGACGTCAAACTCTGCTCCTCCGAGATACCCTCCAGGAACCGAAGAGTTTCGTCCATTTGAGACTCCATGGCCGGGACGATCTCATCACTGGTTATAAGATCAATGTAGTTGAAATAGTATGAAGCAGCTTCGGTGGATTGTGGTCGTGTCATTTGGCTGGAAATCCTAACAAAGATTCGCGATTTTCGTAACCAACGCGGCCGCTCGCGTGTCTATCTAATCGCTATGAAACAGAAGACGATTTCCAGATTTTTCATCGGTGTTTTTGCAACACTGTTGCTAACAATTTTACCGTCGGTTGCGTTGGCGCAAGGGGCAGTTGATCCTCAGTTAGCGAAGCGCGTCCGGCATGAGTTGGTGACGCTGCCGTATTACGGTGTGTTCGACAATCTCGCATACAGCGTCAACGGCGGCAACGTGACTCTTTACGGCGAGGTCGTGCGACCGTCGACACGTTCTGACGCGGAACGCAGGGTGAAGAAAATCCGCGGGGTCTCGCACGTGGTGAACAACATTCGGGTGTTACCGCTGTCGAACTTTGACGATCGAATCCGTGTGGCGACGTACCGCTCGATCGCGAACATGGGCGGGCTTCATCGTTACTTGCGTGGAGCGAATCCGTCGATCCACATCGTGGTCAGTAATGGACACGTGACGCTTGAAGGCGTTGTTTCCGGAAGCGGCGATCGGACGCTCGCGTATCACGCGGCGAACAGCGTTCCGGGCGTGTTCTCAGTGACGAATAACCTCCGCGTCGAGGGCGAAGAACCGCGTTAATCCGGTACACAAATTCCACAGATTACACAGATGATGAATCTGCGTAATCTGTGGACCCCATCAGGAACCAGAAGAGCATCGCAACCTCAGCATCCCCGTAGTTGTAGTTCACCAACGAACTGACGAGAAACCCGGTGAGCGCGCCGAGCGTTCCCAGCAGAACTCCGTATGCAGTGGTATCGCTCAGATCCGCAGCACGCCGTTCCGCACGCGCGAGACTTAACCAAAACAGGATCATCATCCACATCCAAAGGATCAGCGTCGGCAGTCCTCGATCAAAAGCCAGTTGCAGCGGAGTTGAATGCAGGTGCAGCATGTCTTTTCCAGGAAATCCCCACTCGTTCCAGTGCAGCTTCATCGCGTCCATGCCGTGCCCGAAGATCGGATGAACCGGAATGCGCGAGAGACCGACGCGCGCGACCTGCATCCGCAATGACGAACTCGGATCGCCGAGCAGTAGCGAATCGCGATCGCGCGTTTGCCACACGACTACCGCCCCGAACGCAAGAACAAAGAACAGCGCGAACGTGAAGACCAACTTGTAGACGCCACGCAGCGACCTCCACGCGCTCACAGTCGCGCCGATCACAAGGGCCACAATCACCGTCCGCATAGCCGTGAAAACGAGGCCGATGGTTAACAGAAATGTGGCGACGAGAGCGACTCTGAAATACTTGTTCGCACCGTGGTTTCTGAGGTGTGCGAGGGCGATTCCCAAAGCAAGCAGCGCGATCATCTGCATGAGTTCGGCGAACGTTGGGTAATGTCGCGTCAAACCCGAAGCGCGGAATCGATGATTCCGTTCGTTCCCGCTGATTCCGGATGGTGAGCCATTGACCACCATTCCCGGACGCTCAACCTGTTCACCACGCGAAATAATCCCGACCGCAACCGGCGTGTTCGCGGGAGCCTGTTTCAACGCTTCATCCAGATCAGCAACCGAATAAACTCGACGACGGTTCACCTGCCAGATCGTGTCACCCGGTTGAATGCCAACTTGATGAAAAGGACTGTTGAACCCGATCCTCTCGACGACAACGCCGCGTCCTCGCACCAAATCGAACGCACTAAACAGCGCTCCAAAGCATCCTGACAAAATCAGGAGCGCAACCAGCACAAATGCCGTTCGTCTGTTGACTGTTGCCCGCGTGAGGTAAAACAGAAATACCGACCATAGCGCGGTGAGTTTTGGGATACTGATTTGCGGTTCTTCTGAGAAGAACGCGGAGGCAATACTCCACAGCAGCAACAACACGATCACGAGGTCAAATTTCGAGCGACGAAGGCCGAGATTTCCCGTTCCGAGCGTCCTGATTAGCCATCCACCGCCGGCGATCGCGACGCCGCTGGCGCTTACAGCGACAGAGTGGGGTGCAAAAACAACGTAGATGACGAGTCCAGCTAAAGCAATTTGCTGCCCCAGCTTGGACGTCGAGACGCGAGCGGCTTCGGTTGGAAATACCTGCGTTGACACCCTTTATTTACGCATGTTAGCGTATCTCGCGGCTATTTTGCCGGAGTTGCAAGTGAAGTTTTGACAAGCGCTTAACGTAAATGGCAATGCCCGCTGCCCGCTGCCACGAATTAAAGCCGCCGACACAGTTTTAATGATACATAAGAATCCTGATGGCTTTCGATAAAGCTAAGGTCCTAAAAGCCGCTGAGAAATCCCTGTCGCAGGGAAAGATCAACGCAGCAATCAAGGAGTATCGCCAAATCGTCGACAACGACGCCGACGATCTCACCACCTTGAACATGCTGGGTGATCTTTACGTGCGCGCGAATAAGAAAGATGAAGCGATCGCGTGTTTCGAACGCATCGCCGAACACTACAGCGCGCAGGAATTCAATCTCAAAGCGATTGCGATGTACAAGAAGATCGAGCGTCTTCGCACGCGCGATCCGATCGTCGCTCATAAACTCGCCGAGCTCTACGCCACCCAGGGTCTGGTTCACGATGCGCGCTCGCAGTATCTGGTCGTCGCCGACGCGTACACGCGTTCGGGCGACAACAAGAAAGCGCTCGACATTCTTCACAAGATCGCCGACCTCGATCCGAACAATACGGAAATCCGGTTGAAGCTCGCCGACGGTTATCTCAAAGAGAACATGCGTCGCGAAGCGGCCGCTGCGTTTGTGCAGGCCGCGAATCGCCTCCACCAGACCGGCGCGCAAGACAAAGCGCTCGAGGCGTATTCAAAAGCGTTGCAGTTAGTGCGCGACGATATTGAAGCTCTGCGCGGCATGCTCGAAACTCATATCGCGCGCGGCACTGCTGATGAAGCAGCGGAAGTGCTGGAGCGGGTCGTCGAAGGTCGTGAAGACGACAACGAGCTCGTCTCGATGCTCGCGCGCGCTTATCTCGAGGCTGAAGATCCGAAAGGCGCGGAGCGGGCCACGTCGATGCTCATGGCCCAGGACGCGTCGCACTACACGCAATACCTTCCGGTTACTCGTCTCTATTTGAAAGCCGGCGAAGTTGACGAAGTCATACGCATCCTCTCGACGATCATCGAGCGCATGCTTGCGGGACGTGAAGAGAGAGAGCTGCTTGAGCTCGTCAATCAGGTTTTGGTTCGCAATCCCGATCACGTTGCGGCCTTGCGAATGTTGGTTCGCATTCACTGGTGGCAGCGTGACATGGACGCGTTGCGCTCATCGCTCGAGCGTTTAGCGGAGTCGGCGGAAGCGTCGGAACTGGTGGATGAAGAACGATACGCGTTGACGCAGTTAGTGAGACTCGCACCTGACGAGCAGCGTTATCTCGATCGACTGAACCTGCTCGGCGGTTTGCAGGACGACACTGAAGACTTGTCGGCTCCTACTGCGGGTGACGCAGAGACCGAAGGGTCCGATGTCCCGCAGTTTGAGACATTCGCAGTTATCGACGAGCAGGAGCCGCTTCCTTCGGCTACGGCTGACGAGTACGAAACGAATGCGTCTACGTTCTCCGATCCGACAGCATCATTCGCTGATCTCAACGAAGAAGAATCGTCCGCGTTATCGACTGATTTTCAGGAAGTTGACTTCAGCATCGTAGAACCGGATGACACGCCGGCTGCTCCGGTCGCCACGGGTCCGGAAGAAGAAGCACGACAGGAAACCCAGATGCGACAGGAGCTCGAGAGCGTCGACTTCTACATCGCTCAGGGCTACGCAGACATCGCTGTCGACACGCTCGAAATGCTCGAGAGACAATTCGGGCCGCATCCCGACATCCAGTCGCGACGCGATAAGCTTGCTGCTTCGCGAGATCAACAACCAGCGCCGGCAGTGTTCGAGTTTGGCGGCGCGGAAGAGATATCAGCAACAGTCGCCGGCGATGGTGGCAACAGTGTGGGCAAGCCAATGGCCGGCATCGACGCGGGTCTTGCCGAGCTCTTCGAAGAATTTCGTGTCGCCGAAGAAGGCGACGACGTGCGCGAGGATTACGAAACTCATTACAACATGGGAACCGCTTACAAAGAGATGGATCTCATGGACGAGGCGATCCAGGAGTTTCAAAACGCAGCGAACCTGGTTAAACCAAACGACGGCACGTCTCGTTATCTACAGTGTTGCAACATGCTCGGTCATTGTTTCATTCACAAGGGAATGCCCGAAGCGGCGGTGTTATGGTTCAAGAAAGGTCTGGCGGCGCCGGGTCACAGCGAAGACGAGTACCAGGCGTTGCGTTACGAATTGGCTTCAGCGTACGAGCAACTCGGCGACTTGAAACAGGCCCGGGAGTTCTACACAGAAGTTTACGGTGTCGATGTTTCGTATCGTGAAGTTGCGGAGAAGCTAAGCCAGTTGAGACAGAAGCAGGAGTAGCAACAAAAAGCACAAAAGATGTCAGCAAAGCTCAGTGTCATTTTTTACATCATTCTGTGCCTGGAGATCGGCATCTTCCTCACGGTGTTGCCATGGTGGCCGCACGGCATGTGGGGAATCAGCGACTGGGGCAACAACTATTTTCTGTTATATGCTGCTCGCACGACAGGGATTCAGGGGTTACAGACCGTCGTCGCTTCGGGCTGGGTCCGTGGCGCTGTGAGCGGCGTCGGGATTTTGAATCTCGGGATCGCGTTCTGGGAGATTTTCAACTTTAAGAAAACAGTCAGGGCTTTGCAGAGTCAGACTGACCCCGCCAAAAATGCCGCTCGACCTTCCGATCATCTATCCGATAACGAACGGCGCGACGAGAACTCCTGAAGACATCCTTTCGTTAATCGAAGCTGCCGTCTCTGCTAAAGTTCCTCTCTTTCAGATACGTGAGAAATTGTTGCCGGGACGCGTCCTGTACGAGCTTGTGACTCGAGCCGTGGAGATTACGCACGGCAGCGACACGCGATTGCTCGTCAATGATCGATCGGATATCGCGCGTGCTACGGGCGCGGATGGTGTGCATCTGACAGGGCAGTCATTGCCCGCGGATGTTGTGCGAAAGATTTATGGTCCGGAGTTTTTAATCGGCGTTTCTACTCACTCGCGCGAAGAAGCCTGCATTGCGAGAGTTCGCGGGGCTGATTTCGTGGTCTTTGGCCCAGTCTTCGCGACAGAGTCGAAGCGTGAATTTGGTGAGCCGCAGGGATTGGAGAAGCTTCGGGAGATCACGAGCGAACTGCGCGGGTTTCCTGTCGTTGCGATTGGCGGTATCACACTCGACAACGTCGCTGCATGCTTCGAAGCTGGTGCGAGTGGCGTCGCTGCGATACGGTTATTGAACGACGCCGAGCGAATATCATCGATCGTCGAGGTGATTAGAAGTGTCTACCGATAAACCAGTCGTGCTCACGATCGCGGGACTAGATCCATCGGGCGGCGCAGGGATTGTTGCCGATATCAAAACGATTGCAGCGCTCGGCTGTTTTCCCGCAGCGGCGTTGACGTCGATCACTTATCAGAACACGACTGGCGTGTTTGGCGCGGAGCATCAGACGGCCGCAACGTTGCGAGCCCAGGTAGAACCGATTGTTCAGGACCTGAATGTTGCTGGTGCGAAGACCGGAATGTTGCCGACGGCGGAGATCGTTGCTGAAGTTGCTCGACTCTTCGCGGAAGGAAACCTGCCGGCGCCGGTGGTCGATCCGGTGGTGGTTGCGACGTCCGGAGACGTTCTGATCGACGATGAGGCTTTTCAGATCTTGAAGACGAAGTTGTTTCCGCTGGCGCGCGTCGTTACGCCGAACATCCCGGAGGCTGAGAAGCTCGCAGGCTTTCCGATTCACACCGAAGCAGACATGCGACGCGCGGCCGAAACAATTCAATCACTCGGCGCGCGCGCCGTGCTCGTGAAGGGAGGCCACAGACAGACGAAGTCGAGTGAAGCTGTCGATATTTTGCTGGGCGAGAGTTTTACGGAGTTTAGAAGCGACTATCTTGATGTCGGCGAGGTACACGGCTCCGGATGCACTTTGTCAGCCGCGATTGCTGCTTGTCTCGGTAAAGGAATGACCCTCGAAGAAGCAGTCGGCGCCGCGAAAGAATATGTAACTAACGCTATCCGTTCAGCGTCTCGCATCGGCCGCGGCGCCATGCCCTTATGAGTACACAAATTACACAGAATTAATTTTGTGTGATTTGTGTACTGCTTTCTATTCGATAGTGACCTTTTCCATCTTCACTTCCGACTCCGGCCGATCTCCCGGACCAGTCTTACTCGTCGCTATCGCATCCACTACATCCTGCCCCTCAGTCACTCTTCCAAAGATCGTGTAACTTGGCGGTAAGCCGTAGTCTTTGTGCATGATGAAGAACTGCGATCCATTCGTGTTTGGACCAGCATTCGCCATGGCCATCGTACCGGCTTTGTAGCCTCTCTGATACACCGGCGACTTCGGATCGATCTCGTCATTGAAACGTCCGCCCCATGCAGACTCTCCGCCACGACCGCTGCCCGTCGGATCGCCGCCCTGGATCATGAAGCCGTTAATCACGCGGTGAAAGATGATGCCGTCGTAATAACCGCGCTGGGCCAACGTGATGAAATTCTCCGTGGTCTTGGGTGCGTCCGATTCCAAAAGCTCGACTCGAATCGTCCCTTTGTTTGTCTGGATCACTGCCGTTCGATTTGCCATGTCTTCTCCTTACTGGTTGATTGATTGCGGAGGGGTCAATATGAATCGCTCGATCGCGAGCGCGACACCGTCGTCTTTGTTGGAAGCCGTCGGGTGCAGGCCTGCAATCTCGCGCAATGAAAGTGGCGCATTCGCCATTACCACGCCCGTGCCTGCGAAGAGCAGCATTTCAAGATCGTTGTAGTTGTCGCCGATGGCCATGATCTCTTCGCGAGTAGCTCCCAACTCGGCTGCTGCGGCCGCTACTCCTGCGCCTTTCGATGCTGCCGGGTTCAGAATATCCAGCAACGTAAAATCCTGTTCGAGGTACTTCGTCCCGAGAATCTTAACCGTCGAACCGAGCTCGTCGTGCAGTGCCTTTTCGAGTTGGTCCATCTCGTCACAACCGCCTGAGAACGCGAGATGTACGGGATCGTGGTCCATATAGTCTTCGAGGGATGTCACTTGGTGTACTGCGTTTGCACCTTCGTCACCATGAATTCGACGCGCCCAGGTAACGTAGCGGTGAGCCGCCGAGTTCTCGGAACTGAGGTGATCGTAAATCAGTACTCCCAGTCCGTCATGATCGTCACTCAGTAGCGCATCAGCACCGGCTTCACGACCGACTCGCAACGCCTCGCGTGCGGCTGCGAGTGGCAACGGGAGTACAGAGACGGTCTGAAGTGTGGCCGCGTGTTTAGTGAGCGCTCCGTTATGGGAGATCAGCGGAACGTCGAGGCCCAACTCCAAAGCAACCGGGCGCGAATCGCGAAAGCGCCGCCCGGTAACGAGCGCGACGCGCACCCCTTGTTCGCGTGCGTTTTCAATTGCGAGGCGATTGCGCTCGGAAATACGTCCACGAGAATCGAGCAGAGTCCCATCGAGATCGAGAGCCAGAAGACTTATCGCCATAAAGAAGAACACAAGGTAAATGAACCCACCAAAAAGCACAAATGGCAGTTAAATCTTTGTTGCTTTTTGGGCTTCTTTGTGGCTTCCCACTTCCTTCTTTATGGCACACCTGATATTATGCGCCCCCCGCTTACAACAGAAACTTAGGGAGGAAAAAGGAATGCGAAGACTAGTATTGTCTCTTGCAGTGATTGCCCTCGTGTCGGCCACGACCATCATTCTTGGACAGGGCGGTTTCAAAAGAATCAGTGAAATCCTAACCGGATATGAGGAAACCGCGGCCTCGGGCGGCGGCGCAGTTTCGACGACCGGAAACGGAACCTTTACCGCGCGTATCAGCAATGATGAATCGCGAATCGACTGGGAGCTGAGCTATGCCGATCTCGAAGGTGCCGTCCAACAGGCTCATATCCATTTTGGGCAGAGGGCGATAACGGGACCTATCAGCGTGTTCCTTTGCACCAATCTCGGAAATGGTCCCGCCGGGACTCAACCCTGTCCGGCGCCCCCCGCCACGATTTCAGGCACGATCACGGCAGCGGACGTGACGAACCTGGCGAATGAGCGTGGCATCAGCGCGGGAGAACTAGATGAACTGATCGCCGCGATTCGCGCCGGCGCCACCTACGTAAACGTTCACAGCACCCGCTGGCCAGGCGGCGAAATCCGCAGCCAGATCGACGGCAACAGTGGACACGGCGGCCACTGAGGCCTGTTTTCACTGGAAATTGTCGGGGCCACAGATGAACGCAGATTGAAAGCGGATCTTTATCCGTCTTCATCCGCGTCTCTGTGGCCTTAACACTTCTGCTCCGAGTGCACAAGAATTACTGCACCCCGCCTAACTTGATAGAATCTTTCCATGAACATAACCCATCTTGAATGTGGCCTTTGTGGCCTGGAGCATGAGGCACGTCGGTTGCTCAACCTTTGCCGCAACTGCGGTAAGCCTTTGTTGGTTCGCTACGATCTGAACCGCAGTAAAACAAGTTTGACAAAAGAATCGCTGGCCGGCCGGCGCGCTGACCTTTGGCGCTATCGAGAGGTTTTGCCGGTCGAACAGGACGACAACATCATCTCGCTCGGCGAGGGATGGACGCCGCTGCTGCGAGCCGAACGATTGGGCGAAACAGTCGGGATTCGTAAGTTGTACATCAAAGACGAATCCCAGAACCCGACTCAGAGTTTCAAGGCACGTGGAATGGCTGTCGCCATCTCGATGGCCCGAGAGTTGGGGGCGCGTAAAGTTGCTGTTCCATCCGCCGGAAATGCTGCTGGAGCCCTGGCGGCATACGCTGCGCGGGCTGGACTCGAGTCGTTCATCTTCATGCCGCGCGACACCCCGCGCGCGAACGTCGTCGAGTGTGAGCAAACGGGCGCTCACGTGACGTTGATGGATGGCTTGATTACCGACTGCGGGGCCGAAGTCGCGAAGCGGAAAGAAGCGGAGGGCTGGTTCGACGTTTCCACGTTGAAGGAACCGTATCGCGTCGAAGGAAAGAAAACGCTCGGTTACGAAGTCGCAGAGCAACTGAACTGGGAGTTGCCGGACGTGATCATTTATCCGACGGGCGGCGGCACGGGTTTGATTGGAATGTGGAAAGCGTTCGACGAGATGGAGCAGATGGGTTGGATCGGAAGCAAGCGACCGCGAATGGTGACGGTGCAAGCGGCAGGATGTGCTCCGATCGTGCGCGCGTTTGAGGAAGGGAAGCGGTTTGCGGATGAGTTTCCGAATGCTGCGACCACGGCATCGGGGTTGCGCGTGCCGAAGGCGATAGGTGACTTTTTGATCCTTGATGCGTTGCGAGAGTCGGGCGGAACGGCGATTAGCGTTACCGATGAAGAGTTGATTGCGGCGACGCGCGAGATCGGTGCGGCGGAAGGTGTGTTTTGCGCGCCGGAAGGTGCGGCGTGTTTACCGGCGTTAAGGAAGTTAATCGATATGGACCAAGTGAGTGCTAACGACCGCGTTGTTTTATTCAATACAGGATCTGGTGTGAAGTACATGGAGTCGTTTATCAGCGGTTAAGTGGAGGTTTGAGTGAAGTATTTCGGAATTATTTTGTTGCTGGCGGTTGTGGTGAGCATAGCGGCACAGCAGCCTTCATCGCCAACATCACAATGGCTAACTGACGCTGAACGCGCGCGCTTCGAGGAGCTGCGACGCAGCGGTCTCGACGCGCTTTACAACATCGACTACGACAAAGCAGAGCGCGACTTCAAAGAGATCGTAAAACTCATTCCGAATCATCCGGGTGGTTATCAACTGCTCGCCGCACGCGTCTGGATCAAGACGCTTTACGAATCGCGCCGATTGCAGGGGTCGCTTTATAGTTCCGAAACGTTCTATACCAGCGGCGACGACAAAGTTGATCCAAAGATCGTTACGGAGTTTCGCAATTTTACTCGAGAAGCCAAACGCCTCGCCGAAGCAAAACTGAAGCAGGATCCAAAGAACATTGAAGCGCGCGATTTTCTGGCGAACACTGAGGGACTGAAAGCTGCTTTTGAAGAAGCGGTGGAGCGTCGACATTTCGCGGCACTGCGCGACGGCAATGACGCCGTCAATCATCATCGCGAAGTGTTGAAGCTCGATCCGAAGTATATCGACGCGCAAATCACGATCGGGCTTTACGAATACACGGTCGGTTCATTGCCCTTGGGAATCAAAATCCTCGCCGGCGTCACGGGGTTCCGTGGTTCGAAGAAACGTGGACTCGCAATGCTCGAGCAAGTTGCGAAGGAAGGTCGCTGGGCGCAGGACGATGCGAAGACGGTCCTCATCCTGCTATACCGTCGCGAAAAACGTTTTGCCGATGTGTTGAAACTAACGCGCGAGCTCAGCGCCAAATACCCGCGCAACTATCTTCTGCGGCTCGAAACCGCCGACGCGCTGGTTTCGATCGCCGGAGTCAAGAGACAAGAAAACGACGCTGCGGGCGCAGCTCAGGCAGAGAAGGAAGCGTTTGCTACTTTCGATGAAGTGTTGCGCGATCGAAACATGCGCGACGCTGCGGCGCGTGCGCTTGATCTGATTCACTTCAAGTACGGCGAAGTGCTGATGATGGCTGGTTATCACGATCGAGCCGCGAAAGAGTTTCTGGCGGCGACGAAAGTCGATCGCGGCGAAGCTGGCTTGATCACGATGGCCCATCTTTATGCCGGACGTTCCTTCGACGTTGCGGGCAAGCGCGACGAAGCTGTAGCGCAGTACAAGGAAGTGTTGTCGCGTCCAAACGTCTACGACGCACACGACGAAGCCAAGAAGGGCTTGCGGCAGGCGTACAAGGCGGAGCACGCGGTCGCACGGGAAGCAGAACAATAGGGGAAACAGATGTCAAAAAACGGCGCAGGCAAAACACGTCCTCGACGGCTCCTACTCTGTCTCGACGGCGTACCTCACAAAATCATCGAGGCGTCGAAAGGGCGCGGACTGTTTGATGATTTTGGACCACCGACGCGATTACTCTCGCCGTTTCCCACGATGACCAACGTCGCATTGTCTGCGATGCTCGGAGCGACGCCGCCGCAGGGTTACGAGAGTTTGTACTTCGACCGCAATGCCGGTGAGTTGCGTGGCGGCATCAGGAAGTACATCGGTCGTCGCACGCCCGACAAGATCCCGTCGTCGTACATGGACGATCTCGATTACCAGGAGCCGTTGGCGTTCGAGTTTTTGATCTACGTCGCGCCGGAGCGTGTCTGGCGCACTGACATGCAGCGGTTTCGAGAGCGATTCCGAACTGCGCCTCAGAACCGCGACTATTTTGCGTTCCTCAAGGCCACTGATGGATTGCTTCACGCGCAGGGACCGGAGCGTCTCGCTGTTGCGTTGGAGTCGCTCGACAAGATTCTGCGCGAGATTCAAAGCTACTGCGGCAATGAGACTGAGATCGTGATGTTCTCGGACCATGGTATGAATCTCGAGGAGAATCGTCGCGTAAATCTAAAATCGACACTCGAACAGCGGGGCTTTCAAGCTGTAGTTCCCGCGTTTGGTTTATGCAGCTATGCCGCCGTTTATTGTCCGGGTGATCAGCGTATCCCGGAAATGGCCCGCACGATCGCGGAGATTACCGGCGTTGATTTCGCTGTTTACAAAGATGGTAATCAGGTGGTTGTGGAAAGCGATCGCGGACAAGCGCGAATTGAACATCAACCGGATACGAATAGTTATCAGTATTCAAGCGTAAATGGCGACCCGCTCGACTTAGGTCGGCTTCAAAGCGGATTTGTGACCGACAAGGAATGGTTCGATAAAACGGCAGGACACAAGTATCCCGATGCAGTTCCGAACATCTACAAGTCGCTCTTTACGTCGCGCGTAAAACAGACGGCTGACATCCTGGTCAGTATGAAAGACGGTTTTTACTACGGGTGGTCGCCTTTCGGGCGCTTTGTGCGTTTGGCTGCCACGCACGGCAACGCGCTTCAATCGAGCTCGAACGCTTTCATGATGAGCACGCATAGAGAACTCCCGTCGTACGTCCGTGCTGACGATGCAAAGGCACTTCTGCGACACTAATTTCCTATCCGCATAAATCCGCGTTAATCTGTGGCTGATGTTAGCCACACCCGCAGTCGAAACGTCTTCACTCGTCAAGCAGTTTGGTGACTTTGTCGCGGTCGATCACATCGATCTGCGTGTGAATCGCGGCAGCTTCTTCGGCTTCCTCGGGCCGAACGGCGCCGGTAAATCGACGACGATAAAGATGTTGACAGGTTTGCTCGCTCCGACCAGCGGCACATTGAGAGTTCTCGATCTCGACGTCGCGCGAAATCCGATGGACGTAAAAAGACGCATCGGCGTTGTTCCCGAAGATCTGAATCTCTTCGAGCGCCTAACCGGCGCGGAGATGTTATCGTTCACAGGTCGAATGTACGGACTTCGCTCCGAAGAGATCGCGCAGCGCTCGAAAGAATTACTGGAACTCATGGAGCTTCAGGAAGAACCGAGAAAGCTGATCATCGAATACTCCCACGGCATGAAGAAAAAGCTGTCGCTCGCCTGCGCGCTAATTCACCGTCCGGATATACTCTTTCTCGACGAACCGTTTGAAGGCGTCGATGCGATCGCTTCACGCACGTTGAAGGATCTACTTTCGCGACTGACAGCGCGAGGACTGACAGTCTTCCTGACGTCTCACGTCCTCGAGATCGTCGAACGTCTTTGCAGCGACATTGCCATCATCGCCCAGGGCAAATTACTGGCTTCCGGCTCGTTGAATGAGCTGCGAAAAGGCATACGCCTCGAGGGCGACGGTGAAGGACCAGTCTCGCTCGAGGAGTACTTTATTCACGTGGTTGGCGGCACCCGCAGCTCGAATGAAGAGGAAGTGCTGCAATGGTTGAGGTAAGTTTTGGACAGGATTTACACGATTTTCCAGGATTGATCTTGTGAATCCTGCGGAATCTTGTAAATCCTGTCCAAACAAAACTCTTGGCCGTGGGCGCGCCAGTCGGCTAGAATCAAACCCGGTGAGGCTAGACACCCACCGCCCAGAAGCTTTCCTGCCTGTTTTCCTAAGGCAAACTCGTTCCGCCTAGACGAGGTCCCCGTTATGGATTCGAATGTTGGTCTCGCCATCCGGTGTGGTGGCGTCCTCCTGATCACGCTGCTTTCCATTTTCATACGGTCAACAAACAAGAGCAATGCGCTCAAATACTGGATTGCCGCCTGGGTCATCCCGGCCGTTGCAGTCTCACTCATCCTGCCATACGCGTCCCACAACTTTAACGAGCTCTTCATAATCCACGCGGCGATTCTCGCCGTCCTGTTTCTCACAGCGCTTTTCACTTGGATAGTGTTGAGGGAGAGTGTTCGTCGCGAAATGGAGATGACGAACAAAAAGCTGCTCCAGGCGCGCGATCAACTCGAGTTGCTGGTGCAGATGGATCCGCTGACCGAGGCGCTGAATCGACACGCTTTCCACTCATTGCTTCGACGGCCTGAAAGCGGTAGCGAGGAGACGGGCACGTCGGGCAGTGTTGCCGTGATCGACATCGACAACCTGAAACCGATCAACGACACGATGGGCCACACTACCGGCGACCGAGCGATACGCGCAGTTGCACGGGCGATGCGATCGTTGGTCCGCGCGGACGACATGTTATTTCGTTGGGGCGGTGATGAATTCCTGGTGCTAATGTTCAAGCTGCCACAGCCCGAGGCGAGCCGGCGCATGGAAAAACTGAACAAGATTCTCGAAGAGAACGGCGAGCGCTGGATCGGCATTCCGCTCACCGTCACGGTCTCTTTCGGAGTCGCAGGATTTACTTCACTGACCGACCTGGGCCAGGCCATCGAACAGGCGGATAAAGCAATGTACGCTCAACGCAATCACCTGAGAGGGTTGCCACAAAGAGCGCAAAAAAGCACACAAATAAGCACACAATTGGTTCGTTGACCTTTTGTGTCTTTCTTTTGTGCCTTTTTGTGGCTACGGTGCTTCGATGATGAGCTCGCGGCCGAATTGGAAGTTGGGTTTCTTCCGTCCCTTCATGTACTTCGCCGCGGTTTGCGAGAGCGACGTGATCAAGATCGGCAGCGCGATCGTCGCGTCACACGGAACGTAAGCTGTGTGCGCTCCGCGCGCCAGTTTTCCGTAGATCAATCCTTCATCAAACGACACTGCATTCGATCGTCCGCCAGGGTGCGGAGCCTCAGTCGAGATCTGAATGGCGTACTTGTGCCCGTGGTGATGTTCCTTTTGCATAAACGACGACAGAGTCGCTTGTTGAATGAAACTCTTCGTCGTTCCACCGCCGAGGTTAATGATTCCCGACACTCGCGCGTGGATCATCACATTCATCATGTCGAGCACATCCTGAATGACGTCAAACAGGAAGTTGTTCTTTTTCTCGAACCGTCCGCCGGCGATTCCGACTGCGAGACCGCTGTCAGCAATAGCTGGACAAAAGATCGGTACACGCGCTTTATAAGCAGAAGTCAGCACGCCATCTTCCGCCGCGATCTCTGCTAGTTCTCGTCCGAGCAGGTGCAGGAACTCGCGCACCGAGTACGCGCGTGTCTGGTCCAACTGTTTTGAAAAGTCACCAATCCACTCTTTTGCTTCTCGATATTCCTCGTCACTCGCAAGCAAGTCCCACATCCGGCTGATCTGCGCCGACTCCAGCTCCGCATCGGTCATGGTCGGATGAGCCTGGAAGTGATAACGCCCGAGCGTTTCGTGCAGATCGTGAAATAACACCGAACCCGACAGGACCAGTACATCGACAAAACGATTCTTGATTACGTAAGCCAACAAACGGCGCATTCCCGCAGGAATCAAAGCCCCCGAAGCCGCCACCATGATCGTGGTGTTGTCCCCAAGCATGTCGAGCCAGATACGATGTGCTTCGGCGAGCTGTCGCCCTCCGAAGCCTGTGCCTTCCATCTTTTCGAGGAGTCCGGCCACCGAACGATCGCGGTCTACCTGGACGGGCCGCGTGGGAGTGGTCAAATACTTCGATGCTTTTGGTTTTCGTTGAGTGACCATGCAGGTTGTCAACCTCTCGAACTTAACGTTTCGCTAGATATATTGCTGTAGTACATAATTAATGATCAGTGCTGCGCCGCGAACGCGTTTTAACTCCATTCACCGCGAGATACGTGTAAGCGTCATATTTAGACTCGTAGAATTGGGCCAGTTCAGCGCCGTCCGCCTCACTCAACTCTCCGTCTTTGACGCGACGAGTGATCAGACGCCTGAACCCGTCGTGCAACAGACTGCGCTCGTAGCGGGCTCGCTCCGCCGCAGCGCCGACTGTCGTTCCCTTGATCACTTTCTTGATCAGAAAACCTTCCTCGTCGATGTGTATGTGTGCTTCGTGAGGAGCGCCGAAGAGGTTGTGATTGTTTCCCATCACCTCCTGGTAGGCGCCAACCAACAAGAACGCAAGATAGTAAGGTTCCTCCGGATTGAGATCGTGAAGCTCCAGCACCTGTTTGACGTCGTGCAGGTCTACAAACTTGTCGACCACACCGTCCGAGTCGCACGTGATGTCACACAGCGTCGTGTATTCGGTTGGGGGCTTATTGAGATGATGAATCGGGACTATGGGAAACAGTTGATCGAGCGCCCAGTGATCGGGTACCGACTTAAACACGGAAAAATTAGTCAGATACTTCGCGCATAGCAGACGCCGAAGATCGCCAAATTCTTCAGACACGTATTTCGCTTGCTGTGCATGCCGATCTGCCCGCTCGCAAACGTCCCAGAAGAGCACTTCACCTTTGGCCCGATCCTCCAGCGAGATCAGTCCGAGATTAAACAGGGTGAACAACTCTTCGCGATGTTCGAGAGCGTCGTGGTAGTACTCACGGTAGTTCTTGACGGTGATCGATTCGCGCAAGTCGCCGAGCTCGATCACCACCTGCGGATCGTCTTCGGTGATCTCGATCGGAGTGATGTCTTCGACGACTGTTTCAATCTCGTCGAGCACGTTCGTCACGAGGATCGCGTGATAAGCCGCGAGGAAGCGACCCGACTCCTGAATGATCGTCGGATGCGGCACGTTCTCGTCGTCGCAGACCTGCTTGATCGTGTAGATGACGTCGTTGGCAAACTCCTGCGCTGTGTAGTTTGCAGAAGAGTCGAAAGCCGTCCTCGATCCATCGTAGTCGACAGCCATGCCGCCGCCTACGTCAAGAAGGTCGATCGGAACTTTCATCTGGTACACCTTCGCATCCACGCGCGCCGCTTCCTTCATCGCATTCTTGATGCGCTTGATGTCAGTCAGTTGGGAGCCTATGTGGAAGTGGAGGAGTTTCAGCATGTCCACGCGATCCGCTTCTTCGAGGCGCCGGATCACTTCCAACAACTCGGTGGTCGTCAGTCCAAACTTGGCCGCTTCACCGCCCGACTTCTCCCAGCGACCAGAGCCTTTCGAGTAGAGCTTTACGCGCATGCCGAGCATCGGCAGCGCTCCTTCGTGGCGCTCAAGTACGTTCAGAACGTGATCGAGTTCGTTGAGCTTCTCGATCACGATGACGACCTTCTTTCCGACCCTCGCGCCTGCAAATGCGAGTTCGATGAATTCCTCGTCCTTGAAACCGTTCAGCACAAGAAGACTGTCGCTCGGTTGTTCGAGTGCAAGAGCGGCGTAGAGCTCGGCTTTGGAACCCGCTTCGAGTCCGAAGTCGTAGCGCGAGCCTTCACGGAGATATTCCTCCACGACGGCGCGCTGCTGGTTAACCTTCATCGGGTAAACACACATGTGCGCTCCCTGGTACTCAAACTCGCGAATCGAGCGACTGAAAGCGCGCTGAAGTTTTCTTACTTGCGCGGCAACCAACTGCGGAAAGCGCAGGAGAACAGGAGTAGTGATGCCGCGTTTGGCAAGGTCGTCAATGATTTCCTTGAGGTCAGCGGAGCGGGGGTCTCCCTCGACGGGGCGGACGATAAGGTTTCCCTTCCGGTTAACATCGAAGTAGCCAGCGCTCCAGTTTTCAATTCCATAGGTTTCGAGCGTTTGCTCGATTGCAGTGGTCAATTCCCGGTCTCCTGCCTAAAAAGTAACACTTGATGTATATGATTTCGACTTACTGATACACAGATGTACATTTTCCGAATCGAGTTGCGGAGTTGTGTTTGGGTGGAACGCTTTAGCCGCGCAATGTAACAGAAAACGGCCATTGCGGTCTATAACTTTTTATCCACAGAATTACACAGAAATCTGCGTAATCTGTGTATAAACTGCTCAATTGCCCTTGACATCAACCGCCTCGTGATTATAATCACAGCTTTTTACTCGTAGCCTTCAATGCCGCACGACTGGTTTCTTAGAGTCGTTACGCACGCCGACATACTTCGCACCAAACAACGCGCCGGGGCGAAGAGCACCCCCAACACTCCCTTAATCTTTCAGGAGATCAAATGAACCCTAAGACTGTCTTGAAATACGCTGACGACCAGGGCGCCAAATTCGTTTCCGTTCGTTTCACGGATTTGCCCGGCTCCTGGCAACACCTTACCTTCCCCATTGCCGAACTCGGAGAAGACCAGTTTGAGGACGGCTTCGGCTTCGACGCTTCTTCGATTCGTGGCTGGGCCGCGATTCACGAGTCAGACATGCTGCTCGTCCCCGACGCGGGTCGCTTCTGGATGGATCCCTTCGCCGAACAACCAACGCTTTGTCTCGTCGGCAATGCTGTCGACCCGATAACAAAAGAGGGTTACTCCTTCGATCCGCGGTCAGTCGCGCAGCGCGCCGAGAGTTATCTCAAATTCACGGGCCTCGCGGACACCGTTTACTTCGGTCCGGAAGCCGAGTTTTTCGTCTTTGATTCAGTCAAGTTTCATAACGATCAGCATTCCGCGGGTTTTGCTCTCGATTCCGACGAAGCACACTGGAACAGCGGACGTGACGCAAACGAGTTTGCAGGATCGAACCTCGGCTACCGCATTCGTGCGAAGGAAGGTTATGTCCCCTGCGCGCCGACCGACTCGTTGACCGATCTCCGATCCGAGATCTCGCTAACGCTCGGTAAATGTGGCGTGACTGTCGAATGCCACCACCACGAAGTCGCGACGGCGGGTCAGTGCGAAATCGATTTTCGCTACTCCACGATGTTGGGAACGGCCGACAATCTTCAAATATTCAAATACGTAGTTCGCAATACTGCACATCAGTTTGGAAAGACCGCGACGTTTATGCCGAAGCCCTTGTTTGGCGATAACGGTTCGGGAATGCACTGTCACCAGTCGCTGTGGAAGAGTGAGAAACCGCTGTTCTCCGGCGATGGCTATGCAGGCCTGTCGGATCTCGCACGCTTCTACATCGGTGGATTGTTGAAACACGCGGCGGCAGTAGTGGCGTTTGCCGCGCCGACGACGAACAGTTACAAACGTCTCGTGCCGGGTTTCGAGGCGCCCGTGAATCTCGCGTACTCGGCCCGCAATCGTTCGGCGGCGATTCGCATTCCGATGTTCTCGACGAATCCGAAACTGAAGCGGCTCGAGTTTCGTCCGCCCGATCCGTCGTGCAATCCGTATCTCGCGTTTTCGGCGATGTTGCTTGCTGGTCTCGACGGTATTCAAAACCGGATCGATCCGGGGGACCCGCTCGATAAGGACATCTACGATCTCTCGCCGGAAGAACTGAAAGATGTTCCGACGTTGCCGGGTTCGTTGGACGAATCGCTGAAGGCGCTCGAAGCGGATCACGATTTTCTTTTAAAGGGCGACGTGTTCAGTCCGCAGTTGATCGAGCGTTGGATTCGTTACAAGCGAGAACGCGAGATCACGCCTCTGCGTATGCGTCCTCATCCGCTCGAATTCAGTTTGTATTACGACGTGTAGGCCACAGATGACGCGGATGAACATTGATCAGTTCGAATCAGTGTTCATCCGTGATCTCCCTGATCCGAATTCCGCCCGTCTCTTTCTCGAGCGGCTGGAGAAAGAGCAGCCCCGGTCGCATCAAAAGCTTCTGAAACAACCCGCGTTGCTTGCTGATGTTCTGGCGCTCGCAGCCTGGAGTCCGCTTCTTGCAACTACGATCGAGCAGAACGAGGAGTATCTCTCCTGGTTGTCGCGCGAACGTGCCGATCCGCGTGTGAGAACGAGCGACGAATTGAAAGAAGCTCTCGCACGTTTCGCACTCACGAATTCCTCGCTCGGTACACAGGTTATGCTCGCGCGTTTTCGCCGCCGCGAACTGCTGCGCACCTACCTGCACGACATTCGTCGCTCGCAAACGCTTGCCGAGACAATGGAAGAGTTGTCGAATCTCGCTGACGCGATCCTGGACTACGCACTCAGTCTCGCACGGCAGGACGTCGACAATCGTTTTGGATTACCACGCAGTGTCGACGAACGAGGCCGCAGCACTACCGCCGAGTTTTGCGTCATCGCGCTCGGAAAACTCGGCTCAATGGAGCTCAACTACGCTTCAGATATCGACCTCATCTTTCTCTATTCAGACGAGGGAACGACCGCCGGCACGGGCGAGCGAGGCGAGACGAGTAATCGCGAATACTTCGTGAAGCTGTCGGAAACAATCGCGCGCCTCGTCGGACAATCGGGAGGTGAAGGCGCCGCGTATCGCGTCGATCTGCGGCTTCGACCGCACGGACGCGACGGTGCGTTAGCGGTGTCGTTGAACGAAGCCACGCGCTATTACATGCACTCTGCCCAGGACTGGGAGCGACAGACGTTGATTCGTTCGCGTGCGGCCGCAGGTTCGGCAGAACTGTTTGCAAGATTCAAAGAGGCCGTGACGCCGGCTGTCTTTCGACCCGATGTGTCAGTCAGCGGAGCGCTGGAAAATGTTCGTCTCGCCAAACAGAAGATCGACCGGCAGGTTGAGAAAAAGAGTGGATACAACGTGAAACTGGGACGCGGCGGTATTCGAGAGATCGAGTTCATAGCGCAAGCGCTACAGTTGGCCCACGGCGGACGCGACGAATGGCTGCGCGTGCCGCACACGCTCGTGAGTCTCGGCAGGCTTGCCGATCGTGGCTTCATCACACAACCGGAACGCAGCGAATTGTCGGATGCGTACGGCTTCCTGCGAACACTCGAACACCGGCTACAGATGGAACACGGCCTTCAGACACACACGGTTCCGGAGGGCGAAGACGCTCAATCGTTGGTTGCCAGGCGGATGGGTTTCGCGGGTGGCTTTTCCGATGACAAGGCGCGAAAGGATTTTAGTATCGCGTTGAAGACGCACACGGGACACGTGCGCACAACCTACGATCGGCTGTTTTCAGAAGTCGAAAAAACGCCGGACATAGTCGTCGACGACAAGCGTGAAGTACCAACAGATATGGCAGTCGCGATGTCGTGCGCGCGCGTGCTTGCGCCGCACATGGACAAAGCCTGGGAAGGACGCCTTATCGCGCTCGCCACTCGTCTTCTTTCGCTCGCAGCCAGGTCGCTCAATCCGCATCGTGCGTTGGTCCAGCTTTTCCGCATTACATCTTCCCTGGAAAAAACAGACGAGCATCTGCAGATCACAGAAACCAATCTGGCGACGTTGCTTCGGCTCTGCGGTACGTCCGATCCGTTTGCGGAAAGGATCGCAGCGAATCCCGCGCTGATCACCACGCTTGGATGTTCAGCGGAGACAGCCCTGCGCCGCGATTATCGTGCGATTCTGCGTGCGGCGGTTGACGCGGAGCGCAATTTTCCGGCGGAACTCACAGCGCTGCGTTTGCAGTGGGCGGAGTTGATTGTAGAAATCGCCGCGCTTGACGTTTGTAATGAGCTTTCGATCTTTGAAACCAACAGTTTACAAACCGAGTTAGCGACGGCGAGCATGAACGTCGCCTACCTGATCTCTCGGCGTGAAATGGCGCGACGCTATGGTTCGTTCAGCGGCGGTCCGCGGGTCGCGTTTTACGGCGTCGGACGGCTCGGCAGCGGCGGCGTCGATTACGGATCGGATCTGGACATCCTGATCACGTACGACTCCATGGTCCCGTCGCCGATAAAAACGCTGACGCAGGATGAGACATATTCGCGTCTCGTGGAACTGATGATTGCAGCGCTGTCGAGCATTACGAGAGAGGGCTATCTCTATCGCATCGACATGCGTTTGCGGCCACACGGCAAGGATGGACCACTGGTGACCAGCTCCGAAGGTTTTCTCGATTACCTCCGAGACGAGAGCGCGCCGTGGGAATGGCTGGCTTACGCAAAACTGCGTTCCGTGGGCGGCGATCAGGAAATGGGAAGGATGATCGAGACGCACGCGCGGCACCGAATACACGCGAACGCTTTGAAGCTCGATCCAAATGAGTTGAAGACAGTCACGCGACACGTCCGTGAGCGGCTGGAAAAAGAGAAGGGAGGCCGTGGCCGCAAGTTGGGAACTGACATCAAGTACGGAAAGGGTGGAATGCTGGATGTTTACTTTGCCGTGCGCTATTTGCAGTTGCGTGATGAAGTGCCCGATGAAGGTGAAGACCGGTCGACTGCGTTTACGCTTGAACGATTGCGTGAAGAAGGGTCGCTGAGTGAAGAGGACTTTTTAGTTTTAAGCAACGGGTACAGCCTGCTGCGGTCCGTGGATCACAACTTGAGATTGATCATGCACCGCTCGACGCGTTTGCCGGATCCGAACCACGTTGCCGCGAAGGATGTTGCGACGCGCGTTGGGTTTGAATCCGTGTCGGAGATGCAGGAAACACTCACGGAGCAAATGCGCGCAATCCGCGAGACTTACAACAGAATTCTAGACTGATTTTTCTGTGTAATCTGTGGCCTCCCACCAGCAGCGCGTACACCACCGGTGTCTGGCTTGTCTCTCTGAGAGCGGATAGGTCGCGGAGAGCGGCAACCTTTTGACGACTTCGCGCTCCTCGCCGGTCAACTCTTCCCATGTTTTCAGACCGCGTTTATCGCAGCGCGGGCAACTCTCCTGAGGTCTCATACTAAATAATATTTACTACCAAACTTTCCTCGTGTAACTTAGCAAGGTCGGCACGGGAAACCAAGTTGGAGCCGTGTCGCATCAACGTTGCGGGAGAAAACGGTTAACGGAGAACAAATGTTTCGAATCAAGGCCTCTTACGCGGATCAATTGGAACTACGGACCACCATCGAAAAGGCCCGTGAGTTTTTTGGCGAGCTCCGTAATTTTGCGGACCTGATGCCCGGAATCGAAGGGATTCGCAAGGAAGCTGGCGGGATCATGCGTTGGGTGGTCCGAGCGGAAGTACCGGTCATCGGCGCCGTTCACGCTACGTTCACCGTCGAAAAGACAGAGGATTCTCCGGAACGTCTCGAGTGGTCTCCGGCGCGCTCGGAGATGAAGAACTACCTCCGTTACGCAGCAGCGTTCGAAGAGCGCGGTCATAGCGTTCTAATCAAGATCGTCCAGCACGTTGAGCTGCGCCGGAAACACGCGAAGGACCTGCATCGGTTCGCGATTCTGGTGGGCGAGAGCGCGATTAGCGCCGAGATGCAAAAACGCGTTCGCGAAATGATCAAGACATTCCTCGAACGCGCACGCGTGAAACTCGAAGGCGAAGCCACAGATGACACAGATAACGGCGGATTGTTTGTAAACGTTTGATCCGTCTTTTTCCGCGTCATCTGCGGCTAAAAATCAATCTTCCTTGCGGCGGCCGTAGCTGATCAAGTTTGCGAAGAACCTGTACCCGCCTGGGTTGCCTTCCCGCAGTTGTCGATACCAAACAAGACTCGTGTAGATGTAGTTCCCTTTGCCATACGGCGCCACGAGCACTCCGCCCTTTAGCGACGGCTCGCCTCTATCACTCGTCGCCAGTATCGCCGTGTAACGCGGATCCCATTCCTTCGGAAAATACAGCCCGCGCTCCTGGACCCACTCCGCGAAATCCTTCTGCGTAATCTTGTTCGGAAAGTTGAACAGCGGATGCTTCGGCTGCAAAAACGTAACCGGCGCATCTTCCTCTGTCACGCGCTCATTGCCGAGCGTGATCGGATACGGCGCGAATTCTGACTTGAACTCATTCAGCCGGTGATAAAACACCACGAGCGTCCCACCGTCTTCGACAAATTTGAGCAACCGACTATTAGCCGCGATCAGTTCCTTATGCGCTTCGTAACCGCGATTGTCGATCACGATCGTGTGATACGGCGTCAGATCTGACTTGGCGATGTCGTCGACACTCAGCTTCTTCGCATCAACAGCCAACGCCGCAAGAGCGTGCTCTAATGTCTCGTCATAACTCGGTACATAACCAACCTTCCGTCCGCTGACGACCACTGCATCAGCGTAGATCAACGGCACAGTTCGCTTCGCAATCGGCTCCTTCGGAATCGGCAGATCGACCGTGACCGCGAGGCTCGAGCCTTGAATCTGTCCGGCCAAAGACAACGGCCGCACGACGAGGTTCGACGTCTCCGCTCCCTGGGGTTTCAGATTGATTTCGTGACCGGTCTCCAGACTTGGACCACTCATTCTTAACAGTCCACGAAAGTCCGTTTTCAGATGGCTCTGTACTCGTACGTGGAAATCGAGTGGCTTTTGAGACGTGGCGGGCGTGGTGACGTACGGCGACGGCCTTACGTCAACGATCTCAACCTGCGGCACGATGTCTCTTCGAGTTTCATTACCGACGACGAACGTGGTGCCTTCGATCGTCAATTCAGCTTCCAGATTGAGCCGCTCGCCAAACAGACGCCCATCGTAGAGATGCTCGGACGATGGAACGGTCAAGGCGTACGTCTTGGGTGTCGTGACTTTTACGTCTGCGGAAACTTCGGTGCCCGGAGGCATCTTGTCGGGAGTCTCGAGTTTCAACTCCGCTCCGAGCCCGCGAAATGTCACCTGCTTGATTTGAATCTCGGCCATGCCGGCGTTGGCAACGATTGCTTCAAGTTTCGCTTCCTCACCTGGAACGAGCTCAGATCCCGCGGAACTGAGGTACACGGCGGCGCCAACGGCAGCAGCCACCGCTTTATTCAGACGTGACGACATCAGTTTGAACCGTTGCGGATCGAGATCGAGAACTTCTTTCGGAGCAGTGAAGACGCCACGCCTGCGCGCGCTCAGAAGCGACACGAGCAGTTCGAGCCGGCGATCGAGAAATTGCGTCAGTGGTTTCTCGTCGATCGTTGGCGGCGCCAGTTTAGCTGCAACCTGTTCCGGCAAAAGCAATCCGTCAACCGGCGTTTTCGCGTTTTCCGGAAGCGGAGCAGCCGATGAAGCTTGTTTTACGAGGCTGTAACGAATAACACGTGCGCCGCTTGCAGGAACTGTCCTCGGCCACGGACCCTGTGTCGCGTGTTTTTGTAATCCTGACAATGCTTGTTGCGCGAAGGTCGTTCCTCGAACCGGATCGTTCTCGTTCGGATCGATGCTAATCGTAGTGGGTGACGCTTCCGCGCCTCGCGAGCGCACGAAGAGTCGTTGCACTTGCCACGTGCCCGCCTGCGCCAACTGTTCCGGAAACTGTTTTGGATCGGCGGCGGCGTCGAATGCTTGCAAAATCATGCGGCCCGTTGCCTGGTGATGACCGTGACCACTCGTCGTATCGTGATTGGTGATGATGGCATCCGGACGCAGCAATCGGATTTGCAGCACCATTCGTCGCAGAAGCTCTTTTTCACCCCAGGCACGAAACGTCTCTTCAGCAGATTTCGAAAACCCAAAATCACGGAAGCCAAGGAAATACGGCTCCGAGCCCTGCACCTGCGACGCGGCCATCGTTTCGCGCGCGCGAATCACGCCGAGCTCTTCGTAGAGTTCGGGACCGACCGCGTTCTGTCCGCCCTCGCCGAAGGTCGAAAACAGCGAGACAGTGTGAATGCCGTATTTGCGACGCAGAACAGTCAACGTGCTGCCGTCTTCGTCGTCAGGGTGCGCAGCGACACACATCACCGTCCATGGGTTTGTGAGATCGAGGAGCGCCTGGTGCAGCGCGGCCTGGTCAGCTTTGTCGACCGCGCTCGTATCGACCTGTGCGCGAGGCTGCTGCGACAAGAGCAGGAATGCCAACAGCAGTGCGATATAAAACCGTATTCGTCTCAAATGAATCATCTTCTCTGAAATATCTTTTGTGTCTTCTTTTGTGCCTTTTGTGGCTAACCGCGTAACCGTTCGAGACGTCCCGCGACGACCATGCTGACCGAAATGATCACGATCAAAACCACCCCGTACGCCGCCGCCGCGCCCAGATTGAAGTCGCGTAACTCTGATGCGATCGCAATCGAAATGGGTCGATTCGCCGGAACAAATACAAGCACGGAAGCGACATATTCGCCTAACGCGATCACAAACGCCAGCAGGGTGCCCGCGACCGCTCCCGGCCACACCAGCGGCAACGTCACGCGTGTAAATCTCTGCCACGCACGCGCGCCCAGCGAGCCTGCCGCCTCCTCGAGCGTGGGATCGAGTTGCTCCATGCTGGCCTGAAGCGCTCGCACCACCAGCGGCATGAAACGCAGAAAGTACACCGCCGGCAGGATCCAGAACGTTCCCACGAGCACGAAAGACCCCAGCAGCGACCCGGGCCTGCCGTAAGCCTCAGCAACGGACACGGCGACGACGGTTCCCGGCAACGCCCAGGGAATCAACACCAGCAGCGACACCAAACGGCGCCAGCCTTCACCCAAAAACTTCCGTGTGTTTCTGCTGCGGCGCAACAACGTCACGACGCAAAAGCTCCAGAGCAACGCTGCCACAGCCGCGATCGCCGACATCGTAAAACTGTTGAAGAAAACCTCGGCGGCATACGGCTCGGCGAACAGTCGCCGGTAGTTTGCAAATGTGTATGCAGATGGAAGTGTCTGCGTTGTCCACGAACCTTCTTGCGCAAAGCTGACAAGGAAGAGCGTGGCCACGGGTAACACCAGGACGATCGCGAAGATCACGGCCGCGGTCGTCGCCGCCGCGCGTACTTTGCCACTGGCTATGCTCGCACGTCTGCGTGGCGCGCCTTTCATCGCCGCGGCTGCAAACCTTCGCGTTCCTTCGTAACGTTGGAAGAAGATCAACGCGGCAAGCGAGATGATCGCGAGTATCACTGTCTGCGTCACCGCAATGGTGTCCTCGCCGCGTTGACGTGCTCTGAAGATCTCGAGCGTCAGCACGCGCACGTCTCCGCCGAAGAACAGCGGCGCACTGAACGAAGCCATCGACGTCATAAACGTCAGTAACGCCGCGGCGAGAAGCGAGGGAGTGAGTTGTGGCAGCAGCACACGCCTGAGCACTTCGAGCTTCGATGCTCCCAGGCTGCGCGCGGCTTCGGCGAGACTCGCATCGATCCTGCGCAAACCCGCGCCTGTCAGCACGTAGAAAAACGGGTACATCGTGTACGTGTGAAAGAGCAGCAGGGCAGGCCAGCCTTGCAGTCGCCACGGTGGATTCGCGAGTGCGAAAAGGTTCTGAATAGCGTGAGCGAGTATTCCCGATTCACCAACCAGAAAGATGAACGCCAGTGTTCCGACGAGGGGTGGCAGCACGAGCGGCAGTGCAGCAAGCGCGGCAAAGAGCCGGCGGCCCGGAAATGTGAAACGTTCAAACAGAAACGCGAGCGGCACGCCTACGATCGCGCAGAGCACAACGGTGCCGGCTGATAATCCAAGGCTACTGACAATCGCTTCAATCACAGTTCTCTCCGAGAGGAGTTCGCGATAGTTAGCGAGCGTCCAATTGCCTGCCCGTTGCAACGAAGTGATCACCACTGAAATGTTCGGATAAATGACACCGTAGATCAGAACGACCGTGGTGAGGACGAAAAGAGCCACAGATTTCCACCGGTGAATACGGATTTTTTCCTTTAATTGATCCGCCTTCATCCGTGTAATCCGTGTTTCAATTTTTTAACAAGGTCAGATGCTGTGGGGAGAGGACCACGTTACACTCTTGATCCAGTTCGAGGCCGTCAGTTCGTAACACCAGTGCCTCGAGCAGCAATCCGTTCGCATCAACGCGCACTGTTGACGTCGCTCCAGCGAAGACGATTTCGCGAATGTTTCCACGAAGCGAGTTTTCGCCCCCGTTCATGTTGAGTTGAACGTGCTCTGGTCGGATTGCGAGAAACACAGGTTGGTTCAACGGCGCAAGCTCATCGTGTTTCACCGTCAGATGAAGTGTGTGGCCGCCCTCCAGCGTCTGGAATTCGCCGTCGTTTGTTTTGCTCGAACTCAGGCGCATGGCTTTGATCAGATTGTTTCGGCCCAGGAAACTCGCGACCGAGATTTCCGCCGGCTGTTCGTAGAGCTCGCGCGGGCGCCCTGTCTGCATCAGTCTTCCACCCACCATCACGCTGATGCGATCGCAGAGTGCGAAAGCTTCTTCCTGATCGTGTGTGACGTAAACGGCTGTTAGCCCGAGGCGCGTGACGAGTTCGCGCAACTCGCTGCGCGTTTCTTCACGAAGCGAGACGTCGAGATTCGAGAGTGGTTCGTCAAACAACAACAACACGGGCTCGATTGCAATCGCACGAGCGATCGCGACGCGTTGTTGTTGACCGCCGGAGAGCTCGTCTACGGCGCGTTTGTCGTAACCGGGAAGTTGGACCAACTCGAGTGCGCTTGCAACGCGATTCGCCATCTCGGCTTTGTTCTTGTGACGCGCACGCAGGCCAAACGCGACATTGTCGAAAACGTTCAGGTGTGGGAAGAGTGCGTAGTTTTGAAAGACCATGCCGAAGCCACGCCGCTCGGGAGGGAGGTTCGTGATGTCGGCGCTCTGAAACTCAATTGAGCCCGAGTCTGGTTTCTCGAGGCCAGCGATCATCCGCAGCGTCGTCGTCTTTCCGCAGCCGGATGGTCCAAGCAGCCCAAAGAACTCACCCTGTGCGACATCGAGAGACACATCCGCGACGGCGCGCGTCGATCCAAAACTGCGGGAGACGTTTTTCAGCGACAGGAGGGCCATTATTTGCTACGGCCACGGATTTCCGTGTCCCAGTATCTTAACCAATCACTCCCATTTTTTCGCAACAGCTCCCAATCCAAAGGCAGTCGTGTGAACGGTTCATTCATCCAGCCAGGCAGTTGGGAACGATCGAGGTCTGTACGCACCGGAATGCGGTAATACTTGTGTGCAGTGTAAGCAAGGCTTTCGGGCGTGGTGACGAACTCGTAAAAGCGCTTCGCTTCTTCCTGGTTAGGCCCGCCGCGAATGATCGCGATGCCGTCTGTGATCACCGGAGTGCCGCTGGCTGGAACAACGTAACCGACGGGCAAGTTTTTCTGTTCTTTGAAAAGCCGCACGTCGGGCATGTCCCAGAGCGTGATCAGGCCTTCGCGTCGCGCGAGCTTTTGCATCAGGAGCGTTCCGTCGGCGGTGTATTCGTGAACGTTGGCATCGAGCTTTCGCAACCAGTCGTAACCGCCTTCGGGAGAATTGGTGTCTTTGTAAAACCTCAGGATCATCGCGCCGAAGATCGCGCGCATTGTGTCGGACGGATTTGGATTTCGGATCAGAACTTTGTCGCGCCACTTCGGATCGAGCACGGCGTCCCAGTCGCGCGGCGCTTCTTCCGCGGTGACGGCTTCGCTGTTGTATGCGATCACCTGCGGGGTTTCGTAAGTGCCGTACCAGCGATCGTTTGGGTCGCGCGCGTCGGCTGGAGTTTTGTCCGCCCAGGTGGGACGAAACTCGGCCAGCAGATTCTCGTCAGCGGCAGTTTGAAATGTGGTATGGGAAGCACCCCACCAGAGGTCTGCCTGCGGGCGGTTTCGCTCGACGCGCACGCGCTCCAGGATCTGGCGCGAACCCATGTCAAGAAACTGCACGTCCGCGTCTTTGTAGCGCTCCTTGTAACGCGCGATGAAATCTTTCAGAAGATCCTGTCCATGCGGCGTGTAAATCAGGAGGCGGTTGCTGTTGCCGCCGCCCGGACGACAGGAAAGTAGCAACGCTGCCACAATAATGAGTAAAAGAAAGAACCTCGCTCGCATTGGGTGCATGCTATCATTATCCACAGATGAACGCAGATGAATGCGGATTCTATCCGGTTTTCATCTGCGTTCATCTGTGGCTCAAAACGATGACGATGAAACGCAGAATTATCAGGGCAGGTGGCTGGGGCATAGTCAAACGCCTCATCAAACCCATTCCCTTTGTCGGCTCGATCCTCGCCGTCGGCCTCGCGGGTTACGAGATCAAGAAGAAGGGTCTGATTCCGGGGGCGGTTCACGTCGGATTAGACGTGACGCCAGTCGTGGGAACGGCGAAAAACGTGGTCGAAATCTTCACCGGCGACCTCATTCCAGACAAGTCCGACCGGCAGCAGCCACGAAAAGACACAAAAAGCATTTCTGTTACGCACTGATGGGCGGCTTGTTCGTGAACGGGCGCGCTTGTTCGTAGCCGTGTGCAAGCTTGAACAGCGCCGGCTCCGACCAGTATGGTCCTATCAGTTGAAACCCGATTGGCAAGCGTTCCGACGACAGTCCACACGGAACGCTGATCCCCGGAACACCTGCGAGGTTTGCAGTCACGGTGTAGATGTCGTTCAAGTACATCGCGAGCGGATCGTCTACCTTCTCGCCAATCGCAAAGGCGGGTGTCGGCGACGTGGGCGTGATAATCGCATCGCAACGTTTGAACGCTTCCAGGAAATCGTTTTTGATTAGCGTGCGCACTTGTTGGGCCTTGAGGTAGTACGCGTCGTAGTAGCCGGCGGAAAGCACGTACGTTCCGAGCATGATGCGACGCTTAACTTCCGGTCCAAATCCTTCCTCGCGTGTTCGGCGGTACATCTGACGCAACTCGGGCGTGTCTTCAGCACGAAAACCGTACCGCACGCCGTCGAAACGTGCGAGGTTCGCTGATGCTTCGGCAGTGGCGATAATGTAGTAAACGGCGATGGCGTAACCTGCGTGAGGTAGTTCGACGTCGACGATCTCCGCACCCAGCTCTCGATAGACATCGACGACGTTCTCGACTGATGTCTTCACTTCCGTGTCGAGTCCTTCACCGTACAATGAGCGCGGGAAACCGAGTCGTGCGCCTTTCAGATCGCCTGTCAGCGATGCAACGTAGTCAGGAACGGGAACGTCGGCCGTCGTCGCATCGTGCGGATCGCGTCCAGCCATGACTCCCAAAACACGAGCCACGTCCTCCACTTTGCATGCAAACACGCCGATCTGGTCCAACGACGACGCAAACGCCACGAGACCATAACGAGAGTTGCGGCCGTACGTTGGTTTCAATCCGATGACGCCGCAGAGCGATGCTGGTTGGCGGACGGAACCGCCCGTGTCTGAACCTAACGCCACAGGAACGATCCCGGCAGCGACGGCCGTTGCAGAACCTCCTGACGAACCACCGGAGACTCGCGTCGTGTCCCACGGATTTCGCACTGGACCAAACGCGGAGTTCTCATTCGACGACCCCATCGCAAACTCGTCGCAGTTTGTTTTTCCGATGACGACCGCGCCCGCCTTGGTCAGGCGTTCGATTACGGTTGCGTTGTACGGTGGATGGTAATCACCGAGGATTTTCGAACCGCAGGATGCCTGTAATCCCTTGACGCAGATGTTGTCTTTGACGGCGATCGGAATTCCGCCGAGGGCGCTTTTCTCAGCCTCCGTTGTGCGCTGCAACGCGCCCACACGGTCGATCTCGAGAAACGCATTGAGCGTCTCATTAAGCTTCTCGGCGGCGGTTATCGAAAATTCAACAGTCTGACGCGACATGTTTCTGTGTCTTTTTTTGTGCCTCTTTGTGGCTACAATACCTTCGGGACTCGAAAATGTCCGTGCGCTGGATCAGGCGCTTCCTCCAAAGCAGCCTTCTGGCCCAACGACCCGGTGATCTCGTCGTCTCGAGCGGAGTCGGTCTTTGCGCCCTCAGGCGTTAGACCCCCGATCGCAGGCTCGACGTCCTTTGTATCGAGCTCGTTGAGCTGCTCGACGTAGTTGATGATCTCCACGATCTGTGGTCCGAAGGTCTTTAACTCCTCTTCGGCCAGCTCCAGGTGTGCGAGATTCGCGACTTTCTCGATGTCTGATTGATCAATCGGCATTAAATCTTTGTCCCGAAATTAGATATTACTGTTGGATACGGTCAGTACCACCTGCGGTAGCGGGTGGGTCAACCAGCGAATTCGAATCGTGTGCTCATGTCGACCCACCCGCTACCGCAGGTGGTACTGACCGTATCCAAGTACGAACGTTACTCTTCCGACGCGCGGCGCTTCAATGAGAGGGTCGCAGTCTTCAGGAAGCTCTTTCGCAGTTCTTTGTCGTGAATCGCATTCGCCGCCGACCACAGCTCGAGCGGCACTTCGTTGTTGATCGGTTCTTCCTGTGGCTTTTGTTGTTCAGCCTGGGCCAATGCGAGTTTTGGATCGACGACAAACTCAATCGCGCTCACGATCGGTTGGCCCAGAATCGTATTTACTCGAAACAGGAGCTGTCCTCGCATCGAGTGCAACTGCTTTTGCCAGATGACGTCTGCGACAGAGACTGTCAGCGTCCGATTTTCAAGCTTCACCGGTACCGCGTGATCCTTCAAACCATCCCCCGCCGCATGTTTCCACGCCGCAATCGCCGCCGCTTCGGCAACTTCTTCGGAGTCACCGGCAGCGCGGAGAATGGTCGGTAATGACTTGATCAGTTGCTTCATATTTTGTGCTCTTGCGCTCGCCGATTGAAACACGCAAACTCTGCGGGCAGCAAGTGTATGGACTTTCTACGTGAAAAACTCGTGCTCGCCTCTCGTAGCCCGCGACGCACGGAGCTACTCAATCGCGCCGGCTGGCCACATGAAGTCAGGGTCGCGGGAATTGATGAGTCTGTCAGGCCTGACGAAGACGGGGCCGCTTATGTGCAGCGACTCGCACGTTCCAAAGCCGAGGCCGTGGCCCAGCAATTGGAAGAAGGCGTCGTGCTGGGTGCAGACACGACGGTTGTAATCGCGAACCAGATTCTGGGCCAACCGACTGACGAGGCCGACGCGAGAAGAATGTTGGAACTGTTGAGTGGCAAGTGGCACGACGTGTTGACTGGTGTTGCGCTGGTTCGAGTCGGCGGTGAATCACGCGTAGGTTACGAAACCACGCGCGTGCGTTTTGCTGAGATGAGCGCGAGTGAGATCGACTGGTACATCGCGTCGGGCGAACCGTTTGACAAGGCCGGCGCGTACGGAATACAGGACAAGGCCTCGCTCTTCATCAAAGAGATCCAGGGCGACTACTTCAACATCATGGGCTTGCCGATCAGACTGGTTTACGAATTAGCCGCAGATCTTCGCGGATAAACGCGGATCTGATCTGTGGCTCAATAAAGCACCGAGCCGCCATCCACGTTGATCCCCTGACCGTTGATTCCTCGTCCTGCGTCGGACGCAAGCAACAACGCTATAGCTGCAACCTCTTCAGGCGTGACCAGCCGATTTTGAGGACTCATCTTTTTGAGTGAGTCCAAAGCTTCGTCAGCAGTGCGTCCGGTTTTTGCGGTGATTTGATCGATGCCGCGCGTGACCATGTCAGTATCGACATAACCCGGACAGATGGCGTTGACAGTGACGCCGGTGGTGGCAAGTTCCAGTGCGGCGGAGCGCGTCAGGCCCAACACGCCGTGCTTCGAGGCTGAATATGCAGCGATGTACGGCGCGCCGGATTTCCCCGCAATGGAAGCGACATTTATCACGCGTCCCCAGCCTCTCTTCAACATGGCAGGCAGGGCAGCGCGCATGCAGTAAAACGTGCCGGAGAGATTGATCGCGAGGTGGCGATGCCAGAGCTCGTCGGTGGTATTGACGAGCGTTGCACTCTCCGCGATACCGGCGTTGTTGACGAGGATATCCGGGTTGCCAAAATCTTCGCGCATTCTGCTGAACATACGCGCGACGCTTTCCGGATCCGAAACATCACAGACAAGCGCGACCGCGTCGCCACTAATTTCAGCAGCAACTTGTTCAACCTGTTCTGCGGTTCTAGCAGCGACAGCGACGCGCGCGCCGTTCCGCGCGAACTCGAGGGCGATGGCGCGTCCGATTCCACGCCCGCCACCGGTTATCAATGCGCTCTTTCCGTTCAGCATGAATTAGTGTCCGGTGAATCTTGGTTCACGCTTTTCGAGAAATGCGTGTACGCCTTCGTGCGCGTCGTCCGATTCAAAACAACGCAACTGCGCTTCGGTTTCGTAGCGAAGCATCTCTTCGAGCTCTGCTGCCTGGCTCATGTACACGGCGTGTTTAGCTGCCGCGAGCGCAATCGGTGGCGCAGCGCGCAGACGCTCGGCCAGTTGCAACGTCGCCGACTCTAATTCTTCCAGTGCAACAACCTGGTTGACGATCCCCAGCCGTGCCGCTTCCGCCGCATCGATCGCTTCACCGAGAAAGAACAGCTCACACGCTTTGTTCGGCGTTACCAGGCGCGGAAGAAAGTAAGTGCCGCCCCAATCCGGATGCAGGCCCACCTTGGCGAACGATTGACTGAACGTCGCGTTATTTGCGGCGATACGCAAGTCGCAAGCGAGCGCGAGATTGCAACCGGCGCCCGAGGCTGGTCCATTGATCGCGGCGATCACGGGTTTGGTCATCTGTCGAATCGCAAGGATGACGCGGCGCCCCGCGCCGAGGATGCGAGCGAACTCCTCCGAGTCGCGACGCTGCATCAGCTCCGCCATAAACATGACATCGCCACCCGCACAAAACGCGCGGCCCGCACCCGTGATGATGACGACGCGAACACTGCGATCGCTTCCGGCGTGTTCGAGTGCTTCCGCGAGATCGCGCCGCATGTGACCGATGAACGCATTCAGCTTGTCCGGACGATTCAGCGTGATCGTCACGATGCCTTCAGCTTCTGTGATTTGAATATGCTCGTACATTTGTATAGACAGGATTTACAAGATTTATCATGATTTACTTCTATCTTGTTAATCCTGCAAAATCCTGAAATCCTGTCTACCTTCCCTTAAACTCGGCCTTCCGCTTGTTGACATAAGCGTCGAGTCCTTCTTTCGCGTCTTCGGATTGGAAGAGTTGCTGCTGTAGTTCGCGTTCGAGTGCGAGTGCGGATTCGAACGAGATTTCCGAACCTGTCTGGACGGCCCGCTTGATGCGGCCGACGGCGTGCGCGGCTTTGTTGGGTGTCGTGAACTGCGCCGCGTATTCGCGGACCATCTCGCGAAAGTGTTCGCCTGTTTCCGCTTCGAAGACGTGATTCAGAATCCCAAGCTCAAGCCCACGCTCGAAATCAAACAACTGGCCCGTAGCCATCAGCTCAATAGCTTTCGACTTACCGACAATTCTCAAGAGCCGCTGAGTACCGCCAGTGCCCGGAAGCACGCCGAGCGAAACTTCAGGCAGTCCCAACTTGCCGGCGCCCTTTCGCGCGATGCGAATATCAGCCGCCATCGCGACCTCCAAACCACCGCCAACACAGTGTCCGTTGATCGCGGCGATCACGAGCTTCGGAGTTTGTTCCAAACGGTTGAGCGTCTCGTTCGCATGAAGACAGAAGTAATACTTGAACGTCGGCGTGACGTTCGCGAGCATCTGAATGTCTGCGCCCGCGCAAAAGAACTTGTCGCCCTGACCCGTGATGACGAGCACCTGGACCGACTCGTCCATTCGCGCTTCGAGAATCGCGCGGTCGAGCTGCTGCATCATCTCGTAGCTGTACGTGTTCGCCGGTGGATCGCTGAGTGTGATTACGGCGATACCGTCGGCAGTTTGATAATTGAGTTTCGTGTCAGTCATTCGTCGGAGTCATTCGTCGGAGTCATTCGAGTCATGCAAAGTGATAAACAGAAATATGCTTCTGGCTTTCGGACGTAAACGGCTCACGATTCCAATTGCCCCAGCGCTCGCGCAACTGTAGCCCTGTCAGTCGAGCCATCAGATCGAGCTCGGACGGCCATGCGTAACGTATCTGCACCGGGTACAAACGTACATTGCCTCCATCCGTGAGAATAACTTTCTGACTAATTACTCTTTGCGCCGTCGCGTCGTGCCGGCCCACGTCCAGTTCAACTCGCTCTTCTGTCACCTTTGTGACCGAGTTTACCTGATTGTGGTGGAAGCGAGTCGGGTCAGGAACAAAGGCTTCGATAACAAAGCACCCGTTGCGCGAAAGATGCACTGCCACGTTCGCGAAACATCGAACTTGCTCTTCCTGCGAACACAGCGCAAAGAAAGTGTTGAAAACAACGTAGACGAGCGCGAACTCTCCCTCAACCGCAACATCGGCAAAGCTGCCCTGCGTCACCGTAATCCGATCGGAACCAGGTTTCGAACGCAGACGCGAAATCATCGACTGCGCCGCATCGATTCCGTGAACCTCGACGTTGCGCTGCGACAGTGGCAACGCGATCCGACCAGTGCCGATGCCCAACTCCAGCGCGCGGCCCCCGTGGGCCAACTCCGCAAGCATGTCTATCGCGAACGGATCGTAGTTTGGATGCCATTCGTCATAAACGCCGGCGACACGTTCGCCGTAGGTTTCGTCAGCGTAGAAGTTCAACTCGCTCTCCAGATGCTCAGATTCTCACGCGGCTGCGACGCTCCCGTGGAACTGGCTGGTTGCAAAAGAACGCCGGGTGCAAAACCGCCCAGGAAAAGTTTGGTCAAGTGTTGGGCCAGGTCGTTGACGTTCAGTTTTCCGTGCGGGTCGTACCAGTTATAGATCCAATTCATCATTCCGAACAGCGCATAAGTCGCGACAGTTAAATCCACCGGCTGTTTGTTCTGTCTCGAGTTCTGCACTTCCTGGAGGATCTTGCGGGCAAGCCGGGTGTACTTGTCCTTGCGTGTCGAAACGTGAGTGTACAACTCACCACCAAGAGATTCGGCCTCGTGCGAGAGCACTTTCATCTCAGACATGTTCGCAGCAAAGAACGAAAGATGGTTCTCGATAAAGATGCCGAGCTTGGCGATCGGATCTTCGACTTCGAGGAGCCGCTCTTCCAACCGTTCGAGCACGCGGCCGAAGCAGTTGTCCTGAATCAGAAACAGCAGCTCTTCTTTCGATTTGCAGTAATGATACAAGCCCGCGAGGCTGACATTCGTCGCGCGCGAGATGTCGCGCATCGACGTCGAGTGATAACTCTTCTCCGCGAAAATCCTCGCCGCCGTGCGAAGTATGAATTCTAATTTTTGATCGTATCGGGACGGCTGAAGCATAACGGTCATTTAGCCACAGATGAACACGGATTTTTACGGATAAATGATCCGCGTTTTTATCTGTGTAATCTGTGGCTACATTCTTTATAGCCTCACGTACTCAAACTCGAACGGTTTGCCCTTGATCCCCGCTGCCGGTGGTGCGATCCAGTTTGCAATCTTGCCCGGCTCGACTACCGGATGCATCAAACTGCGCACGTACTCGCGATCATCCATCGTCGGCAGCCATTCGTCTTTGCGACGCTCAAACTCCTCGCGCGAAATCAAATTGCCTTCGATGTCAAACGTGTGCCCCGCATACTCACCGACGTGCCGGTGGAAACGCGGGTTCGGCAGGTACAGACGGTCGCTCACACCTTCGTCAGCAAGCACCTTGTTCCAGCGTGCAAGACCCTTCTCACAATCCTTGACGTACTCACCACGCAACACCTCGTTCAACGCATTTCGCAGCGGCACTTCACGTGTTGTTAGTTTGCCGTCTTCGACGACCGTCATGGTGAACATCTGATCAGCCGCCGTGTGCTCGGTGTACTGGTCGCGCTCCTTGTAACGACCTTTCAAACCCGCTGCGAAGAAGTCAGCAGAGTTGGAACTGATCTCACCGCCAAACAGATCGAGCGAATAGCTCAACCAGAAGTTAATGTACTTCTGAATGATGTCGAGTGGAATGCCGCCGAGCTCGCGCACGTCGCCTTGCTTCATCAGTTGCGCAGTGCGCCTGGCAACGCGACCGAGACCAGTGTCGCCAACAAACATGTGATGCGCTTCTTCTGTGAGCATGAACTGACACGTGCGTGCGAGAGGCTCGAAGCCCGACTCCGCGAGTGCGGAGAGCTGATACTTACCGTCGCGATCCGTGAACATCGTGAACGCGAAGAAATTGAGCCAGTCGTCGCAGGGTTGATTGAACGCTTCGAGAATGCGCGGCTTGTCGGGATTACCGCTGCGACGTTCGAGAAGCTCGTCGGCTTCGTCGCGACCGTCACGGCCGAAGTAACCGTGCAGCAGATAGACCATGGCCCAAAGGTGCCGGCCTTCTTCGACGTTCACTTGGAAAAGATTGCGCAGGTCGTAAAGCGAAGGGCAGGTCTTGCCGAGCCGGCGTTGTTGTTCGACTGACGCGGGTTCGGTATCTCCCTGCGTGACGATGATTCGTCTCAGCGCGTTGCGAAATTCGCCGGGAACTTCCTGATACGCAGGCTTCCCGAGGTTATCGCCGAAGCCGACCTTTGCATCGGGTTGCGGTGGTTCGAGAAAAATGCCCCAACGGTATTCGGGCATCTTAACGTAATCGAAATGCGCCCAGCCTTCTGAGCCGACGTCGATGGCCGTGCGAAGCCACACGTCTTTTTCCTGGAAGCCTTCGGGTCCCATCTCGCGCCACCAGTCGAGATAGTTTGGTAACCACTTTTCCAGCGCGCGCTGAAGCTTCTTGTCCTCGGAGAGATTAACGTTGTTAGGAATGCGATCGTATAAGTTCATTTTTAGCCACAAAAAGGCACAAAAGCGAGTTTAGGTTCTTTTGTAATCAAACTCGGCTTTCGTGGGTTTTCCGTAATTAGTCAGCGCGCCTTTTTCGCCGACGGCGTTCGGGCGTTGGAAGATCCAATTTTGCCAGGCGGTCAGGCGGCCGAAGATTTTTGAATCCATCTTTTCTGGACCAGCGAAACGCAGCGAAGCTTCCATGCCGGTCAACGCATCGGGAGACAGCGACGTGCGTTCTTCGATAGCGAGCCGGATCTCGTCTTCCCAGTCAAGATCGTCCGGCGCGAAAGTTACGAGCCCGAACTCTTCGGCTTCATCCGTATCGAATTTCCTCTTCTCGAATATTTGCTCCAGCTTCTCTGGCTCACCAAGAAAACGTGACTGTAGCCGGGTCAGCCGATTGCTCATCGGAAATGCCGCGCCATTTAACTCAGAAACGGCCAGCGTCGCGTCTGAGTCTTTCAACATGTAACTGCGATCGGAAGCAAGCAGCAGTTCAAGAAGGTTTCCGGCGAAACAACTTCCGGATTCGACGATCGCAAAAAAGCTCTTGGCGGTAAGATCGAGACGCCGCAACACGCGCGCCATGTGCCGCAAGATCTCGCGCGTCAACCAGTAATCGGTGTGCGCAAGCGTTTGGTCCACCCGCAGCACTTCTTCAATGCTGCCTTGAGTGCGCAGGCACACGAGACCGATCAAAGGTTCATTCACACGCAGGTGCAGCAACGCATCGTCGAGCTCGCGATAAGCCTGTAACGGCCAGTACGCAGCGCCGAGTTCCTGAATTTCTTCTGCGGTGCTTGGCTGCGGACCATCAGGTCCATGAACCGTCAGATCTGCGTAACGTTGTTCACGATCGAATTTCAGCTTTACGTACTTATAGTTTCTCGTGTTGTCGGTTGATTCGACTTCCAGCGGAGTGAGTTTGATTCCCGTTGCGTTTGACGGTTCAGCATCGACGATCTCTTTGACTCGAGCATCGATCGATTCCTGAAACTTGCTTGTCGGAAAGTAATCATCAATGAGTCCCCATTCCTTCGCTCGCTTTCCCTTCAAGCCTTCAGCGAGAGTCGAGAATACGTCTGCACGATCACGTCGAACCTTTCTCTTGTCGACGACCCTCGTGAGACCACCAGTTCCTGGCAATACTCCCAGCAGTGGAACTTCAGGAAGCGAAACAGCGGAGTTACCGTCGTCAACGAGATAGATCTCATCGCACGCGATGGCGAGCTCGTAGCCACCACCCGACGCCGTGCCGTTCAACGCGGCGATGTAACGACGTCCGGAATGCTGTGAGTCGTCTTCAATCGCACATCGCGTCTCATTCGTAAATTTGCAGAAGTTGACTTTGAACGCGTGTGACGAGCTGCCGAGCATGTAGATGTTCGCGCCGGCACAGAAGATCCGCGGCTTGAGACTGGTAATCACGACCGCGCGAACTTCAGGGTGCTCGAATCGAAGTCGCTGGACAGCGTCAGCCAGCTCGATATCCACGCCGAGGTCATACGAGTTGAGCTTGAGCTTATAGCCGTCGGCTAGCGTCTCATCTTCCTGGACATCCATCGAGAGCGTAGCGACCGCCCCCGAGATCTGTAACTTCCAGTGTTTGTACTGCTCGGGCGACGTTTGGAATACGATTTCAGGATTTAACATGATTAACACGACTCGGTTCGAACGTTCGTTCGGATTCTAGGTGACTTGACAGTTCTGCGCAAGGGCGCGTAGGGTTTGGAATTTCCGAACATCGGAGCCTCAGTGTGGAGGCGAATCTGTTCTGGTGAACGGCGCGGTCTTCAAAACCGTTAGTGAGACCGTGAGAACGGGCTCAGGTAGGTTCGATTCCTACACGCCTCCGCCAACAGAAAGCGTTGGAATGCCAACAGAAAACGTTGGTACGCCAACAGGAAACGTAAATAGTTCTTTTACAAGGAATTCCTCACATGATCAGAGATTGGGTTGAGCTCAATATGACACCCGGCATCGGTCCTCGCGCCGCTGCCAAACTTTTGGAGCGCTTCGGTTCTGCGGAGGCCGTCTATCGAGCAACACGAGCGGAACTGGAGCAGTTGCGACTGCCTCCTGAGGCCGTGGACAGCATCATTGCCCGCGACCTGCTGTCCCGAGCCGAGGATGAGATCACAAGGGTTAAGAAGCTCGGCGGCGACATCCTATTATTGGACGATGGGGTTTATCCCTCATCTTTACGGGAGATCTACGACCCGCCCATTGTTCTCTATGTAAAAGGCGCGTGGTCAGAATGTTTGGATCAACCCTGCATCGGGGTGGTTGGGTCACGCAGGTGTTCGACGTACGGCCAGAACTCGGCGATTATGCTGGCGCGCGACCTGGCTCAGCGCGGGGTGACAGTTGTTTCAGGGTTTGCGCGAGGCATCGATGCTGCTGCCCATCGCGGCGCATTGGACGCCGGCGGCCGGACGGTGGCTGTGCTCGGCACGGGGATCGATGAGGTTTACCCTCGCGATCACAAGAAGTTAGCGGCGGAAATTCTGGATCGTGGCGGGGCTCTCGTGAGCCAGTTCCCATTGGGTACCCCGCCGGTCTCGGAAAACTTTCCTTACCGCAACCGCATCATTAGCGGACTGAGTCTCGGCGTGGTAGTTGTGGAAGCAGCCGAAAATTCGGGTTCTTTGATAACAGCGCGATTGGCGATCGAACAGAACCGAGAAGTGTTTGCCGTTCCCGGAAACATCACTTCTCGAAACTCGTTCGGCACCAATTACCTGATCAAAGGCGCGAGTGCGAAGCTGGTGCAGCAGTGGCAGGACATCGCCGCTGAACTGCCCCCGCAAATCGCAGCGACAATGTTGCCGCCGCCGTTTGGCGAGCAGAAGGTCGTGGATCGTTTGTCTTTTGTTCCTGAAGGCCTCTCGCCTGCGGAGACTTCGGTCTTCAAGTTGTTGACACCCGACAGCCCGGCGCATGTCGATTGGCTTTTCGATCAGAGTAAGCTGCCAATTTCGGAGCTGACGGCCGCGTTGCTATCGTTGGAGATTCGTGAGTTAGTGAGAGCGCTGCCGGGAAGATGTTTTGTGAGAAAACTTTAGATGGCAAAAAATTTAGTTATCGTTGAATCGCCGGCGAAGGCGAAAACCATAAACAAGTATTTAGGAAAGGACTATGTGGTTAAGGCCTCGATAGGCCACATTAAAGATCTGCCCTCGAAGGGCCTCGGCGTCGACGTCGAGCACAATTTCGAACCGACCTATGAACTCATACCGGACTCGAAGAAACGAAACAACAGGAAGATCGTCGCGGATCTAAAGAAGGCGGCCAAAGAGGCTGACGCGATCTATCTTGCGGCCGACCCCGATCGCGAAGGCGAAGCGATCTGCCAGCACCTCGCTGAAGAGATCGTTCCAAAGAGACCAGCGAAGCCCGCGTATCGTGTGTTGTTCAACGAGATCACGAAGCGCGCAGTCAATGCTGCGTTCGATCATCCTGGCAAGATCGACGAAAACCTTGTCGATGCACAGCAGGCGCGACGCGTGCTCGATCGTTTAGTGGGTTACAAAGTCTCACCGTTGCTGTGCCGCACGATTGGCGGCAGGTTGAGCGCGGGACGCGTGCAGTCAGTAGCGTTGCGAATGGTGGTCGAGCGCGAACGCGAGATCGAGCAGTTTGTCAAAACCGAATATTGGACCATTCTTGCGAATCTGAGTTCGAAACTGCCGCCGGCCTTCGATGCTCGCCTGTTCAAAATCGGCGAGCAGACTGTTAAGACCAGCGGCTTCGATCAGGATCTCAAGAAGAATGAGATCCTAATCAACGAACAGGCGAAGGCTGACGAGATCGTTGCCGAAGCGGGGAAACAGTCGTTCGTCGTCGCGGATGTAAGCACGAAGGAACGTAAACGAAATCCCGTCCCGCCATTCATCACTTCTAAACTGCAACAGGAAGCTTCGCGCAAACTCGGTTTCGCCGTGAAGAAGACGATGATGGTCGCGCAGAAACTTTACGAAGGCGTCGAACTTGGTCCGGAAGGTGCAGTCGGTCTGATCACGTATATGCGTACCGACTCGACGCGCGTTTCAGAAGCGGCGCTCGGCGAGGTTCGCGACTACATCAACGGACAATATGGCGCTGCTTATCTTCCTGAAAAGGCCGTGCACTATCGCTCGAAGAAGGACGCACAGGACGCGCACGAAGCAATACGCCCGACAGATGTTTCACTCACGCCCGATTCGCTCGCAAAGTATCTGAAACCCGATGAGCTCAAGCTCTATCGCTTGATCTGGCAACGCTACGTGGCATCGCAGATGATGCCGGCGGTTTTCGATCAAACGACAATCGACATCGAAGCTGGTCGCTTCATCTTCCGCGCGACTGGCTCAGTGCAGAAGTTCGATGGTTTCCTGAAGATCTACCAGGAAGGTCGCGACGAGAAGACCGAAGATGACGAAGAAGCCGAACGCACTCTGCCGCTGGTTGAAAAAGGTGAGAACCTGAACTTGAACTCGATCACGCCCGAACAGCACTTCACAGAGCCGCCACCGCGCTACACGGAAGCGACGCTCGTGAAGGCGCTTGAAGAGAAGGGCATCGGCCGGCCTTCAACCTACGCTGCGATCATGTCGACGATTCAGGAGCGAGAGTACGTCGAAAAACTCCAGGGACGTTTTCATCCGACCGCGTTGGGCAAGACAGTGAATGATCTGCTCATCGACGGGGGATTCGACGATCTGTTCAACGAGAGTTACACCGCCCGTATGGAAGAAGAGCTCGACGAGATCGAGGAAGGGAAGCTCCGTTGGACCAAAGCCCTGCGCGAGTTTTACGACAAGTTTGAAGGCGACCTGAAACAGTTTCAGCGTTACACCAAGGACATAAAAGAGAAGAGCGTGCCGACCGAAGAGGTGTGTTTGAAGTGCAACACGCCGGGCATGGTCCAGAAGTGGGGACGCTTTGGACCATACTTGAAGTGTCTGAACTGTGAAGCGACGCGCGATGCCGAACCGCCCGCAGGTTCTGATGGCGCCGGGAACTCAGCGGAGGCACAGGCCGCAAGCGAAGAGGCCGAGCCGGAAGCATGTGAGTTGTGTGGCAAGCCAATGCAGTTGAAGCGCGGACGGTTTGGACCGTTCCTTGGCTGCACGGGTTATCCGGAGTGTCGCAACATCAGGAAGATAGGTAAGACTGGAGTCCCTGCGCCGGCGCCGGTGCCGCTCGATGAAAAGTGTCCGGTTGATGGTGCGCAACTGGTGAAGCGCTTTGGGCGTTTCGGAGAGTTTGTGTCGTGTTCGAATTATCCGAAGTGCAAATACATCAAGCAGGAGACAGTCGGCGTTTCGTGTTCGCGGCCGGGTTGTAAAGGCGAGATCGTCGTTAAGAAGTCGAAACGCGGCAAAGCATTCTACGGCTGTTCAGAGTATCCGAAGTGCAACGTCGTGTACTGGGACAAGCCCGTGCTCGAGACGTGTCCGGACTGTAACGCGCCTTTCATGCTCGAGAAGACAACGAAGAAGCAGGGGACATTCCGCTACTGCGCCAACGAAGAATGCAGTGGCCACGAAAAGGCACAAAAAACGCAGAAAGTGTCGTGAGCCTTTTGTGCCTTTGTGCTTTTTTGTGGCACTATTACTCGTCCATCCTACCACTTGAGGAGAACCCATCATGATTGTAAGGCGCTATTCAGCCATAGTGCTGCTCCTGATCTTCTTAATTTCGCCCGCAAACTTACCAGCGCAGACACAAACAACGCCGCAAACTGCGCCGGCCGCAGACGCAAACGATCCCGTCCAGCGCATCAAGGACGAAGGCATGAATCGCTCGCAGGTGATGCAGACGTTGAGCTACCTGAGCGACGTCATTGGACCACGTCTGACCGCATCGCCGGGCATGAAACGGGCCAACGAGTGGACGCGCGATCAGTTAACCAAGTGGGGACTTCAAAACGCGCATCTCGAAGCGTGGGGCCCGTTCGGCCGTGGCTGGACGTTGAAGCGGTTTTCCGCCCAGGTGACCGAACCGATCGCAATCCCTCTGATCGCATATCCGAAAGCATGGTCGCCGGGTTTGGAAGCGCCTCTTACGGCTGACGTCGTCTACATCGACGCGAAGACAGAAGCCGATCTCGACAAGTTCAAAGGCAAGCTGAATGGAAAGATCGTTCTCACCACCGCGATGCGAGATGTACCCGCTCACTTCGACGCGCAAGGCACGCGCTTGAATGAAAAAGAGTTACTCGCGCTCGCAGATGCGCCCGAGCCGCGACCGACCGGCGGCGGCCCCCGCAACTTCAATAACACCGCATTTCGCGCATTACAGGAATTTGCGAACGCTAAGGCGCGATTCTTCCAGGCAGAAGGCGCCGCGCTGCTGATTGATCCGAGCCGTGGCGACGGGGGGACGATCTTTGTTCAGTCGGCGCAAGTCCCATTGCCTCCTCGTGATCCAAATGCGACCACGCAAACTCGTCCAACACCGTGGGTCAAGAACGGTCCAAAGATTACGCCGCAGCTCGTTCTCGCAATCGAACACTACAACCGCATCGTTCGCATGTTGCAGGCCGGCGAACCAGTGAAAATGACTGTCGATCTGTCCGTGGCGTGGCAGGACGCTGATCCCATGGGCTACAACACGATCGCCGAGATTCCAGGCACCGATCTGAAAGACGAAATCGTGATGCTCGGTGGACACATGGACTCATGGCATTCCGGCACCGGCGCGACAGACAACGCCGCCGGCGTCTCGGTGGCAATGGAAGCGGTGCGAATCATCCAGGCGCTCGGACTCAAACCACGCCGGACGATACGCATTGCCTTGTGGAGCGGTGAAGAACAAGGCCTGCTTGGTTCGCGTGCTTACGTGGCGGAACACTTTGGCAGCATCCAGAATCCCGCGACGTCTGCGGCGCCTGCAACAGGAGGAGCCAACAACGGCATGGGAGGCGGCAATGGTAACGGCAACGGCGCCGCTCCTGCTGGTCCAACGCTCGTGACGAAACCTGAATATGAGAAGCTGAGTGCTTACTTCAATCTCGATAACGGCACCGGCAAGGTACGCGGCGTTTACATGCAGGGAAATGAAGGCGTGCGGTCGCTGTTTCGTCAGTGGTTAGCGCCATTCAAAGACACGGGTGCAAACACGCTCACGATCTCGAATACAGGCGGAACGGACCACCTGTCGTTCGATGCGATTGGCTTGCCGGGATTTCAGTTTATTCAGGACGAGATTGAATACGACACACGAACACATCACTCAAACCAGGATGTGTTCGATCGCATTCAAGCGGATGATATGAAACAGGCGTCGACCATCATGGCGGCATTTGTTTACCAGACCGCGATGCTCGACAAGAAGTTGCCGCGTAAATCGAGATAATCTGTGTAATCTGTGGTAAACCAACCACAGATTACACGGATATTTACGTTGGATTACGTTCTAAGGACGGTTGATACGTCTGTTGCGTTTCCGTCTTTGCGTTCGGAAGATGGTCCCCGATAAAGTTTCGCAGCGACGTAATCAGAGCCGGTAAAACTACCGTCTTCGCCGTTTTGGTTAACTCCTGCACAAACGCCTCACCGACATTGCCAGCTTCGTCTTTCACTCGCTCGAACGCTTGCGAACTCGCGACCTTCTGAAAGAATCCCGGACCGTTGTCATGTAATCCGTTGCTTTGTCGAGCCTTTGTGCTTACCGGAGGCGTCATCGGAGCACTGCCCATGTCCATCGCTTGCGAAGCATACCGGTTCGACTCTTCGCCGTAACGATGGATCGCCGAGGAGTAACTGTACGTATCGTCTTCCTTGGCGTAATTCGCAATGCAGTAACCCAGCGAGAAGCCGACTCCGAGTGCGCCGGCACACCACGCCACAGGACGTTTCTTAAACTGCTCACGCCAATCGAGTGTGTCTTTCACTGCTTGAACTTGATTTGCCACAGTCTCTTTTATCTCCGTCACCGTACTTGAAATTGAATCGCGTGACTTTTCCAGCCGGCGCTGAAGTTCCTCTTTGGAGGGCTCTTCAGCGTATTCGGTTTGAGCACGAGCCAATCCTAAAGTTCGTTCTTCAGCCATTGTTTATCCTTTCTCAGTTCCTGAACTGTTCTCTGCGGCACCAGATCCTGCTTTGCCAGTCGACTCTTCATCAGCATCACGACAATGCCGCCCACTAACACGTAGAAAGCACCCGTCACGACGAAGCCCAGAGCATAGCTGGCAGGTTGGCTGAAGTTTGCCTGCGCGAACAGGGTTGAGACAGCGAAAGCTATCGCCACATTCACCAGCGCAAATCCAACAGTCGCGACCACGGCGCCAAACGCAATCATCGCGATGCCACGAGCGTAGCTGCTTACCTCCTCCTTGATCTCTACCTTGAATAACGCGAGCTGAGAATTGAAGAGCTGCATCACATCGTCGCCGAGACGACTGATCAAAGTTGGCAGACTCTCGTTGTTTTCCGGCCGAGGCGTATCTGCACGACCTGGCAGTCCTTCATCAGCTCTGGTTAAACCAGTTCGTGTTGCTGCCATGTTGGTTCACCCCCTGTTCAAGTTGGCGTAGCCGGCTTTAGCGCCGGCCACGAATAATCAAACCAAGCAACAGACCGACTCCCGCTGAAATCAGAAGCGCCTGACCTGGTTTTTGTCGCGCATAACTCTTCGCGTTCTCTGCGAGCTCGCCGAGATCCGCATTTTGTAAATCCTTGAGCTTGTCGCCTACGACCGAAACCTTGTCGCTGACGTAGTCTTTGGCGTAGTTGGCTGCCTCAGTAATTTTGTGACCATAATCTTGTGCTGTTTGCGAAAGGGCAGTTCCGGCTCCCGCTCCTGAGTTACCGGTTGTTCCCGTGGTTCCAGTTGTACCGGTCGTTCCTGGGTTACTTACGTTCTCTGGCATATCGGAATACTCCTTTATCAGTTTCAAATAGGACTTGGGCTAGGTGAAAGCTGAGCAACATTTGTGCCGACAGATCGCGCGGAATACTTGCGCTTTTTCTCAAAAGCTTGTTGCGAAAGGGTACGTAACTTCACCGAAAAGATCGGGATCCGTACAAACCGAACCTCGCGCGCGGCGTGCAGGGTCTTCTCTGCGAACCTCTGCGTGCTCTGCGCCTCTGCGCCTCTGCGGTGAATGATCGTTTTAACCGCAAAGGCGCAGAGGACGCAGAGGTACGCAGAGAAAACCAACGAAAACGACTTTCTTGACATCGTAGCTTCGCGGGTGGTAAGTAAGTACTTACTTTACGCAGTCTGTAGAGTGGAGAAACCTAAATAGCTTGAGCAGGCAGATGACAGTCGAAAGTCCGGCAACCAGCGCCCGGATGGCGGGCGAAGAGCGCCGGTTGCAGATCCTCCGTGTGGCCGTAAGTCTCTTTTCGGAAAGGGGTTTCCGGGGCACAACCACTAAGGAAATCGCCCACGCCGCAGGCGTTTCAGAGGCGATGGTTTTCCGGCATTTCGCCACCAAGGAGGAGCTTTACGCCGCCATTCTCGACCATAAAGCGTGCTCGGGTGGAAAGTTTGAGCCGGCTGAGATGGCGGCCGACGCGATCAGTCGCAAAGACGATCGTGGCGTTTTTGAGTCGCTGGCACTCGGTGCGTTGAATCACCACGAAAACGATCCGGAGTTTCAACGACTGTTGCTCCACTCCGCGCTCGAGAAGCACGAGCTCGCGCAGATGTTCTTCGATGAGTTTGTGCGTCGTGTTTACGAGTTCCTTGGCGGCTACATCCGCGAGCGACAACGCGAAGGGGCGCTTATCGAGATGGATCCGGCGGTTGTCGTGCGCTGCTTCATCGGAATGGTGATGCATCATTCGCTCAACAACAATCTTTGGGATCCGAAACGCCGTTTGCTGAACATCTCCAACGAGAGTGCTGCAAAGCATTTCACAGACATTCTTTTGAACGGAATTAGCAGGAAGAGTTAAATGAGAGTTCAAGGCAAATTAAAATTTGCGGCTTTTCTCGTGGTGCTCGTCGCCATCGCAGGCTTCATCGCGTCGTGTGGCGGGTCGAGAGCAAACGTCAGGAAAGCGGAAACAACCGCAGCGAATCAACCGGTCGCGGTAGAAGTCACCACTGCCGCAGCGATCAAACGTGAACTGCCGCGGTTCTTCGAAGCAACCGGCAGCCTCGCGGGCGATCAGCAGACTGACGTGGCGCCACAAACGTCAGGCAAGGTTATCGCAGTCGGAGTAGACATCGGCAGCCGCGTGCAGCGTGGACAAATGCTCGTCCGGCTCGACGACGCGGAATTAAAACTCCGTGTCGACCAGGCTGTGGCGCAGCTTGGCCAGACGAAGGCCGCGGTGAGGCAAGCCGAAGAGAAAATCGGCTTGAGGCCGGGGCAGACGTTCGATCCGAACCGCGTTGCCGAAGTTGCGGCAGCGAGGGTCGCGTTGGATCTCGCCGAGAAGAACCTGCGTCGTGCAGAGAAGCTGATCGAATCCGGCGACGTTTCTCGTTCGTTCTACGACGAACAGCGTGCGCGTCGCGATCAGTTGAAGGAACAGTATGAAGTCGCTTTGGCACAGGCGCGACAGAACTATGCTGCGGTCGAAGTAGCGCGCACGAACGTCGCGAACGCAGAAGCGCAACTGGCTCTCGCGCGCAAGAATCTCTCTTACGCGAACATTCCAGCGCCGATCGATGGCTACGTTTCTGAGCGGACTGCCGACCTCGGCGAATATGTCTCTCCGCAGCAGAAAGTCGCGACCATTGTTCGCACGAATCCTTTGCGCATTCGCATCGACATTCCCGAGCAGGCGATTCCGGAAGTGCGTGTCGGACAGTCAGTCTCGGTCACGACGAGCGCGTGGCCTGACAAGAATTTTGCCGGGCGTGTCGCGCGTATTGCGCCGAACGTTTCGGCCACTTCGCGCACGTTGACTGTCGAAGCTGAGATCGAAAACAGCGGTGGTGCGTTGAAGCCGGGACAGTTTGCGACCGTGCGAATTCTTCAAGAGCGTGCGGAACCGGCGGTGCTGGTTCCTGCTCGAGCTGTCGTCACGGAAGCGGGCGTGAGTCGCGTATTTGTGATCAAAGACGGTCACGCCGAACAGCGCCTGGTGCAGACAGGTCAAACAGAGGGCGACTTGATTGAGATCAAAACGGGTGTTGCCGCTGACGAGCAGGTTGCGACGAGCAGTCTCGAACAGTTGAGCGATGGGATCGCGATCAAGCAGTAAAGCCACAAAGAAGCAAAAACGAAATGCAAAAACTTGCTGAAATCTGTGTTCGCCGTCCGGTTTTTGCGACGATGTTGATTCTCAGTCTGACTGTCGTCGGGCTGTTTTCTTACAAGTCGCTCGGCGTCGATCTCTTTCCAAAGATCGACTTGCCCACGATCACTGTGACCGTCGTCAACCCGGGTGCGTCGCCGCAGGAGATCGAGACTGAAATCACCGACCGCGTTGAAGGCGCGGTCAACACGATCTCCGGTATCGACGAGCTGCGTTCGACATCCGTCGAGGGTGTTTCGCAGGTCTTCATTACATTCCTTCTCGAGAAAAATCCCGACATCGCGGCGCAGGAAGTTAGAAACAAGATCGATTTGATCGTGAACGATCTGCCGGTCACGGCTGAGCAGCCGATCGTTCAGAAGCTCGACACCGATGCGGCGCCAGTTGTGCGCATTGCCGTGTCGGCGTCGCGCTCGCTGCGCGAGGTGACGGACGTTGCCGACAACAAGATCAAGCAGCAGATCGAATCGATAAACGGAGTCGGCGACGTGCAGATCGTCGGCGGCCGCCGTCGAGAGATACAGATCTGGGTCGATCCTGACAAGATGCGCGCGTTCAACGTAACTGTGGCGCAGGTTGCCGATGCCGTACGCGCACAGAACCTGGAACTGCCGGGTGGTCGCGTGGACGAAGGCGCACGCGAGCTCACCGTGCGCACGATGGGCCGAATCGTAAATCCTTCTGAGTTCAACAATCTCATTGTTGGAAATCGCGGCACTTACTCGGTCAAGCTCAGCGACATTGGCTACGCAGAAGACGGAGCCGAAGAGCCGCGAACGGAAGCACGTTTGAACGGCCAGCCCGCTGTGACTTTGATTGTCTCGAAACAATCGGGTCAGAACTCAGTCGCCGTCGCCGATGCCGTCAAGCAGCGATTGCAGGAGATCAGCAAGACGCTGCCGCCGGGTTTCAAAACGGAAGTCGTCGGCGACCAGTCGATCTTCATCAAGGCTTCCATCGAAGCGATTCAAACACACTTGATCGAAGGCAGTATCCTGGCGGCAATCGTCGTCTTCGTTTTCTTGTGGAGCTTTCGCTCGACGCTTATTGCCGGCCTCGCGATTCCGACGTCGATCATCGCCACGTTCGGTTTGATGGCGGCGATGGGGTTCACGCTGAACAACATCACGATGCTCGCGCTGACGTTGATGGTCGGTATCGTGATCGACGACGCGATCGTCGTTCTTGAAAACATCTTTCGCTTCATCGAGGAGAAGGGTGTGCCGCCGTTTCAAGCGGCGATTGAAGGAACGAAAGAGATCGGTCTCGCCGTCATGGCGACGACGCTCTCGCTGCTGGCCGTATTCCTGCCCGTTGGATTTATGGGTGGAATCGTCGGTCGGTTCATGTCTTCGTTCGGTCTGACGTCGTCATTCGCGATTGCAGTGTCGCTGCTGGTGTCGTTTACGTTGACGCCGATGCTTGCGGCTCGACTCATCAAACGCAGCGACGACGAAAAAGAGCGTGCGCTTGAAAAACACACAGAACCTAAGGACCACGGTTCGAAAGAATCACGTTTCTATCGCCCCATCGACCGCACTTACACGAAGCTATTGACGTGGTCCATGAAGCATCGCTGGGCCATCGTCCTTGCGTGCGTGCTCGTGATTGTGAGCATCGTTCCGCTCTTCATGTTCGTCGGAAAGAACTTTCTGCCCGTCGACGATCAGGCGCAGTTTGAAATCAACGTTCGCGCGCCGGAAGGTTTTACTTTGGCGGCGACGTCGACGTTGGCTGAAAGGATTGCAGTCGATCTGAGGACCCTGCCCGGAGTGACCGACACGCTGACGACTATCGGCGGCGGTTTGCAGGAACAGGTAAACGTCGCTTCGATTTACGTGAAGATGACGCCGATCGAAGAGCGCAAGGTCACGCAGCAGGCGCTAATGGTTCGTGCGCGTGAAGAAGTGCTTGGTAAGTACTTGAAGCTGTATCCGGGACAGTTGCGCACGAGCGTGCAGCAGGTCGCGGCGATTTCCGGTGGCGGGTTCCGCAATGCTGATATTCAGTACGTGATTGGTGGTCCGGATCTCAAAAAGTTGACGGAGTATTCAGACGCGCTGCTGGCGAAGATGAAGACACTTCCGGACGTGGTCGATGCGGACTCAACATTGATCAGCGGCAAGCCCGAGCTGCGTGTCGTGATCGATCGCGCACGTGCGGCCGATCTCGGTGTGAGAGTCGGCGATATCGCACAGGCGCTCAACTCGCTCGTCGCCGGTCAGAAGGTTTCTACGTTCAATGCCGGAACGGATCAATACGACGTGCGAGTGCGTTCTGTCGGAGCGTTCCGCACGAGCGTCGAAGGTTTGCAACGCATGATCGTGTCGTCGACGAAAGTCGGCTGGGTGAGTCTCGACAACCTGGTGCGAATCGAAGAGGGAACTGGTCCTTCCGCGATCGATCGTCTGAACCGGCAGCGGCAGGTGACGTTGCTGGGGAACGTCAGACCGGGCGGCTCGCAGTCGGCGGTGATCCAGCAGATGAACCAGTTTGCGAAAGAAATGAACATCGATCCCGCTTACTCGACGGGATTAGCCGGACGATCGAAGGAACTCGGGCGCGCGGGTTACTACTTCGCACTCGCGTTCATTCTTTCATTCGTATTCATGTACATGGTGCTGGCGGCGCAGTTCGAGTCGTTCATTCACCCGGTGACGATTCTGTTGACGCTGCCGCTGGCGATTCCGTTTGGCATTGTGTCGCTGCTGATGACGGGCCAGACGGTGAACATCTTCTCGGGACTCGGGTTGCTGCTGTTGTTCGGCGTCGTGAAGAAGAATGCGATCTTGCAGATCGATCACACGAATCAGTTGCGCGCGCGTGGCATGGAACGATTCGAGGCGATCGTTCGCGCGAATCGAGATCGATTGCGTCCGATTCTGATGACGACGATTGCGCTCGTCGCAGGCATGTTGCCGTTGACGATCTCGAGTGGTCCAGGTTCGGGAACGAACAGATCGATCGGCGTGCTGGTCGTCGGCGGGCAAACGCTGTGTTTGCTGCTTACGTTGCTGGCGGTGCCGGTTTTCTACTCGCTGTTTGATGACCTCGCGAGAAGTCGCGTTTGGGGCCGGATGCGAGAGGGAGCGCAAGGAGTGTTTGGACGCGTCCGCCGCCGAGCTGCGAGCGCCGTGACGTCGTTGATCTCGAAACAGTAGCCACAAAAAGGCACATAGAAGAGCACAAGAGCTATGAAACAGAAGTTTTCAATTTTACTAATGATCCTTGTTCTGGGAGTGAGTGCTGTTGCGCAGGAGAAGCCGTCGCCGGAGCTGGACCGCGTCGGTGTCGATATGAATCAGCAGCGCCCGTTGTCGCTGCGTGATGCGTTGTCGATGGCGCTTCAGAACAATAAAGACATCGAGGTAGCTCGCGAGAACGTGCGTATCGCCGAGTTCGATCTGTTGGGTGCGAAGGGTGCCTATGATCCGGTTTTTACGACGAGCAGCTTTTACGAGCGTGTGGAGAGTCCCGTTTCGAGTTTCCTGAGTGGCGGACAGAACGGTTCGACTATTGATACCGGCTACACCGGCACTGCGCGGCTCGAAGGCGAGTCGCCATTCCTCGGCGGTAATTACCGTTTTAATTTCTCGTCCATACGCAGGACCACCAACAACCAATTTACTGCCCTGAGCCCACAGTATCCGACCGAGGCGACGTTCACTTACACGCAACCACTCTGGCGCGGATTGAAGATCGATAACAGCCGCAGGCAGATCGAGATTGCGAAAAAGAACCTATCGTTGAGTGACGCACAGTTTCGCCAGCGCGCGATCGACACGATTACCAACGTGCAGCGAGCTTATTGGGATCTCGTTTTTGCGCTGCGGAGTCTCCAGGTGCAACGTGACGCGGTCAGCGTGGCGCGCACGCAGCTCGAGCACAACAAACGTCTCGTGAACGAGGGACAGCTTGCGCCAATCGACGTCGTTGCCGCTGAGGCGCAAATTTCGACTTACGAGCAGAACGTGTTCAGCGCGATCGAAGAGGTCTCACGCGCGGAGAACAATCTGAAAAATCTGATCGCTGAAAACCAGAAGGCTGCGATTTGGACCGAGTCGCTCGTGCCGACGGATCCGGTCGATCTCACGGCGCCCGTGGTTTCGCTGCCTGATGCATTAAAGACTGCGATGGAAAACCGGCCGGAGTTGCAGCAATCGCATTTAGCCGGCGAGATCAATGCGATTAATCAGCGATTTTTGAAAGATCAAACAAAACCGGATGTCGATCTGGTTGGCACTTATGGCATCACTGGCCTGGCCGGTACCATCAGCAGCAATGTTGTGAATCCATTTACCGCTTCGAATCTGCTGGTTCGTCAGCGCGTCGATCAACTTTCAACGCTGGCTGGTCTCGATCCGTTGCCGGTGATACCTCCGCAAACGTTTTCACCGGATTTGTTGGGTGGGATTGGTCAATCATTCCAGAACCTGCTGGCCAACCGGTATGGGACCTTCAGAATTGGCGTGCAGGTCAACCTGCCTTTGCGCGATCGCACGGCCGAAGCGGAATTGGGCAAGTCGCTTGTCGAAGGAGAGCGGATCGTGACGCAGCGCGAGCAGCTCGAGCAAACGATTCAGGTCGACGTTCGCAACGCGTTGCAGTCATTGCGCAGCGCCGAGTCGCGTTTGCGTGCGGCGGTTGCGACGCGTCAGGCGAACGAACAGCAGTTTGCGAGTGAGCAGAGAAAACTGGACGCTGGACAGTCAACAACGTTTCTCGTGTTGGAACGGCAGACTGCGTTGACGGAAGCGCGAGCTATGGAGTTGAAGGCGCAAACGGATCTGAACAAGGCGATTGCTGACTTACAACGAGCCACAGGGAATTCGTTGCGAGTCAACAGCATTGTCGTCCGATAGCCGCAAAAAGGCACAAAAAAAGCGCTCTTAGTGCCTTTTTGTGGCTACAGAACCAAGTCGACAAGTTCGTATGTAGCGTAGATACCGATCATCGCTACAACTACGGCGATCAAATACCAGAGCGGTAACTTAGTTTGACACGCTGGACATCGGGTTCGCGCTGGCGACACGACCCTTTCGCAGTTACGACATTTCATCAGGAACGTTTTACTTAAACTTCACGTTGGTCCACAAGGGCCAATGGTCCGAAACCTCACTCGTACGATCGATCCCAAAACTGGCAGCTTCCAATCCTCGCAGCCAAACCCAATCCAGCTCGAGTTCGATCGGAACGAACATGACTCGGCGCCGGAAGGTCGGCTCTTTGCCAAATGATGTTTTTAATCCGGCGTCTGTAAAGAATTTAATCGTTTTGCGACCTGCGCCCGCTTCCCACGTGTTGAGGTCGCCCATAATTACGGCAGGCATGTCTGACGGAAATTGCGCGAGATCGTCCAGCACTGCTTTGAACTGCTCCAATTTTTTGTCGAACGACACCCGCGTTTCTGCGTGAGCCGAATACACTCGCCAGCGGCGGTTATCGATCTCCACCGTTGCCCCAAGCGCTACTCGACGCCTGCCGTTTGGACCAGGATGCGGTAACACGATTCGACGAATATCCGATAGCGGGTACACACTCAGAATGGCAACGCCCGTTTCTTCCTCGTCGTTCGGTTTCGGGCTGGGAGGCGCCGCCCACGCGTAATGCAAACCTAGTTCGTCGGCGAGCATTTTTACTGTGTTAGTGTTCCCGCTGCGCTTCTTGCGTCGATCAACTTCCTGTAAGCCGAGGATCGCAGCACCACCGATCTCAGGATCGTTTTCCAGCAGTTCGATTATCTTCTTTAAGTCGTCGCCGCTGCGCCAACGGATGTTGTACGACACGATCTTGATTTCTTGCGGTGTGGATGTCTGCTTCCGAAGCGTCGCAGCTTTGCCTGACTCGAGAAGCGTTGTGTCGGAAGGCGGAAAAAACAGAAATAGAAATACTACTAATACCATCGACTTCTAGAGCTCCAAACGAAGTCCATCCTTTGCTTCAATCGTTCGTATTATCCACAGATTACACAGATTACACAGAAACACCGAATGATCCCTGTTGGGTTATCTGTGTAATCTGTGTAATCTGTGGATGATATATGACCAATGATTCGAACACACCGGTCGATGTACTCGCAGTTTTTTCGCATCCGGATGATGCGGAATTATCTGTTGCGGGAACCCTCCTGAAGCTGAAATCCCTCGGCTATCGCACGGGAGTCTGCGATCTTACACGCGGCGAAATGGGAACACGCGGCACGCCGGAGATTCGCGCCAAAGAAGCACTCGACGCCGCCCGAATTCTGAAACTCGACGTACGTCTAAACCTCGATCAACCGGACGGACATGTTTGGCCGACTGAGACTGCGCGAACTGCGTTCGTCCGAGTGTTGCGGGCGCACAAACCAAAGGTGCTCTTAACTACGCACGAGGACGATCCACATCCAGATCATGCGAACACGTCGATCATCGTGAGACAAGCAGCACGACTGGCGACAATGCGTCGCTACGATGAAGAGTCAGGTCTTCAGCCGGTTCCGATGCCGGCGATCATGCATTCGCTATTCTCGCGACGCGTTGTTCCGTCGTTTGTCGTCGACGTGTCTGAGTTCGTGGACGAGAAGATGAGCGCGATCAGGGCCTACTCTTCACAGTTTTACAGTGCAGCCTCGACAGAGCCTGCGACGAGGATCAGCAAGCGCGGCTTTCTTGAGGAGATCGAATTGCGAATGCGGTATTTCGGATCGTTGATTGGAGTGATGGCCGGCGAACCTTTCTATGTGCGTGAGGCCCTCAACGTCGACGATCCGCTAGCGCTTCTAACGCGGCCGATGAACATCTACTCGTGATTAGCCACGAAAAGGCACAAAAAGCACACAAGAAGACGAATGAGATTTAATGTTTTGTTTCTTTTGTGCCTTTTTGTGGCCTCGGCTCCAGCACAGCGCGCGCGATGGCGATCGTAGCTAACGCACGTGGCCCTTCGCCCTGAAAACCTCGCGCCAGCTCGACGGCCCGATCGTAATCCTGATCGGCCAGGTCTCTGAAGATGCCATTCAAATCAAAATCCGCCACATCAGTGCTGTAGACCGACGACGAGCCTTTGCTTTGAAACTTCAGAACTATCTCGCCATCCTCGCCCGTAAATCCTTCCGCCGAGTTTGCCGCTTTCACTGCATCAAACGCCGCATCCCAAACCTTGGCGGCATCGATCGTCTTGAGCGCATTGGCAACTGCAATCAACGCTCGCGGCAGGGACGGATCAGAAACGTCAATACGTCGCGCTTCCGTTGCCGCTTCGTCGATGAGTTCTGACGCCTTCTCACGGTCTGTCTTGGCCACGATCTTCGCGCACTCAGTCAGCACATACGCCTTTTGCAACTGAGTCAAATCACCTTTACGAACGACCTCCAAAGCGAGATCGGTATTCTTCTTCTTTATCAACGTCAGAGCGAGCGACCCGTCAATGTAAGCCTGGACTTGTTTACGTACCTCCGAGTCTTCGACCTTACTTGCGAATTCGCGCGCGCTCATTTCGCCCTTGTTAGCGTTCAGGCTTGCTAATTGGATATAAAGCGAGTCGCGCTCGGCAGATGTCTTCGCGCGCTCGAGTCGATCGAGAAGTGACTGCTCTCGTTCCGCCGCAGGCTTCTCTGGCTTGATGCCCTTGCCAATCCACTCGTCGTCGCGGCGCCTTGTCTGGTCTGAAACCACCGCGTTCAGCGCGTTCAAGTGTCCGCGAACCGATTCGAGCATGTCGGCCGGTGCAAACTGTTCGAAGAACGGTAAGAGGCGTTTGATGACGAGGTATCTCACGTCGAGATCGGCCGCGCCTGTTTCCTGTCCCGGCGCCGGTAACGGCCGCAGCAGGATCGCAGCGGCTGCCTGAAAGAACGCTGTGCGCAACTCCGGTGATACATCGGCAGGTTTTATGTTCGCAGACTCCTGCGACGTATTTACGCCACCACTACTAAAGATGACGAAGAGATGTGGCGTGAAGATGTAAGACGACAGTATCGATACCGTGTTTGCGTCGGATTGCGTGTTGGCGGCCGCGCTTGCGAGCAAGGCGTTGTACCGCGCGTCGGCCGCGGCTGCATCCTTCTCTCGTAAATGTGAAAGGAAGTTGATGCCGACCCGGTTGACGGGAGAAAGCGCGGGCTCGGCAAATTGAATGGCTCGCTCCACTTCGCCGGCTTGAAGTAATTCCTGGGCCAGATTCAGACGCTGGTTCTGCGCCGTGTTCAGCTCGTTAGGCGTCGGTTTGTTTGACGTTGCTTCGATCTTCTGTGCTTTCAACTTCTCGAGAAATTCTTCACCGAGAGCTCGATCGCGTCGCGCGGCGAGTCGCAAGACTTCGCGGCGCACATGAGGCGGCGAGCTATAGGCATAGGAACCGCCGGTCCGCGCTTTCTGTTGTTCGATTTCTTCCTGGATTTTCTTCTCGCTATCCTGATCGGCAACTTCAGCGGCGTCCCAGGCTTTGCGAAACAAAAGTCGGGCCTGTTCGCCGTCGACTTGCCACAGTGCATCCGCAATTCGCGCGAGTGATCTTGCACGCAGTGTTTGATCGTGAAACGTGCGCGCGTCGCTTGAAAGTGCAACCAGCAGCGATCGAGCGCGCGCGCGACGTTCCTTAACCGGCGTGGGCTCTTTCGAGGCCACTGGTTGTGCAGATGCGGCAACGACAGAAAAGAGTAAGCACAAGAGGAGACTGGTGAATTTCATATTGCGCTCCGAACTTGGACCAGTTAATTATCCGCGGCCGGTTCATGTTCTTTTCGTTTTTCGAGAACTGAACGCGCAATCGCGAGCGTTGCTACTGCCCGAGGAGCTTCGCCCGTGAATGTTTTGGCGATCTGAACGGCGCGAAGAAGATCGGCGCGTGCAAGATGTCTGAAAATCGCGAGCAAGTCAAAGTCTGGAGCGTTGGCATCGTTCATCACTACCATGAACTTTGTTTGCAGGCGCGAAGTGACGCGGCTGTCTTCGCCTGTAAAACCCTCTGCGCTATTGGCGGCTTTCACCACTTCACCAAGAATTTCCCAGGCGCGCACCTGATCGATCTCTCCGAAACCTACGGCAACCGCAGTCAGTGCTTTCGCACGTTCAGGATCGCTGCCACCGATTCGCCTCGCTTCAGCGGCTGCTTGCTCGAGTAGTTCCGCTGCGCGCGAACGCTCGGAAGCAGCTACGATTTTTGCAGCGCTCGTCAACGCCCACACTTTCTGAATGCTCGTCAATTCTCCGTTCTTTACCAATCGCGTAATCTCGGCGACGTCTTTCTTTTGAACGGCTGCATCGGTGAGTGCAAAGTCTGTGTAGGCTTTGACACTTTTTCGCAGTTCTGAATTCTCGATCTTGTCGACCAGATCCTTTCCACGTGGATCACCACTTTCGATAAGTGCGACCGCGTAATCGGCGTAGATCGCATCGCGATCATCCGCCCTCGTGGCGCGATCGAGACGTTCCTGCATCCGCTGATAAGGATCGCTTTCCGTGTCATCAGGCTGAATTCCGATGCTGACGGCGCGATTCTCGCCTTGCTGGAAAGTCGGCGGTACGTAAGAAGCGAGCGCAGTCATTTGCGTGCGCAAACCCGGCGCGAGATCGGCAGCATGCTGTTCGAAAAGCGGCAGCAGCCGTTTGATAAGCAAGTACTTGCCCGTGTGGCCTGATGTGCTGCGATCCTGATCCGGCGCGGGTAGCGGTTGCATCAAAATCTGGTAAGCGATTTTGAAAAAGTTGGCCCGCAGTGCGTCGTCGACAGCAGGCGGGGGCGTCGGTTGTCTTTGCTGATTTTGATTCGCACCACCGTTCCGTTCGAACGAGACATAAATAAAAGGCGTGAAGAGATATGACGACAGACCGGAGACTGTGTTCGCGTCGGAGTTTGGATCGCGCGCCGCTCGAGCCATGAGGGTTGTGAAGGCCGCATCGGCGAGCTGCGCATTTTTTTCACGCAGCGCGGAAAGGAAGAAGATGGAATCGACGTTGACTAAGTCGAGCGCCGGTGTTGCAAACTCGATCGCGCGTTCAACTTCACCGTCCTCGAGAAGTCTACGCGCCAATTGCAGGCGCTGCGACATGCCGGTACGAAAGCCCTGGTTTCGACGCTGATCGGCGGCGGCCTCTGCCCTGGCTTTCTCTGCCGCTTCGTCGAGGACTTTCAGAAACTCTTCACCGAGTTTTCGATCGCGCTTTGCAACGAGACGCAAGACCTCGTTGCGCAGGCTTGGACCACCGCGGACGACTACGGGTCCGCCGCCGGTCTCCAGACGTTTCATCTCCTCGGCGCGTTTCTTTGCCGCTTCGGTGTCGACAATCTCAGCGGCTTCCCACGCGCGCCGGAAGAGGTCTCGAGCGCGATCCGGATCGGTATCCCACAAAATGTCTGCGGCACGTGCCTGCACGCGCGCGCGGCGCGTCTGGTCTTTGAAGCTGCGGGCCTCGTCTGCCAGGCTGGTGACCAAAGAGACGGCGATCGTGCGTTGTTGCGCGGCGTCAGCGTCAGCTTCTTCGCTATTAGTTTTGGACGTTTTCTTAGTTTGAGCAGTTACACCAAGGCACAGGCTCAGCGTCAATGCGACGAGCAAGGGGTAGGACATAGCACACTCCTTTGAGCAGAACGCAGAAACGCAGGATGGATATAGCCGACTATCTCACACGCGGCGGGAACTATTCGGTTCCAGAAAAGTCGGCCAAGAATCTGTGTAATCGGTGTAATCTGTGGATCAGACGGCGATCACTTCGAGCTCGGGGTCGACTTCCTGTTTGAGCATGCTCTCTATCGCCATCAACGTGCCGGTGAGGGAGCTTGGGCAACTACCGCACGCGCCCTGGTAGCGAATGCTCAAGGTGTGTTCTTGCAGTCCGAGCACTTCGAGATAACCACCGTCGCCCATCAACGCGGGTCGCACTTTCTCATCCAGAATCTCGTTGATTCTCAACAAACGCGGATCGTCGCTGGTCAGTGCCGCGATTGGACCTCCAACCGCCGCAGCCGCAGCCGCCGCAGACGAGTTCACAGCTTCAGCAGCACGAATCGGAACCGCGAGTGCCGGTAAGAGTTCGTCCCAATCACCCTCGTCGTCTTTCTCAACCGTGACCATCTTGTCCATGTAAAAAACCGAGACGACATGACCGACATCAAACAAAGACTTCGCCAGCGAATCATTCTCAGCCAGGTCCGCCGAACCATACTGTCGCGCGACGCCGTTGCTGACCGGTTCGCGCAGAATGAATTTTACGGCGTTGGGATTTGGTGTCTCTTCAATATCACTGATCTTCGGCATCGCATGAACTCCTTAACAATTGCGTCGTTAACGGTCACATTATAGCTGTTTTGACGAGTGCCCGCAGTTCGCGAGTCGCTGCCAAAGCGAACGCTTATCTGTCGGCTAAATCTTTCTTATATAAAAGCCGCGACGGCGTTGCAGAATTCGTTGCTAAAAACTGAAAGCAGGAATATACTCCCGCCCTCACTTGCCCCCTCTCAGAAGGTGAGTCAAGTTGAGATAGAGGCAGGCGATAGCGAGGGTCGCCTGCCTCCACTTTTTTGAAACGCTAATCAGTTGTAATGTTCTTCTAAATGAACATCGGCATCACGGTTTATCCTACCTACGGCGGTAGCGGCATTGTTGGATCCGAACTCGGTAAGGAACTCGCTGCACGCGGTCACACCGTTCATTTCATCTCCTCCGCGCTGCCCACACGTCTGACAGAACTCAACGAGCACGTTCGCTTTCACGAAGTTGAGATGATGTCGTATCCGTTGTTTGAGCATCAGCCTTACACGCTTGCACTGGCGACGAAGATGGCGACTGTTGCTGAGGAAGAGAACCTCGACCTCCTTCACGTTCACTACGCCATACCGCATTCAATCAGCGCCATTCTCGCGCGCGAGTCGCTCAAGCCAAGACGACGCCTGCCAGTTGTTACCACGCTTCACGGGACCGACATCACTCTCGTCGGCGCGGACAGATCGTATTTACCGATCACGCGTTACGGCATTGTGCAGTCGGACGGTGTCACGGCTATCTCGGACTATCTAAAAGAGGCCACGAAAGAGATCTTCCACTTCGACGACATCAAAGTGATCCCAAACTTTGTTTGTCAGCACGACTACAAGCGCCTGCAAGTTGAAGGCTTGCGCGCTTCGTTGGCGCCGAATGATGAACGTCTCCTGGTCCACGTTTCAAATTTTCGGCCGGTGAAGAGACCGGTCGACTGTGTCGAGATATTTGCGCGCGTGTTGAAGAAGGATGTGAAGGCGCGGCTGGTGATGGTTGGCGACGGGAGCGAGCGAACAAACGCGGAGCATCGTGCACGCTGTCTCGGTATTTACGATAAATGCACGTTCGTTGGAAAGCAGCCGCGAATCGTGGACTACCTGTCGGCGTGCGATGTGTTGCTGCTGCCTTCGGAACAGGAGTCGTTTGGTCTCGCGGCGTTGGAGGCGATGGCCTGCGAGGTTCCCGTGATCGCATCACGCGTCGGAGGTCTGCCTGAAGTTGTGACTGACGGCGAGACCGGATATCTCAGCCCGGTCGGCGACGTCGACAAGATGGCCGCGGATGCCACGCATTTGCTGATGGACGACAAATCGCGCGAGGAGATGGGCCGGCGCGCGCGCGAGTCGGCGATCAGCCGTTATCGCACCGACGTCGTCATACCTCAGTACATCGAATTTTACGAACAAATAATCGGCAGGCAATCTGTGTAATCATGTCTTCCCTGATCGTCGGAACTGCCGGTCACATCGATCACGGTAAGAGCGCCCTCGTGCGCGCTTTGACCGGTATCGATCCCGACCGCCTTCCTGAAGAAAAACGACGCGGCATCACCATCGACCTCGGCTTCGCCGACCTCGAGCTCGACGATCTTCGGATCGGCTTCGTCGACGTCCCCGGCCACGAACGATTCGTCAAAAACATGTTAGCCGGAGCGCACGGAATCGATCTGCTTGCGCTGGTGATCGCTGCGGATGAAGGAGTGATGCCACAAACACGCGAGCACTTCGACATTTGTCTATTGCTCGGCGTGCGTAATGGACTGGTGGTGATCACGAAGAAAGATCTGGTTGACGAAGACATGCTCGTGCTCGTCGAAGATGAAGCGCGAGAGCTCGTGATGGGATCGTTTCTCGAGAACGCTCCTGTTGTCGCCGTGAGCTCGCGCACGGGCGCCGGGCTCGACGAGTTAAAGTCGCGACTCATTGAATTGGGCAAACGTGTTCCGCCGCGGTCACTCGATTTCACTATGCGTTTGCCGATCGATCGGGCGTTTTCGATGAAAGGTTTCGGTTCGGTCGTTACAGGCACGCTCGTATCGGGGACGATCACCGAAGGCGCTGAGCTCGAACTCCTGCCTCCACGCATTCCAGTTAGAGTTCGTGGGCTGCAAGTCCACAACAAATCGGTTCATGAAGCACACGCAGGACAGCGAACGGCAGTAAATCTCGCGGGCGTAGACACCGCGCAAATTGAACGCGGGATGGTGCTGGCAGCGGCTGGACGTTTGCGGCCGACGCAAGTTATCGATGCGTGGATCGACGTCTTGCCTGGCGCCTCGCGCGGAGTGCGATCGCGTTCGCGAGTGCGTTTTCACATCGGCGCCGCGGAGATCTTGGGGCGAGTAAGAGTTTTGGAAGATTCGTCTGAGATTGCACCGGGAAAGGGCGGTCTCGCGCAGTTAAGACTCGAAGCACCGGTGGTCGCGTTGCATGGAGATCGTTTCATCCTTCGCAGTTATTCGCCGGCGGAGACGATCGCCGGCGGTGTGATCGTCGATCCGTTTGCGACGAAGCATCGTGCTCGAGAGATGCGGGTCGCGCTCGAGCTGCTTCATTTGTTGATGAGTGACGATCGAGCGGAGAAGTTTGAAGGATTCGTGAAAGCTGCGGGCGCTCGGGGTTTGAGACCCGCGGATTTAGCGGCAGCGACGGGTTGGACCAACGAAGTGCTGGCTCAAGTTGCATCGCAAGTTCAAAAAGAGGGATCTGTGATCGACGCTGGAGGCGTGTACCTCGCGCGTGAGAGCCTCGATCGTCTCAGTGAAACTGTTATCGCTGAACTCGACCGGCATCACAAACGCGAACCGCTGGCTCGCGGGATGTTGCGCGAGACGCTGCGTGAAAAAGTGTTCGCCCATTCGCTGCCGGAGTTATTCGCCGGGGTGATTGCGAGACTGGAAGCGGATGGAAACGTCGTGTCTGAGAAAGACATTGTTCGCTCCAGTGAGCACAGTGTCGGACTCTCGGATCAGGACGCAGAATTGAGCAAGAAGATCGAACAACTTTACCTCGCGGCAGGTGTCGAAGCACCGACGATTGACGAAGTAATGACCCGCGCTGAAGTGCCTGTCGCGAGGCGCGCCCAGGCACGAAAAATCATGCAACTCCTCATCGACGACCGGAAGCTCGTGCGCGTTCAGGGTGAAATGTTCATGCACGCACAAGCCCTCGACGCCTTAAAAACCCGCCTCATCAAGTACGCCTCACAACACGAACCGAACCGCCTGATCGACGTCGCCGCGTTCAAAGATCTCGCCGGCGTCTCGCGCAAGTACGCCATTCCCTTGTTGGAATACTTCGACCGCGCGCAGGTAACCCGCCGGGCTGGTGACAAGCGCCTCATCTTAAAAGTTTGACGTCGTCGGTTGCGAATACAACGCTTGCATTCCCTCATTCCCGGCGTTAACATGCAGCCATTAATAGCGAAAAACGCGGCTTTTTCCTTAACCTTCATTTTTTCAATTACAAGGGCCGGAGGTCAAAATGAAAAGCCTGAAAGATATTCTCGCGATACTGGTGGGCATCGCGTCGGCTATCGGGGCGATCTATTACTTTTATAGGTTTGTGACTGATCCGAACCCCGCCGGCGGTCACACCTCTGGATGGATCGCACTTGGCTTGGCAGCAATCGCGTTTATCTGTGGTCTGATATACTTTTTGGGCCACGTTAACAAAGAGGAAGAGATCCACATTACGCAATAGGCGGCGCTGGCTCTTCGCTGGCAGCGGGTCGCCAACAGCCTGACCCCGCGCTGCGATAAAGTTGCGCCTGCTTGCTCGACACCATATTGGACGCCGTTTGTGCACAAACCAAAGCGGCTCACGTGCGCAGACGGCGCTTGTTTTTTGAGATGATGAACGAAGGAGAGATTCGAAAGAAATGTTCTTCCCACTCCTGATGTTGCTCCAGCAGCAGCCACAGCTTCGAGCCACGCAGCCAGCCTACTTTTTGCTTACCGTGGTCGTGTTGTTAATTGCGGGAGGTGTTGGTTGGTTGATTGCCGCTGTCCTCGGCTTCGCACGGTCGCCTGCATTCGGACCGTCAGCCCGCTGGTTTTCGTATGCGGCTGTGTGTTTGATCATTTATCACCTTCACTTCCTGCTCTTTGGCGTATTTGTATTTTTGGGCATGAGCCAAACCTCGGTTGACCTCTCGATGGCGCTGGGAGTTGGAGCGTTTTTCAACCTGTTTGTGGTGCTGGGCGCCGTTTGCGCGATTATGGGTTTCGTTCGGATGACGAGCCCGCGCTAGCATTACTGTCAATTCGTGTTGATGAATAAAAAACTGATTGCGATCGCCGCGCTGATACTGGTCGGAAGCGCGGCGTTTCTATTTTTATTTGCATCGCCAAATAAGGCGACGAACGGCGCTAAAGAGCACTTCGTCCGGCAACGCGGTGGTCGCTTCTTTATCGGTCAAAAACCGTTTCGGTTTGTCGGCGCCAACGTGGCGATCATGTATCGCGACGAGGATCGCGAGCGCATGCCCGAAACTCTTCGGCAGGCGGCACAACTCGGAATCAAGGTTGTGCGTGTGTGGGCATTCGGCGAGGGTGGTCCAAACGACGTCAAGCCGATGAAAGATTTTGAAGACTGGCCACGACACCATTCCTTTCGACTCGCGCCCGGACAGTGGAACGAAGACGCCTTCGTATATCTCGACAAAGTGATTGCGGAAGCAGCAAAGAACAACATTTACGTGCAGTTGTGTTTGACTAACTGGTGGCGCGACACGGGAGGCGTGACGCAGTACTTGCGCTGGGCGGGGATCAACGACGCTGCCGACGACAGGTATGACTTTGGCATCAACAACGACAAGGCGATTCTCTTCTACACGAACCCTGAAACACGACGCCTTTATCGCGAACATCTCGAAAAGCTCGCGACACGGAGAAACACGATTACAGGTGTGTTCTATCGAGATGATCCGGCGATCTTCGGTTGGGAGTTGATGAACGAAGCGCAGGCGATCACTGGGCGGTGGGCGGAAAGGCGTGCGTGGTTCGCTGAGATGAGTGGTTACCTGAAATCGCTGGACCCGAACCACATGATTGCACCGGGTGCGTGGGGTTACCGCACTTCATCTGAACGTCGCGAGTGGTTGGCGGATCATGCGATTCCGACAATCGATTACTGCGACGTTCACAATTATCCGCGCGACGATCACGATAGTTTTGTGGATTCACCGGCCGCGTTGACGGAGTTTATCGAGAACCGTGCGGCGGCTGCGTACTCTTTACGAAAGCCGCTTGTGTTGGGTGAGTTTGGAATGGGTGTGGAGGGTCACAACAGCGCTTCGCAGGTTGAATGGTACAGGGCGCTGTTTGAGGGTAACGCGCGCGCCGGTGCAGGCGGTGCGATGTTCTGGATCTTCACCCCTGATGCGCGCCGTGGTTATGGAGTTTCATATGCAACACCGCGCGATAAAGAGGTGTTGAATGAGATCGCGCGCGCGTCGCAGATGTTTGAAGCACTACAGTCGGCGGAAGTGCCGGCGCGCTTGCAGGAGAGTGAGAACCATCTGATACCGCGACAATTCGCGTGGTCTCGTGCTGCGGGTGATGAGGGGACGTTGCCGCAAATGATTGTCAGGGAAGACAAGTCGATCCTCTACAAGTTCAAGCCGCAGATGGCGAGTGCGGAACGTTTTGAAAAGATTGGTGAAGGACCGGGTTATATCTGGGGATTCGGATCGGGATATCTGGAGTACATTGTTCCGCAGCGCGAGGATCGACGGCAGGTGAGCGAGATCATCGTGCGTGCGCACATCCAGCCGGTGTTGCCCATCGATGCGCCACAAGGGTTCGTCAAGACGCGCGTTACGTTGTTCGTTGATGGCTGGGACGGTGGATCGCGGTTGATTCCGGTCGCAGAAAAAGGCCAAACGATTATTCAGGAGTGGCGTTTGACAGGACGTCTCCTGCGTCTCCGCGCAATGCGCGGACTCCCCCTCACGATACGCTTCGCAGTCACACCGACCTCCGACTGGCTCTACGGCGTCAACATCTCAAACTGGCCCGAGGGCTACGACTCAAAAGACGCTCGCCCCGTCGAAGTCGAGCTGCGCCACTGAAGATTAGCCACAAAAAGGCACATAAGAAACAAAACTGGTTTTGCGACTTTTGTGCCTCTTTGTGGCTACTTCACTTCGTAGATTTTCGCGGAGGGGACGGGGCCGAGGTTGAGGGTGGTGATGGGTTGGGAGTGGTCGCGGAGCGAGGAGATGAGGGAGTCGTTGCTGAAGTAACGACGGCCGCGCGCGACGATGATGAAATCGCCGGGCTCTAGTTGCTTTAAAGCTTCTGGATCAGACAGCGAAATGCAGACAAGATCCGCGCGTTGTTCGCGCTCCCCGTAGTAAGACGCCAACGAGGGACTCTCGCTCGCGACGCGTGCACCCGAGCGTGCGCGAGAGGCTATCTGGGCCATCACGTCGCGCATACTCGCATCGTAGAACTCGTCGTGTGGAAAGTAATAACCCGCCTTAGCGGTACCACCACCGAGCGAATTTGTGAAGAGACGAAAGTGTGGCGCAGCGTGAACTGAGTTGATTACCGAACCAGTAATCACGATCACCGCAAGGCACGCAGGCACGTAGTGTTTCAAACTAAAGCCCGCGATTCGATTGGCCAACCAGCGCCCCGAGAATTGAATTCCCAAGGCGCTCGTAATGAGCACCGCGGGCAGCACTGTCGTGTAGTAACGCGTAAACTTCCCACCGGGAAAACAGAACGCGACCACCCACAACATGAACCAGAACAGAATGAAATAACGTCCATCACCGAGCTTCCGACGGAATAACAGCGGCAGACCAACCAGGAACCCCAACACCGTCAACAACGGTAGCTTCACCGCCGTAAACACGAAATAGAAATAGACAGGTATGCCATTAAGCCAGTCGTTTAAACGGTGCGTATAAAGCCGGTTCATGAACTCGTAACCGTCGTGACTGACGCGCTTGCCACCGGCAAACAGACCCATCTGTCGCCACGTCTCTGGCAGCAGCACCGTCGGGCTCAGTATGAGAAACACAATCCCCATGATCGCAAAAAACGTGATGATGCGTTTCTTTCCGAGCCGCCAACGACTTTGAGGAAGTTTCTGAAACATCCAGTAGTAGCAGAAGCTGATCGCAAACAAATGCGGCACGTACTTCGAAGCGACCATCGCGCCGTAAGAAGCAGCCGTGGCCCAGTAATACTTGTTCGGATTGCGATCCGTGCTCTCGGCGACACGCTGTCCGCGCAACCAAAACACATTTGCCAGCAGAAAGAAGAACAGCAAAAACGAGTCTTCTTTCGCGACGCGATTGAAGCCGATGGCACTCGGATCGAAAGCCCACAACGCCGCACCGATAAGCGCGACTTCAACCCCGAAAAGCTCGGAAGCGATCAGGAAGATCAGAAGCGTGCTCAACGCGCCGACAATCGTACCCGGCAGTCTCAACGCAGTTTCAGGAGCGATGTGATTCGCAGGTCGATTGGCAACAAACGAGGTGCTATTCCACTTTTCAGCGAGGATGATGGTGGCGGCTTGAAACGCCTTCATCAGCATCGGATGTTCGCCGTTGGCGCCTGTGAGTCCGTGAGCGCGATAGTCGGCGACGGCGTTCAGTTTATTGAGCTCGTCTTCACTCAAACCTTCGGCGCTCAAACCACTCACACGAAAACCGAAGCCGGCGACGATCAGAACGACGAGGGCGGCGAATACGAGGGTGCGGCTGCTTGATAAGAGACCACGGCCGGCAAAGAGGTCAGGTCTCAGTCCGGCAGTGATAATAGCTTCAGCTCGAGCGGCCAACTTCAATTCCTCAGATGATGTCAAAAGGGGTCGATGATCATGTGCGCGGGGTCGCCCTCGCGCGCGTGCTTCTCGACGGTGAAGCCGGCCTCCGTGAAGCGGCGCTCGTCGCGAGCAAGCACGTCCATCGCCACCCCGCGCA
>JBIOUJ010000250.1:0-38022 GCA_044867025.1 Pyrinomonadaceae bacterium | reverse complement strand
CTGCGCCTCTGCGGTTAAAGTGTCGGTAAATTAAGAAACCGCAGAGGCGCAGAGAACCGCAGAGGTAACGCAGAGAAGAGGGCACATATTTTGCTCAAAGCGTCCAATCTATGGTCGCGAGTTTAGTCGCCATAAACGCCAGGCCGGCCGGCTGGCTGCGTGGGCTTTCGTTCGACACCACCTACATTTTAGGAATCCTCGGTGTGGCCCTCGTTTCCGGCTGGTTCGTCATTGCCAAACCCGACCTGTTCCCAGCAGTTTTTGTTCTGAACGGCTGGTTACTTGGGTATCACCACGTCGTTTCTACGTTTACACGCCTCACTTTCGACCGCGAAAGCTTCAACGAACACCGTTTTCTTATTGTGTGGTTGCCGCTAATCGTCCTCGCCGGAGTGATTCTGGCGTGGGCAGTTTTCGGTTCGTGGGTCTTGACGACCGCTTACTTGTACTGGCAATGGTGGCATTACACCCGTCAGAGTTACGGTGTTTCGAGGATTTATGGACGTAAGGCAGCGCTCTCCAGCAATGACTTGCTCACAAAGCTGACGATTTACGCGGTGCCCGTCTGGGGAATTCTCTATCGCTCTTACCAGACTCCCGACAAGTATCTCTTTACCGAGGTGAAGGTCCTGCCGGTTCCGTTTTTACTGGTGGCAGTCGCCGGTGGTTTTGCGCTGATCGTTACCACATGCTGGCTGTTGGAACAAATAAAGGCGTTTAGTGAAGGCAGGCTTCCCGTCGCGCATACGCTTTACATGTGTTCGCACCTCGTCGTGTTCGGTGTGGGGTATCTGTTAATTAGCGACATCAATCATGGTTGGTTGGTATTGAACATCTGGCACAACAGCCAGTACATCCTTACCGTCTGGATGTTCAATAACAACCGGTTCAGGAACCAGGTTGACAACAGCCACCGGTTCCTCTCGCATATCAGTCAGCGGGAGAACATATTCTCGTACTTTGCGGTTTGCCTGGTCATTTCGACCATCTTTTATGGCGCCCTTTCCGCCACACTTAATTGGATCTCACCCACGGTGGCTCTCATCACTACGCTGCCGTTGTTTGCCGTCGTCTACCAGGCAATCAATTTCCACCACTATGTCGTAGACGCGATTATCTGGAAGGTCAGAAAGAAGACTCTCCGGCAAAACTTTGGTATCGCAACCTGAGTCCTTCTTAATGAGCTTTATGAGCAGCATGACCAGCTTCGGCTCAAAACTCGTCTCATTCGCACCGGGCTTTAGCCCGGTGAAAACGCACTCCAGGTCTTCTGAAACCGTTTTAACGGTTTCGGCAGCAAAAGCAGGAAAAACCGTTGGAAACGGTTTCCATCGATGCCCCCCACCTATCACCGGGCTAAAGCCCGGTGTGAATGAGAGAACTTTTGAGGCTTTATGAGCAGCATGACCAGCTACGGGTCAAAACTCGTCTCATTCACACCGGGCTTTAGCCCGGTGAAAACGCACTTCAGGTCTTCTGAAACCGTTTTAACGGTTTCGGCAGCTAAAGCAGGAAAAACCGTTGGAAACGGTTTCCATCGATGCCCCCCACCTATCACCGGGCTAAAGCCCGGTGTGAATGAGAGAACTTTTGAGGCTTTATGAGCAGCGCGACGTTACCATTGGTCACAGGCCTGGGTTCGACGGAAGCGGCTGCTCCGTTCAGACTCGGCTACCGTCCCGGGCTCGACGGTCTTCGCGGCGTCGCAATCCTCGCGGTACTGGCGGTTCACACGAGCCACATTTTCGGCTGGTCACTTTTGAAGGGCGCCAACGCCGGCGTCGACATTTTTTTTGTGCTGAGTGGGTTCCTCATCACCACGCTGCTGATCGAAGAGTGGGAACAGACGGGCGATGTCAGTCTAAAGAGCTTTTACTGGCGCCGAGCGTTGAGGTTGATTCCAGCTCTCCTGGTTCTGCTCACAGTTCTGTATTTCCTGTCGGACCTTTTTTTCTCGCCGGTAGAGGCGAATGACACGAGAAGAGGTATTCCGGTCGCGTTTGTCTACGCTTCAGACCTGGCTCTCGCGTTTTTTCCGTTGCACTTGGGCGCACTTCAGCACACGTGGTCACTCGCGATCGAGGAACACTTCTATTTGATTTGGCCGGTGGTTTTGCTGGCGGCTCTGAAGCTGGGCATCGGCAAAAAACGGATAGTGCTGATTACGCTGCTGGTGGTGATTGCTTCCGGGCTTCAGCGAGCATCGTTGCACCAGTTTGGCGCGCCGCCGGTGCGAACTTACTACGGTATCGACACGCGAGCTGACGCGCTGTTGATCGGTTGCCTAACGGGTCTGTGTGTGAGCTGGGGACTGGTCCACGCCCGTGCGCTGAGACCTTTGTTAGTTCCGGCATTGATGTTCATCGGCTTTTGCATGGTCGCGACCGGTTTCGGCAGTTCATTCATGACTCTGGGTGGGTTTACGTTACTCGCGATCGCAACGGGAGTCGTCATAGTTAACGTCGTTTTGGGACCGCCGGGTTATTTGTGTGGATTGCTCGAATTCGGGCCTCTGGTCTGGGTGGGCCGGATCTCATATGGCCTTTATCTTTGGCACTATCCTGTCTTTAAGGCGACGAGTTCCCTGAATACAAGTTGGCCACTAAAATTGGGCCTCGCGGTGGCCTTGACCTTGATAGTGACTACGTTGTCTTACTATCTGATCGAGCAACCGGCACTTAGCCTGAAGCGCAAGTTCAAAATTCAAACGGGGTGATCCCCTAGTTTCTTCCGTGAACGCCTCGTCCCTGCTGTCAAATAAAAGCCACTCAATCCCCCCAAAATAAGGTAGAGAAAGGTATACCCCAGACCCGCTGACTCAGCGACCAACAGAACGCAGGAAGCTATGATTGGACCCGCCGGTCGAATTAACAACAGTGGTATCGCCAGCAGTGAAACGTCGTGCATGAAGAGATGTGGAACCGCGAAAAGCGAGACCACGATACCAAACATCTGAGTGTGTAGATTGAACCGCCTTTGCCACAAGACCGATAGTCCGATGATCGCGCCTATGAAAACAGGCCACGCAAGCAGTCGGCTCAATCCCGCCCGAGCTAACAGCCCCGTGACACTAAACATCTTTGCAGGATCCGTGCCTACCTCTTTGTCACTCAGCATCGAAATGAGAGTTTCGACGAGCGATTTGAAGCCTTCGATCCCCACGAGCGCGAAACTAAACAGGACCAGTGCAGTCGCACCAAGGCAGAAGCCCCAAAACGCCTTGCGATTAGAGAACAACATCGGCACTGCCAATAACAGAGCGAGTTGCGGTTTTATAACTGTTAGCGACAAAGCGACTCCGGCCCAGATATCGCGCTTTTCTTTCAGCAGCATTATCCAGAGCAGCACGCTAAGCAGAATGAACGGCGAGACGTTTCCCTGAGTGATAGAGATAAAAATCGGGTAGAACAGAACACTGAAAAGTGCGGAAACAAGGCTTCCTGAAAACCGGTATGCCACCCAGACACATCCCGCCAATACAAATAGCAGAAGCACGGACCATCGACTGAACGACGCTTGGTAATCGTCACTTGAAATCAACGCAAATAGCGGCAGAAGCACGGGCGGATGCGGATTTGGCATGCAGAGATCTGGTCGTATAGTCGCCTGAAAGCGGCACTCGGCCTGGCGATCGTAGGGGTTTTGTCCAGACTGCCACAGTCGAGCCGACGAGTAGAAGGCTAGGAAATCAGCCCGGTCGGACCGCGCTGTCCTCCATGTGGCGGCGTATAGTGCGATTACCGTCATTATGAGGATATAGGCAAGCGGACGCGGGAGGTTTATCATCACCATAAGTCTATCATCCACAGATTACCCCGGTTTCTGTGAAATTTGTGGATTGTTGCCGGAGTGCTCACTGGTGAGCAGTTGAGTCAAATCATCGCAGCGCACGGCTCCGGCTCGGAGGACAAAGCTGCATGAGAAAAGCCATTTACCCGCGACTCCCAATTGGCATAAACTTTGCAACCTGAGGGGTAGTTTTCTGCCCAAACCACGAGGATTCGATGAAGCAGTGCCCTCAATGTAAAGAGCATTTCGCAGACTCGCAGAATTTCTGCGACGCCGACGGGTCACCGCTCCGCGACGAAACGGAGATACTTCGCGAGGCTTTGCATGCTCCCCCCGAGATGGTCCCAACTCTGCCGGTCCAAAAAATCTGGCCCATCGTCACGATCGGCATCCTCATCGGAGTCATCATCTGTCTCGGTGTGTATGTGGTAATGCTCACAAGATCGACCCAGAACGTCGAGACCAGTAAAAAGCCTGAGACCGCGAAACTGAACACCACTCAACTCGCTCAGCAACCTGTGATGATCAGACCTGAAGCGCTGCCATCCCCAACAGTCGAAGAGTCTGCGGCCGAAGAGAGTCCCACCGAATCACCCACTCCGGCACCGGCGGAAGTTGTGAGCAAGGAACCCTCTCCATCTCTTAACGAGGGAGCGGTTTCAACGAACCGTCAGGAAGGCGAGAAGCGTGGAAGAACAATTATTAAACTGAAGAGCGGCGTACGCCTGGAAGCCGATGCTGCATGGGAAGATCGGATGGGTATCTGGTACAGGCAGGGTGGACTCGTTTCTTACGTCGAGCGCGACCGGATCGAGTCGATAGGCGAGCCGGCACAACCAAAAACCTCCCCCACGCAAACTGACAAGCCCTGATCTGAGGAGGTCAATCATGAATGTCGAATACGGACTCTTCAGTAGACGGACCCTGAATATCCTGCTGCTTCTTTTTGTCGTGGTGTTGGCTGTAATCTTGTTATCCTCCGAACGAGGTGTATCCGGAGCGATGGAGCGCATTGGAGGGTTTGTAAGTTATCTCTTTGGTTAATCTGCGCTTACCTCGAAAATCTTAGGCCACAAAAGCACAAAAAGGTTTGAACAAGACCTTCCGCAACGTCTTCGAAGTGTACGTTTTTGCCTTGTCCTTTTTTTTTGCGGCCAGACCGCTGAGTGACGGCGACTTCTGGTGGCACCTAAAAACAGGCGAGTACATTCTCAATACCCGCTCGATCCCGAGGACAGACTTCTTTTCTTTTACAAACTACGGCAAGGCCTGGGTCGCACACGAATGGCTGTCGGAAGCGATCTTCTACGTTATCTATTCGAGGCTCGGATTTAACGTTTTGATAGTGGTCTTCGCCCTTCTCACGGCTTTGGCTTTCTGGATCGCGTTCAAGCGTTCAAATAGTAATCCTCTGATTGGCGGCACCGCGGCACTGGTTGGTGTATGGACCATCCTGCCAAACGTCGGCGTTAGACCACGCATTTTTACTTTGCTTCTCAGCAGTGTCTATCTTGCCTTGTTGGGCCGTTATGTTCGACGCGGTGAGGGGCGCGAAATCTGGTGGCTTGTTCCGTTGATGGTGCTGTGGGTGAACCTGCACGGCGGGTTTCTGATGGGACTCGTTCTCATCGGACTAACGATCGTTGGTATACCTCTCGACGCCTGGTCCAATCGAGAAAAATTGAATGCGTCGTTGCCGCGGCTCAAGACGCTGTTCCTGGTCCTGGTAGCGTGTATGCTGGCTGCGTGTCTCAACCCTCACGGCATTTGGATCTACAAGTTCCCATTCGAGATCTTCCTGTCGCCGATACAACAGCAGACAGTAAACGATTGGCTGTCGCCTAATTTTCACCAATCAGAAGCGGTGCCGCTGTTCATGCTGATCCTCGGGACGATTGCCGCGTTCGCACTCTCGCCAAAGCGTCCAAAGTTGAGTGAAGTAATACTCTTTCTGGCAACTTTGTACATGACGCTTAAATCGCAGCGTCACGTCGCGATACTCGCGTTGGTCGCAGTGCCGTTGATGGCTGACTATCTACAGAACTGGATCACGGCGCGGAGCGATGGAAAACTGTTTGGACCAGTTGCTCCAAACGGCGGGAGTAGAAGAGCGACGATCGTCACGGTGTTGTTTTTATTGCCGCTCGTTGTGTTTGCGTGGAAATTGAAGACGACGGTGTTTGAGTCGCCGGCGCAGGTGGCGATCGATGCTCCGGTGAAGGCGGTTGAGTACATGCAGCAGAACCGGATCGTTGGAAAGACACTGACGGATCCAAATATCTGGGGCGGGTATCTGATCTGGAAGATGCCTTCGAATCCCGTCTACATCGACGGCCGGATCGATATGTACGGGGATGAATTCGTCAAAGAGTATTTGTACATCACGTTGGGTTACATAGACTGGCGAGAGCCGCTCGATCGTTACGGAGTTCAGATCGCCATCGTCGCGCCGAAGTCAGTGCTCGCGACGGGAATGCGAAACGCTCCGAACTGGCAACAGGTTTATGAAGATGAGCTGGCGGCCGTCTTCACGAGGCGCTGAACTGACAGAAGATTTACTCTGAGTCATCATGAAAACTCCGAAGCGCCCACTGTTGCTTTGGTTGTGCGTCAGGATTCTCTCGGTGCCCGTTGCTCTATACGCGTTTTTCTCTCAACCTGATGTCGTTGGTCTAACCTCGTGGCGAAGGCTGCTTGCGCCCTGGTATGCATGGGATGCTTATTATTACGTCGCCATCGTGAGGGATGGCTACAAACCCGGTAATCCCACCGCTAATTTCCATCCTTTGTATCCGGCAATCTCTGCCCTCGTCTCTGTAGTTTTTCGCGAAGAGCTTTTAAGTCTGCTCCTCGTAGCGTCAGCAGCCGGCCTTTTCTTAACCGTCGTTTTCTACCGTCTCGCGAGGTTGGACCTCGACGACGTTCAGTCGTGGCAGGCCACAGCACTTCTGCTGGTTTCACCTTTCAGTCTCGCTCTTTTCGTTCCATACACGGAGTCGTTGTTTCTACTTCTCTCCGTTTATTGTCTTTTGGCGGCCCGGCAAGGACGTTTCGCTTTAGCAGGACTGGCAGGCTGTCTCGCAGTGCTTACACGTCAACAGGGACTCTTTCTGATACTGCCGATCGCGTGGGAAGTTTGGGAGTCCGCAGATCGCAACTGGTCCAAGGCTCTCAGAAACTGGTCAGGCTGGCTGGCGATCGCGCTGGTCCCATTAGCATATCTGGCATGGATCTTTTACCGTGCGTTTGCCATCAGCGATGTGAGCCCTGACTTCTCGAGTGCACAAAAGTTCATCTATTCCGTAATGATCTCTCCCACCACGTATACCATCCTGGACCAGCAACAATTTCTGCCGCCGTGGACCGCTATTTGGAAAACGTTGCAGCTTCTCTCGGAAGGCCGTGTGCACTGGGGAGCTTATGTCGATACGATTCTGGGACTCGTCTTCATAAGTATGTTTGTGCTTGCATGGCGATCCATGCGAATGAGTTACCGAATTTATTCGCTCACGATCGTCCTTGTCTCGCTCAGTTTTTATACAGGCACGATTAACCCGTATATCTCTCTACCGCGCCACCTGTTGTTAGCGTTCCCGGTTTTTATCGGTTTCGCTTCGCGCTACAAACTTCGCTTCTTCCCAGTGCTGATCGCTGTGCTTGTTGCAATCCAAATGACACTTCTCTGGTGGTTCGTCAGGCAGAGCTGGGTTCTGTGACCACAGCTTCGGAGCTGCGTTTGCGGAGCAAGATGATGGCAAGCATCGGGATGTAGAAAAAGAGTGTACAGACGAGGCCACGTTCAAGGATCGTTTCAGGAAAGTGTTGCTGTCTCCAGATGTACGCGCCCCAGGAAATCGTGACGCTATATAAAAATTCTTTTCGCGTTTTTGGAATTAGGAAAAGGATGAGAGCGTCGTAAAACCAGCGCTGTGGAAAAATCGAAGCGAGCAGCAAAAACTGAGCGTCACGCTCGCGCCAGCGCGTCAGTGCGAGCAGCAAGAGCGGACCCGGAATAGTCAGCAGTGGAATGTAACCTTGAAACTCGTTGAGCTGAGAGAGCCATCTCATGGGCCACGTTGGATAGATAATAAAGCTGGCGATTAGCAGAATTGCCGAACTGATGATTCCGATAACTTTCCAGTGCAGCAACACAACCGGAGCCGCAGTGTGAGGCTTGACGACGCTAACGAACATCAGCACCGGGAAGAATGCGGACGCGACGATCAGCGGCGTCCATTGTGCCCACTGTAGGCACACATAAAACGGGCAGGACAATAGCACAAGGAGTGGCACGAATCCTTTGCGGGTAAGTCCGAAGATCATCAGAGCTGAACCGAGTCCGAGGAAGGTTCCACCAGCTACTTCCTGGCTAAAGATCGTAAACGGAAGCGCCACGAGTGCAGCCGGCAGCGGGTAAGGGGTCCACAGGGCGTTGAATTCATACCGATAAGGATCCCGGCCATTGAGTAGATCGAGTGCTGCACTATAGGCCCAAGTAAAATCACCCGCGGCAGTCCCGAGGAGACGCAGCCGCACAAAACAGACGACCCCAGTGACCAAACCAACTGCAATCGACACCAGAACACGAATCGGAAGGCGAGGAGGCATCAGTGTCAAGCAGTGGCGGGCCAGCCTTCATCCAACCTGCGGTAATGAAGAATCGCCAGAGTCAGCATCATTGCGTACGCGACCGTGTACGTTAAGGCAAATGGAAAAGTCGCGATGATTATGAGCGAACCGACAGTCGGCGCGAGCCTGTTCAACGGCAGCAAAGGAATTATCAACAGAGAGAGATCCCACAGGTGAACGTGTGGCGCGGTAAATACTGACAGAATTATCGCGATGGAAATGGTTGCTAAAGTCAGCCCTTTTCGTCGCCATAAAATAGAGATGAAGACAATCGCCAGAACGAAAACCGCCCACGACCAGAAGTGATTCAAACCGGATCGCGCAAGAATGCCGGTGACGTTGTACATTCCTTCCGGCCACACTCCGAAGCCCTGGATTTTCGACATCAACGTCATCATGCTCAGGATTCCTTTTAGACCCTGAAGGCCGATGAGTAAGACGCTGAAGAGCAACAAGAGAAGCCCGCTCGACACGAATCCCAGGAAAGCTTTGACCCGGCAAAATATCAATGGGATAGCCAGTACTAAGATCAGTTGGGGTTTCACTGCTCCGAGTGCGAGTGCGGCTCCGGCCAAAAAGTCTTTATCGATCTTCAGCAGCCATACGAACAGACAAACCGAGAGTAGGACGAGAGCGTTATCCTGGCCCATCCACAGTCCAAATACAGCGGGGTAGAAGAGGATCGACTGAACAGCGACCGCAGGATCGCGGGAAAGGAAATAAATCGGAATGAGACAAAGACAGAGAATGAACGTGGTGAACATGGTCCAGCGCCAGTAAGACGCTACATAGTTCGAATCCGAGGCAAGCGCCATCGCGGGCAGGAGAATCGGAGGATGCGCGAAAGGTAAACAAGGCTGAGCAGGGTTCACTTGCTTTTCAACTCGACACTGATTCTCGAGGTTGTAGGCTTGCTCACCGGATTTCCATAACAAACCGGTCGCGTGGAAAGCAGGGAAGTCTGTCGTAGTCTTATCGGCTCCGTACCAGAACTGGCCGTAGAGAAAGACCTGAGCGGCTATGACTATCCATGGGAGAAGATTTTTCGTCATGCTCTTTTCCAAGAGTCTTAGAGTAGCTACGAATTGTCATGACCCGGTAGGTATCCGGTTAACCTAAAATGCCCTCGTCTATCCGATCGTGGATTCTTCGCTACGAGGAATGCAGACGACCTAACGGTTGTAGGTACGGACGGTCTGCCTGGCTTTCGCGCTCTGCGGTTGGAAGCAACACAGCGGCACGAGAGCTCTCGTGTCCCAGAACGCAGTCATTGAAGACCGTCGCTTCCCCTCGCTCCTAGTCGTCATCGCGCTCCCGATCGACTGCGCGCCGCAAAGCAGACGCAGAAACACGTGGCGCTGGCATTTCCCAGAAGGATTCGTCAAGAATGCCCTCACCCAGGCGCAGTTTACCCTGCGAGGCAAGCGCCAACAGCTCTTCGTCCTCGTTTCCTGGGCGTGCGAGCGGAACGATTCGCGCGACGGGCTGGTTACGGTCGCGCACCAGAATCTCTTCGCCCGCCTTGACCTCGTTCAGGTAAACGCTCAGGCGCTTCTTTAACTCCGCAATGTTCACGCTTTTCATTAGTGAACCTCCATTTTGCTCTGATGGACAGATTGCTACAAAGACCGCCAGTTCATGGCCATTAGCCACGAGGAAGCATTGCAAGGAGTGCGGCAATCCCTTAGAAGCCATGGAGAAGATTATTTGTCATGCTCCTGGGTTGTGAGGTGGAGGCGCGCTGCGAACCGACGCTTGTATGCGAGCTTCATTGAGGGCCGCGAAATACTTGTCTTCCTTGATTGACCACCTGCTCGAGGCGGCAAGCAGTGCGACGAGTAGATAGACGACAAGATTGGGCAGAGAGATTGGGGCATGACCATGGGCGAGACTCTGGTAGACGTGAGTGACTCCGCCTACTGTCAGGCTATAGGTTAGCGCGGTCTTAAACACAAATCGCGCCTCTCCCTTTGCTCGTTCCTGCTCCCACCGTTGTAGTGAAAGTAGCTCTCTTCGAGCGCGCCAGCCCTGAAATTGTTGGAGCGAGCTACGCATAACCCTATCTCGCTTTATATCACGAAACGGGGCTGGATACCGCGCTTCTGGGATCGTGTTGATCCCATTCGGGATCGGGTCGGTTCCCTTCGGGATCGCGTTAATCCTATTTGGGATCAGGTCGGTTCCATTCGGGATCGCGTTCATCCTATTTGGGATCGGGTCGGTTTCATTTGGGATCGCGTCGGTTCCGTTCGGGATCGCACCCGATCCCACTCGGATCGCACGCATTCCACTCGGGATCGCACGGATCCCCACTCAGGATCGCGGCGATCCCATTTGGGATTTGATTGATGACGACAGCCATTCGATCAATCTCTGTTGGCATCGACAAAATCCCGTATGGACCGCGCCCAGACCCTGATAACGTTTCGTCCATCCCAGTTGTCCGTCCGACCACTTCAACAGCTCTTTGTGCAGACCGGATTATCAACAGCTTCGATTCTATTGGTTGTGGTCTAAATGCAAGAGGGAAATTAATTAGGAAATTAAGGCTTTGTGGGCGGTAGCTGGTGATAGGACCAGCTACCGCATTTTGTGTTTAGGCTAACAACTCGCTCTCGAGGACTGCGATCTGAGAGTCGACCATGCCGCACACGTTCAACTCACCGCAGCGACTGAAAGCAAAGTGCTTCGCCGTGTTTGCAACGGCTTTTGGATGCGTTGCGTTTTCGAACAACGCCATGAGCACGAGCAACGCGGCTGACTTTGTCTCAGGCTCATCGCCTGCACGACAAATCAATTCCGCCAAAGCTTCGATCTTTTGTTCTGTTGATCCGTCTTCGCTGTCTTCGGAGAATTCAGAGAAATCCATATCGACGACAGCTTCGCCCGCATCCACGTGGCGCACGAGTTCAGCGAGCCACGGATCGTTTATTTCCAATGCGTAACGAATAACCGCACGGCTCTGAGCATCGATCGATTGGTCGGTTAAGACTGATTCTGCTCTTCGTTTGAGAGCAGTCCTGGTTGTTTGGTTTACGTGAGGTGTTTCTGCGAGGTCCATTGCACTGCTATGATTAAGCATGACTTTCTTCCTTTCTACTGAAGGTTGATGGTCTAGGGTCGGCCTAGTGTTCGTGCACAGGTCGGCCCGCTTCGCTTTTTGGTGGAGTGCTCGCACTATACCACACTTGAGGTCTTTGTCATCGGGTGAAATGGGTGGTATCTTTACGCCCCACACCGTATCCAGAATGGAGCCTATCAGATGAAGAGCCTCGTCTATTTCGTGGTTGCTGCAGCCACACTATTCTTTCCAGTTTACGCGCAGGCTGACACTGTAACTTACACGTTTGACGCACCGAACTTCGTGGTTGGCAGTGCGACACCGATTGTCGGAAGTCCAAACAGTGGGCCAGCCGGATTCCAAGCGACTTTCACTGCGGCCCCGGAAGCTGGTGCGTTCACTATTCAGGATTCCGGGCAACCCAACCCGTTAATTACAGGTCAATATTTAACTAATACTATCCTCGTCAATGCGAATAATACTCTCACGGTGACGCTTAACACGCCGATCACCTCAGTGTCAGTTAATTTTGGAATTCAAATACTTTTTACCTCCCCAGGACAGTTAGTGCTGACAAGCCCGGTCGGAGGCACCAGTCAAGCTAGTGCCCTCATCCCAGGTGCCGGTCTCAACCAGGGCGGCGTTCTTACCTTCAGCACTACCATACCGTTCACTTCGTTTACACTGGCAGCCTTCAATAACTTTGGTCAACCTACCCGGTTTGCCATCGACGATTTGGTAATGGAAACAGCCTCCGCTGGAGCTGTGCCTGAACCAGCCACGATTTTCTTACTTTCAGCAGGTCTGGTCGGAGCAGTAGTTAAAGTACGCAGGCGTAATCAGAATCTCTGATGGACCGCAAGCCGATACTCATTGTCTTCTTTCTACTTCAAATAGTTCTTTACACGGCTGCGGCGAGGACTGTGCAACCGAAGGAGAGTGATTTTCCTGCGTTTTATTCTGCCGCTCGCATATGGGCCAGCGGTCAGAATCCTTACGATCTCGAAGTACAGTGCAGCGTGCAGGAGCCGATCCGCGGCGTGCCGTGTTTGCCTTTCGCGCATCCTCCGGTGCTCCTGCCATTGATCAGTCTCGTCTCAAACGACGACTTCACTTCGTCATATTACCGTTGGCTCCTGGTACTCGTGCTGGTGACCGCACTTTGTATTCTGCCCCTCTACCGCCTTTGCGCCGAATGGAAGTTGTCAGTTCAAACGATCCTATTCTTTCCGATCGTCGTCGCGATTACATTCGGACAGGACACGCCATTTATTCTGCTGGGAGTTCTCTTATGGATCTGGCTTCTGACTTCCAAAAGGGAAGTGCTCGCAGGGTTGGTACTTTCGATTGCAGTATTGAAACCTCAAATCGCGATCCTGCTTGCAGTGCCGCTTCTGTTCTCTCGCCCGAAAGCCTTTGCAGGCTTCTTACTCGGAGCTGCCGTACTTAGCGTTTATAGCTTTGCGTTAGTAGGAGTCGAGGGGTTCCGCGGTGCGCTGCGAATCGTCGAGGTTATGTCACAAGGTCATGGTTATGGCGTCAATCCTCACGTGATGCAGAATGCTACCGCACTGCTCGTTCGGAGCGGGCTGAGCGCGGTTTGGTCGTGGCCTGTTTTTGCCCTAGGCATAATTACGATCAGCATCTACTGGAAAAAGAATGGTACGTCGCTAAGACAACTTTCAGCAGGCATCATCGTCGCACTTTTTACAGCACCTCATTTACATTTCCATGACTTATCATTGCTGACGCCGGGCCTGCTCCTGATTCATCCTTTGGTGGCTATGCTCTGTTCAGTAGTGTTGCTGTCGACCTATGCTTTCGCATTGCAGCAATGGAGTGGTTACGCCGTCATGCTTGCACTTCTGATCTTTCACCTGAAGCCATTGCCGGCTTTGCAGAATAAGTTGAACTTGACTCACAGTGCTGGGAAACCTTGAGCGATTACTTGATTCTGAGAACTTCAACGTCATCGGCTGAATATACGGTCTCAAGAAACTTGCTCTTATACAGAGTGAAAGTCGACCAGTTTCTCAATAACTGGTACTCCGGACCCATCCGGCGTGCTTCGGCTGACAATTGGTTTTGATTGCCGGAGATCATTTCCATTCCGTGGCCCTCGATTCCGATCAGGGCGGCGAATTTGAACAACTTGGGGGTATACAAAATGTGAGTAAACCCATGTCGCTTGAGGTCTTCGTTTACTTCCTCATAAGACTTATTACGAACTAAAGCTCTTCGCCACTTTGTGGCAAACCAACTCTCATCCGTAAGATGTTCACGTTCTATTCCGTACGTTAGCTGTACGCCGATATCTAAGATACGAGCATTCGCGGGCAGGCTATTTATAAAACGAATTGGTTGGTAATAAGTGAATTGCGACACTGTTTCACGGCGAGAGATTTTACCGGTAAGGTAACTGACGGACTTGAAAGTTCTCATTGATTGCACGCCGGTTGCTATTACAACACCTAAGGCAGCGGCGACTGCATAAGAATATAGCTTCTCCAGTGGACCAAGCCACCGGCTCAGTCGCTCGGAAAGTTCAACTAGGGTGTGGCTGGTAACTATTGTTAAAGCGGGATAAGCAGGGAGCAGATATCTGGCAAGCCAGGAGGTCGAGGTTACACCAAAAACGAATCCCAAGCTTACCACCAATAACCAAAAGATCCATTTTGACTTTTTCACGAACACCAGAAAAGGAATCACCAGGAAAAGATAGTTGGGGTAGTGATAGCGCTCAGCCATTACGTAGTTATCGGGCTTCAGGAAGTATTCCCACCACCGTAGTGGATGTCGTTGCATTCGCGAATTGACTGCGTCCGTAAGATCTCTTTCCTGAGAGGCCACAACGTCAGGCATTTCTGCACGCGCAACGTTGAAGTAGGCATCAAGTCGCCGCTCGTCATTTTCATCAAAGTAACGAATACCCTCTGGTCCATACGCGGCAACCTCACCGGTTAGCAGTGGATAAACCGGATTGTGAAACCACACGTAGTTCTTAATGTACCAGGGTGAGGCAACTGCAAAAGCGATCAGCGCGTATACGAGTCCAGACCCTAAGACTGAAAGTATCCGATCACGATTCATAACAAGGCGTTGAACCAGGTACATTGCCCCAATCAACACGAGCCATACGGCGGCAGTGTATTTGATTCCAAGACTGAAACCGGCAAGCAGAGCCGAGATCCATAACCAGCCGCGATGTGCGGTATCGAGGTAATTGATCATCGCGTAAGTGCAAATAAAAAGCATACCCGCCAGAGAAACATCTATCCGGGAAGTTATGGCAACTTCAACCACCATGCCGGCAGCAAAAAAAGTGAAGACCGCCACTGCCGCAGTGCGCCGGCTCAGGTAGCGAGCGCAGAATCCAAAGATTCCGAACGACGTACCTACAGCCAGAAATAGACTGATCAATCTTGGGGCAATATCAGAGCCTGCCAGTAGACAGATTGCGTAAATCATGTGAATCAGAAACGGGAAGTTGCCCAGCGAGTTATCGAACATTGGATACACCTGTCCCCGCTGGACAAAAGCATGCGTTACTGGCAAGTGGTAGATGATTTCATCAGCAGCCGTGGAAGGCACGGCAGCGCGTAGCGTAAGAAAGAGTATGAGACCGAGATATATTGTGGCCGCCAGCACTGCCTCTCGAATACGAGTCGAACTTTGAATACTTCCCGTGATGGTTCCGTATAAGGTCTTCCAACTTCGTCGAGCCGCGACAATGCAAATGGCTATCATTGAAGCGATAGGCAGGGGCCGGAGCCACCCAGCCAGACCCAAAAAGAGCACCATCAGTCCTACCATACCAGTCCCAACGAAAAGCGAAATGCCGAGCGCTTCCGGAGTGCTTGTGAAATTAAGACCCAATCTTTCGCACACTGTATGGCCCACTGACGTCAAGGTTCCGATTAGTGTCAGCGCCAGCGTTACGTCAAACATGTGATCGAGCACTGCAAGTGGCCCTTTGGCACCTTCTGGAGGATCGAGGTAGATGTGTGCTGCGACTGCCGCCAAACCCACTGCGGCCAGACTTATGAGCAGAATCTGTTTTTTCGTTGGAAAGAACATGTGAGGCACACGGGCTACCGCATCTCGTACCGCTCTAGTTTTATTGGTCCATCGCCCAGGACTACGCGCCACACCTGCCTACCGGAAAAGTACTGAATCAATTGCAAGTCTTTAGTCAATCCCATATGGCGGGCAAACACGACAGGGGAACCGTCGATATCGGCTGCGTTGTAGACCCACTCGTCATGCATATTGTGATCTTTCGTGTACTCGACGAACACCAAATGCAGCCCACCGCTTGCACGCAGGTGACGAATTAACTCCGAACGAGCACTTGGGCCATTTGGATTGCAACACCAGGTTCCATAACTTCGACCTTGAAGGCGTGGAGGGAACGTTATGACTGCAACGAGTATCATGACGACGATAACAGTTGGAAGTGTAAGAAAGATTGCGCGACGTGTTCGCGAAGCTAATACTCGTGAGAAACGAATGTGTCGCATGCTTTGCAAAACCAAAACGTAAATGATTCCGATAAATGGCGCCGCATAATGAGCATGAAACCATGTTTCAGCAAGAATCCCCGGAACTGCGAATATACCGGTTAGGACTATGAAGCGAATACGCCGATCAAAAATTGCCTTCGGCAGAGCAATCAGTGCAACAGACAACACTGGACCGATAAAGAAAAGCCACGTTGTGGCCAGTTTTTGAATCGACAAATCTAACAACACACGAAATGATGAGCGCGCCTGTATTGCCTCAACATAGTAGGCCGTATACAACTCCTTAATTACTTCATGTCTATATTCGACATTTGCTGAAGGCGTCTGCCAAAGAAACGGCTTCGCCATCGCATACTGTTGCTGGTTCACTTGATAAGGCATCACAGAAAAAGCACCGGTTACGCGGCGGTTGTAGAATCCCATTGCCCCTAAACCAATAACTAACGTGAACACAACGACGAGCCATTTGACAGTAAGCAACCTCGTAAACAATGGTCTCGAGTGAAAATATGTAATGAAGCTGGCAAGGACCGCCGCAAGACAGAGGACCAGCCCCTCATAAGGTCTGCTATTCGCCAGGATCAGAATTCCCAATGCAAGTATCAGAAACGTCAGAACTGAAGAATTCTTCTTCATAATTCGCGGGATTGCGCCTAACACTAACAATCCACCGATAGCGGCCATACTCCCGCCCCAGTAACTATTTCCCCAGTAGCTAAAAAGTGAGACCCGGACGACTGCAATAAGTCCGCCGATTAGGGCCCATCTGAATGGTAGCCAACCTTGCAGCATCCAACAGAGAATTCCGCACATGACCGCCGTTGATATCAAGACGCCCAGCCACGGGTTACCGCTCACGATTTGTGCTGCGCCTAACACGAGTCCCTGGGCAGGTGGATACATCGAGGCATACGTTGGAATTTGATTGATGTGAAAACTCTCGAAGAATTCCCAGTGCGGATGCGTTGGATTAGCAAGCCGCCCCATGGCGAACGTATCCGCGGCTAATAAATAGCTGAACTCGTCCGGAATCATGGGCTGAGGAGGTGGGAAAAAGCTGAGACAGAGAACTCTTAAAGCAATTGCAATTACGATAATGCCAAAAATGCAAGTAAGAGGCTTCTTTTCAAATCGTGATAATGCTGAGTCCGCGATTCTTATTATTGACTTAGTATCGACGACACAAAACAGGAGCGTAAATACGACACCTATAAAAGCGATCTCAAGCAGCAAAAGCTGTTTCATTACCAAATTTGACGTTACAAGTAATCTGGACCACCAGTCGGCGCGGCGCGAAAAGCGGAGTTATGAGCTGAGCTCCAGTCGTGCGACGAAGTGAAGTGATCTGCCAAAGAATGGATCAGCCCAAAACGGGTACATCTTCAAGTCTTGCTGCCAGTTACGCACCACGAGACCCATTGACTCGAAAGTTTTCAACCATCTTTGTTTGGGCCAGTAATTGTATGGCAACGTGACGCCATGGCGAGAGTTACCGACCCAGTCCATTAGCCGAAGTGTCGAGTAGGCCAATGGTCCATCCATTGTATGATCCTTCAGCACAATAGCTCGTTTGCCAACTCGTGCCGCTTCGTTCAAGAGGATGCGAGGATCGTTTGTATGATGAAGTACGTCGCTGAACATCACAACGTCGAAGGTGTTATCAGGATAAGGAAATCGCTTTCCATCGAACGGCGCTACGGGAATCTTGGTCCCTTCGCGTACCAGCACGTCAATACCATAGACATCGATGTCTGGTCGGTGTTGCATTATCAAATAAGCAAGTTGACCGTCGCCGCATCCGACGTCTAGCACACGTTCGCCTCGGGAAATATTCTCAGCTAACAACTGTCTCAGCCGGCCCAGCCGTTTGGAATAACTATATTTTTCGTGGACCAGCTCAAGTGGATTCATTTTCGTTTCATTCCGAGTACACTTAAGAAAAAGCTCGAAAGAACCACTTCAAAACCTAACATTAGTGCAATCACCGATGGAATTACAATGCGCAAAATTTGAGTTGGTTCGAGATTGCCGAATGAGTGTGCGCCCCAACTGCTAACCGCGTAAACAGACATCCCGAAGCCAAGGAGAACTAGTACTGCACCGACTACTAATCCTGTCTCTAAGGTCACGTATTTAAAAAGGCGTTCGAGCCTTTTGTCTGATGGCAGGAGTCCTTCACTGATTGCAAAGACCTTGGTGAAGACCGAAAAGTTTATGGCTTGAAATCCAATGACGATGGCACTGGCGGCATAAAGAAGTGTGCCGATGTCGAAGGTAACCGACCCCACAGTGCGAGAACCAGGCAACAACCATAGTGCTGCGAAAAAACCGACAAGCATTAGAAGCGTCCCGGGATACAGGAACAACCATCTCGGGCTATAAAGAAGCAAGAACCGCAGATGTCTCCACCCGTCACGCCAGCTTCTTAAGTGAGGAGGACGACTGCGACCGTCGCGGAATAGCACTGTAGGAACTTCAGCAATTCTCAGTCTATGCAAAGTCGATTTCACAACCATCTCACTCGCGAACTCCATACCTGTCGTTCGCAAGTCGAGTTTCATCACAGCAGCTTTGCTAAACGCTCGAAGGCCGCAATGGAAATCGCCGCAGGGGCTCTTGAACAACAGCCGGCCGATTCCAGTTAAGACAGGGTTACCCAGATACTTATGAAGTGCTTTCATTGCCCCCGGATTAATGCCACCGGCAAAGCGATTTCCCATTACTAAATCGAAACCTTCGCGGAGTTTCTCCAGGAATGAGTCGAGGTGAGCGAAGTTATAGCTGTCGTCGGCGTCGCCCATGACGATATATTTGCCGCGCGCCGCGTTGATACCGCCCATCAGGGCACTTCCATAGCCTTTCTCAACGACGTTGATAACCCGGGCTCCAAGTGCAGCGGCAATATTTTGGGAACCGTCAGTGCTTCCATTGTCGGCAACGACAATTTCGCCAGCTACACGGTTCTTAACCAACCATTGACGCGCCTTTCCTATGCACGTCGCCAATGTCTCCGCTTCATTGAGGCAGGGCATGACAATGGACAGTTCCAATGGCTCCTCCGACTTTTCCGGCGAGGCAGAGACCAGTGTGAATTGATGATCGGAGATTAATTTGGACATCTTATAGGCCTTAGATTTAAATCGGCTTCTGGTGACGAGACTCGTCCGTAGCTGCGGAAGCAATGACTATGCCGAGCGCCAGCGCTGTCGCAAATTGTTGTAATACCAGGGTTTATGTTGTTCCGAGGCGAGGGCTGTAAGGCGGGTGGGTGCTCGCAGGCGAGCAGTTGTTGCAGGTGTACGAATGCGGAAGCGAATCAACAGCGTGCCTTCCGTGATTGGCTGAATGAGCCGGAAAATTTCGGCGGCTCGATCGTTGTCGCTGTCGGCCATAATCACGCAGATGTCATAGCCGCGCGCAGCCCACCGGTGGGCCGTGCGTATCGCTGCCCCCTCCGCTTTGTACGCCGTGTTGAATGATCGTCGCGCCTTTTTCGACGATGACTTGTGGAGTCCGATCTGTAGAACGGTCCTCAAAGGACCGCAATGTCAACTCGTTCACTTCTGCGAACCTGTCGAGGACGCCGGCAATCTTGAGTTCTTCGTTGAATGCTATGGGAATGGCTACGATTCGCGGCGACTTGAGAGTTGGGAATTCGAGACGCCCCATTCTAGGTAACCTCCTCTACTCCCGAGTCTACGATCTTGTACTTTCGGCCGCAGCGGTTACAGGTTGTAATCGGCTTGAGATCTGGATTTAACGGTTGCGCGCAGAAGCAGACCCAACCGTGAGACTTCGCCGGGTTTCCGTAAATTAATTCGTGAGGTCGAACGTCGCGCGTCACTAGGGCTCCGGCCCCGACGAGGCAACGGCGGCCCAGTCTTATTCCACATAGAATCGTTGCGTTCGCTCCGACGGTGACTCCCTCTTCAATCCATGTTTCTACCGGTAACCAGTCGCCGGCGCGGCTTCGAGGGGTGAGGTCGTTAGTAAGAACTGCATTTGGTCCAAGGAAGACATTGTCATCGACGTGCACATACTCCCAAACACAAACTCCATTTTTGATTGTTACGTTATTGCCGATCGTCACACCATTCTCGATGAAAGCGTGATCGCCGATATTACAGTTAGCGCCAATACGGACATTTTTCTGCACATGAGCGAACGCCCATATGCGACTGCCTTCGCCGATGTTATCGGTTTCCACCAACGCCTTCTCGTGAATAAATTTTTCTGGTTTTGCATCGCTCATAATGTTAATGCGTCTCTGCGGATCTCTGCGTTCCTCTGCGCCTTCTTAGGGGATCCTCGAAATAGTCCTTATTTTTCGACGTTTTTGAAAATCCCCATTCGTTATCTGCTTGTCCTCAGACAAGCAGGGCAGCTCTGCGGTAAAATATGCCGAGGAAACGTCGTTGCGTCGCTGGGGGTCTTGGTCCACTGCCCACGTGACACTTAACGCTCGGAAATTGCAGATATGGTTAGGACCCCAATGGCCGCAACCAAATATTGCTAACTTCACTGCGCTTGCGTCTTTCTTCATGCGTTAGCTTCCTTAAAATTACCTGATATTGAACGAAAAAGGCTATGTACGCTTTGCCTCAAGTCAGAATCGGTGTTGTATCAATGTCACATAGCCAATTCAACTCATGGCTTTGCGGCGCATAGTAATTCCTTCAGACGATAAACCTCATAACCATTTTTGTCTCTATAAACCAGTTTCTAACAGAGTTGTAACTAGGACCGAATTCGTCAATTCGGACCGGATCGATGAACGTTGCAGTACGAAGAAGAAAGATCCGCCCGGCTGGGGCCACGAACAATCAAGAGATTGATCATCAGTACTAAAACAATTGGCAGTCTAAAGACAGGATGAAAAATGCGATCCAAAGGAGTTCGATTCAGAGATGGTGGAATTCTATGTTCGTTCTCGGTTTTGTCTGCCATAGAAACATCGAGGTCAACAATGGAACACTGAGCCGAGCGAATCCAACCAGTCTGCTGGACCTATAAGGATCGAAGTATCCGTCGCTCAAAAGTATTCCGCTTGTCGAATAGTAAACGAGAGCTGATACAGTTCCGAACGTGGGGGCAAAAGGATCGAGGAAAGCCATATAGTGCGTCCCCCGGGATGGAGGAAGGTCAAAAACATTAAAGAGATTTTAGGCCTAGTTGAACGCTCAGGACATCATCGTAGCACTTTTTTACAGCACCTCATTTCACATTTCCATGACCTATCAGTGCTTACGCCGGGTTTGCTCTTGATTCATGCTTTGGTGGCTACGGTCTGTTCAATCGTGTTGCTATCGACCTATACTTCGCCATTGCAGCAATGGAGGGGCTACCGTATCATTCTTCTCCTTCTGATCTTCCACCTCAAGCCATTGTCGGCTTTGCAGATTAAGTTCCGAATCTGACTCACAGTGCGTATTAAGCAACTCGATCTTCTGCGCGCCGTCGCGATCCTTCTTGTACTGGGGCGGCATCCTGTCGTCGACCCTGAGTCGGCCGGATCGCTCAGAGCGGTGGCTTCGGTCTGGCACCGCTTCGGGTGGACAGGAGTTGATCTGTTTTTTGTGCTGTCCGGTTTTCTGATTGGCGGATTACTATTTAATGAATATCGTCAAACATCATCGCTGAGGATTGGCAGGTTTCTGGTTCGGCGTGGCTTTAAGATTTGGCCCGGCTACATTGCACTTGTCCTCTTCATGCTGTTTGCGGTTCCAATGTTTCACCCAGACGGCAGAACCTACTCCTTCTCCGAAAGGATAGCGGCGCTTGCTCCGCACTTCTTCCACCAGCAAAACTACTTCGGCAATGTCCTTTTACACACCTGGAGCCTCGCTATCGAGGAACACTTCTACTTGATTTTGCCTGTCATCCTGGTATCGCTTGCGCGATGCTCTAAGCCTGTTAACTCACGACTCTTTGCAGCCATTGCAACCGTCGCCCTAATTGTTATAGCAACTTGCACTTTACTCCGGTTCGCGCATGTTCCAACAGGCGCAGTTGAAGTTTGGGATCGCTTGAAGTGGACGCACTTGCGCGCTGACTCACTCTTCTTTGGTGTGTTCCTTGCCGCACTTTTTCACCTTAGACCAAACATGTTTGCGCAGTTACAGCGCTGGAGAGTCCCACTTTTGCTTTTCGGTTTGGCGCTCATCAGTCCGATGATGTTCTTGGTGCTTGAAAATTCGGTTTTCGTGTGGATCTTAGGTTTTTCTTTGCTGTACGTTGGATATGGCTGCGTTCTCGTTGCCGCGATCTCATTTGAGCAAACCAACTCTTTAGCCGTGCGAAGCCTCACGTTTGTTGGCGTTGGCAGTTACGGTATTTACTTATGGCACTGGCATCTCTCAGGGATCATCCGAACGCTCGCCAAAGATCTCTTGCTCGGAACCCCGACGCTTCGCTGGCTATTATTTATGAGCTTGTATCTGATCGCGGCAATAATGTTTGGTCACTTAATGACGAGGGTTATCGAGATTCCGATTCTCAAATTTCGGGATCGGGTTTTTCCGTCTGGCGCCACGGTTTTGGGATCATCTTCCGACGCCGTCCACCCTTCTTCGACGCTACGCGTTGTGGGCGTTAATGTGAAAACTGGCCGGAACGGAGAGAAGTCGAGATCACTTGATTTTTAGAATCTCATACCCATTCTGGTCCGAATACACAGTCTCCAGAAACTTGGTTTTATACATCGTGAATGTTGACCAATTTCTTAACAACTGATACTCAGGTCCAAGCCGAAGTCTTTCCTCGGAATTTCCCACTTCGTTTACTGAAATCATTTCAGTTCCGCCGGTTCCCCGAGTTCCCATCCACGCAGCGAATTTGAACAAGCCGTCCGAGTAAAGGACGTGAGTAAACCCTTGTCGCTTCAGGTCTTCATTAACTTGCTCAAGAGAGCTGTTACGGATCAGAACTCTCCTCCACTTGGTGGTAAACCAACTCTCATCCGTAAGATGTTCACGTTCAAGTCCATAGGTTTGCTGGGCTCCAATAGTCAGGATGCGAGCGTTTGAGGGGAGCTGGCTATTAATGAAATGAATTGGTTGATAATAGGGGAACTGTGATTCTATTTCTTGCCTCGAGGCGCTTCCCGCGAGGTACCTCACAGTATTGAAAGTGTTCATCGCGCGGATGCTACTCGCCACTATTACGGCTAGGGCGACAGCTACTGCATAAACATATAGCTTCTCGAGTGAAGCAAACCGCAGCTTCAGTCTTTTCGAGAGTTCTACAAGGGTGTAACTAGCGATTATAGTTAAGGCTGGATAGGCCGGTACCAAATATCTGGCGATCCATGAGGTCCAGGTTACTGCAAAAACGAATCCCAAACTCAATAATAATAGCCATAAGATCCATTTTGGTTTTTTGAGCGATACCAACAGCGGAATAATGACGAAAAGGTAATTGGGGTACTGATACGGTTCAGCCATCAGATAGTTACTCGGTTTCAGGAAGAACTCCCACCACCTGAGCGGATGACGCTGAATCCTCGAATTAATTTGCTCCGCAAGTTCGTTTTCCTGCGCCTTTACGATTTCAGGCATTTCAGAACGGGCCGCCACGAAATGGGCGTCAAGTCGTTGCTCGTCATTCGCATCAAAGTACCGAATACCGTTTGCACCAAACTCAGCGACTTCACCGGTCAAGAGTGGATAAACAGGATTGTGAAACCACTCGTAGTTCTTGATGTACCAGGGTGAGGCAATGGCAAAGGCGAGCAGGGCGTACATGAACCCCGATCTTAATACCGGCAATACCCCATTTCGGTTTATGACGAGGCTATGGACCAGGTACATTAGCGCGATGAATCCGAGCCACAATATCGCGGTGTGTTTGATTCCCAGACTGAAACCTGCGAGCATTGCGGAGACCCACAACCATCCTTGCTGTCCGGTATCGAGATAATTCACCATGGCGTATGTGCAAAGAAAAAGCATGCCAGCCAGAGATACATCTATGCGTGAGGTAACGGCGACTTCAACCACCATTCCCGCGCCAAAAAAAGCAAAGATTGCTACTGCGGCAATCCGCCGGTTCAGGTAGCGAGTACAGAATCCGAAGATCGCGAAGGAAGTACCCACAGCTAGAAAAAGACTAATCAACCTTGGCGCAATGTCAGAGCTCGTTAGTAAGCACACTGCATAAATCATGTGAATCAGAAATGGGAAGTTGCCTAAGGAATTATCAAAAAGCGCATAGACGGCGCCGCGCTGGACAAAGGATCTGGTCACTGGTAAGTGATAAATGAGTTCATCAGGCGCCGTAGGAACGCCCGCAGCGCGCAAGACGAAAAGAAATATTAGGCATGCATATATCGCCGCGACTACTCTGACTTCACGATCATACGCAAGACTTTGAATAGTCTCTTTGACGAGATTGACTAATCGCATCCAACTTCCTCTGGATACGAAAATACAAATGGCTATCAACAATGAAACAGGAATAGGACGCAACCATCCGCCTAATCCCAGAAGAAGCACGGCGAGCCCCACTACACCGGCGCCGACAAATAGCGAAAATCCGATCTCTTCTGCAACATTTATGAATCTGAGACGAAGTCTTTCGGTTACTGAATGACCCACTGCGGATAGCGTTATGGTCAATATAAATGCCAGCACGATATCAAATACGTGATCAAGCAATGCCACTCCGCCGGTGGCTTCTTGATGATCGCTCACGAAGATGTGGGCGATGATTGCAGCCGCACCTATGAAACCGAGCAGGAAAAGTAAAACAATGAGTCGTTTATTTCGGAAATGAAACATGCGATCCCGAGTGTTTGGTTGAAGGCGATAGTGAGGGTTCTATTGATCGGTTGCTGTGGAACAAGGTTTTGCCTAGCGCTCCAAGTCTAACTAGGTGGTTTACGATTTCGGTTGGCACACCAGAATAAACTGATAACCAAAGAGCGTCTTTCTCAGTCTGGTAATTCCCCAGTTCAGAGCATGGAGAAAACTCAGCGCTCGACCTTTACTCGTGGAAGGAAGGATCAGAGGCAAGGGAATTGGCGTCACGTTTGTGCTGATTACTTCGAGACCGGAATCATTTGCGATCTTCTTTGAACTCTCGAGCGTAAAGAAACGCATGTGAGACTCGTCGAGGATTCCAACACGGCTGTAGTTGAAACGGCCGAAGAGCAGGTTGAGTCGCACCCAGATATTCGCGACATTCGGAAGCGAGATCAGAATCTTTCCACCCTTGTTCAAGAGCTTTCCGATCTTCTGCAAAAACTCCCGTGGATTGCGCAGGTGCTCGACGATGTCTCCGAGAATGATCGCGTCATACTTTCCTAGCTGAGAGAGATCTAAATTCTCAACGTCCCCCACCACCATCTTCTTACAATACTGCTCAGCAATCTTTGCCATCTCCGGATCCTGCTCGACGCCCGTGACGATGCACCCGTGACTGACTATCTCTGATGTGAGATAACCGGTGGCGGTACCGATTTCCAATACCTCCCGGGGTTTTTCCTTTTCGATCCATTCGATAATCCTGGAGTGACTGCTGTAGGGATCGGTCCGCTTATAGGTGTAATGCGCGCCGTCGATGTCGTACTTCGACTCGTATGAGAGGTTTGCTTTGTGCAACCTGTATTTAAACGCCGACTTAATACAGTTTAGCGCGTAGACCGTTCCGTTAACGTAACAAATTTCATCACCATAATACGTCGGTATCGGGCGTTCACAAATGCGCAATCCTGCTTCGTGAAATTGGATCAGGATGTCAGTATCGAAGTGCCACTCGTTTGAGTTCTGCTTGAAGGGGATCTTTTTGAGAGCCGCGCAACTGTAGAGCCTGTAGCCCGAATGGAACTCTGAAAGTTTCATTCCTGTGATGCGGTTTTCAAGCCAGGTCAGGATTTTGTTGCCGATGAATTTGTAAAACGGCATTCCTCCAGCTCGCGGATTCCCTCCGGCTGCCATACGTGAGCCGAAGACCATGTCGGCTTCGTCGCGCTCGAGCGGCGCGAGCAGTTCGGGCAACACTTCTGGCGCATACTGGCCATCTGCGTGGAGCATTACGACGATGTCTAAATCTCGCGCGATGGCATATTCGTAACCGGCTTTCTGATTGCCGCCGTATCGGAGATTCTTGGCGTTGCGATGGACCGTCAGCTTTTCAACTGCCTTGGCGTGCTTGTATCCAATCGCGGCGTAGTAAGTGTTGTCAGTGGAGCAATCGTCAAAGAGGAATACCTCGTCAACCTTTTCCCAAACTTCTTCTGGAATGCGATCGAGCGTCCAGTCAAGTTTGTTGACGGCGTTGTACGCAATCACGAATATTCCGATTCGCTTTTTCTTCTTCACATCGTTTGCCATTTCAAAAAATCTCCACTGACAACAAAACGGCTCAACGCTGAGCGTTGAGATGAGGATGCGAGTCCATCGCAACGGTGAATGATTGGTTCGTCATCGATCGAGTGAAGATCACTGCCTGGTGATCTTCGTAAACTTTCTGCCACTGCTCGTCATTGCGAAGCAGACTGGCCAACGGCACATCGGGCTCGATCAGAACCGTCCGAATCGAGTAGCGATCGAGCGATCCCTGCCAGCCGTTGCGGCCCTCATGCGTGTTGAAAGCCTCGTACATGAAATTGTCGCCATACACGTCCGCGCGGCCGTCGATGTAAACCGGATACTCGCCGTGCAGACGCCGAATCAGGTAACCACCCCAACCGTAGCGGTTGTAAACCGGTCCCGGCAGTTGCTTTTCATCAAGAAAGTCGACAGCAGCGCGAGGATAATTCCTCGCTTCATACGCCGGCTGATTCGAAACGAAGTGCTTTATGAGTGCGACGTCCAGGGCGGCAGGTGCAAGCAGAAGGAGCAAAGCGAAAACCACTGCCGGCCTGGGCGTCAATCCTTCAGGAGCAAACAATCGAATGTCCCAGCCGCGCGCTGACATCACCGCCCAAATCTGCTCGGCCAAAACCGGAGCTGCGATGAGGGCGAAGATTGGAATGTGTCGTGCCGATCTGAGTGCGGCCAGTCCGGTTACAAAAACAAGGAAGACTTCACTCGCGCGCGCACGTTTGGGTGATAACGCGAGTGCGCCGAGCAGCAGGAAGAGAAACAAAGCCAATGGCAGAAACATGGCCTTGTGGAAATCAGGTGAGGCCCACTCCTGAATGAAGGCCGCCATCGACGGAGAGCGAAGGGTTTCAATCGGATAGGTAAACATTCGAAACCCATTCGGGTTCAACGGCACCACTGCCGTGCACGCGATCAACATGATTCCCAATCGAGGAATCAAGTCCCACTTGCGATCGATTGCGAGACTGATCGTGTAAAGCACGATCAATCCGAGGCCGAGTGCGTAACCTGCGTGGAAGTTCACCCAAAGGAGCATCAGCGGCGCCATCCAAATAAGACGCCCCTTTCGACCGTCGTTCGAGTATTGAGTGAGAAGCGTAATGAAGATGCTGGCGAGCAAGAGCGTGATCATCTGCGGGCGCACACCAAATAGAGGTGACGACGCCAATACAGCCAGAAGCATCACCGCAGATGCGATGTAGGGCTTACCAACGCACCGGCGGTAAGTGAGGTAAAACGCGGCAGCGATCAGGCCGGAGAATACGACGAGCAGCCCGGCCCATCCGGTAAAGCGAAAGATCCCATAGATCAACACTTCCGACAGCCATTCATGCGTGACCCACTCGGAGCCGGCTTTGGTAAATGAATAGATGTCGACTTGCGGGATCGCGCGTGAGGCGACGATGTCCTGACCTGTTTGGAGGTGCCACCAAAGATCGGGATCGATGAATGCACTCTGGCGAACCGCCAGAGCGAAGATCATCAGGAAAAACACCAGAGGAAAGATGTTTCGGAAAGAGAGTCTGCTGCCCATCAGTTAAGTTCGGTTGCGGCGCTTCATGATCAGAAAGCCTGCGCCAATGACGATCACGATGATGGCTACCACTGTGACCACGTCGAATTGCATCGGATTGCTCCTCGTCCAAAGGTGTATAGAGCCGTCTTGCTATAAAAGACTTATCGGCAAAGCATTTCCACGTAGTAAGCTTATAACTTGAAGTGTCTTCTCTGCGTTCCTCTGCGTTCCTCTGCGCCTCTGCGGTGAAAATGCTCTTTACCGCAGAGGCGCAGAGGTACGCAGAGGTACGCAGAGTTAATGTCTAACCGGAAAGCGAGTAAAAGCAGCCGGTGTTTTGGTGCTTTCTTCCTTCGCCTTCAATGTTTCCGCGAAATGATAAATGACTTTGTCCTTCTGCGGAATGATTCCCCACACCTCGGTATCACCTTCGACAACCGCCGCAAACTGCTTATTTCCTTTCACAACAGCGTCATCACCTTTTCTGAATCCCCAAACGATTGCCGCAGGTGCTGTGTACGGAAAGATCAGTGCGGACGTCGCGGCCGCGCCGACGGCCACCACACCGGATCTGTTGCCGCCCGCAGCCGCGGCCGTCAGTAGCACCGGAACGCGTGTGCCGTCTATCGCCACGATGCGTTCCATTTCAAAAGTCAGGGCGCCGGCACGTCCCCAGGTTCTTGCCTTCTTCACTTTCACGATTTTCGCGCGCGCAATCGTTCCACGTGGGATCGCGAGGGTGCCGTCGATATAAACGTCACGGACGACAGAGAACGCTGCCGTAGTGTTCAACTTGAAATCTGCCGACGACACCGGGTAGAGCGTTTCCACGACCACGGGCAGCCCCTGCGGCAGTTTTACCTTGGATAACTTGAGCGGAGGCTCTTCGCTGGTGCCCGCTTCAGGAAGGTTTGGCGGGCCGTTCGGGACTACGGACATGAAGTGCAGCACGTTCTCCGGCACTCCTCGTCGCTTCAAGTCTTCGAGGACCGGCGGGAAAGTGTCGAAGTTGCACGTCGACGTCAGAATCGTGGAGATGATCAGGTGAGATTTCATCCCGCTGCGACTCATCTGCAAAACGTCGCGGTTTGTGAGTATACGTGTAGCAGTAGGCTGGATCTTTGGTGCTTGGGCAAAGGTTTCCAACGTTGTCGGGAGGGTGATTGAAAGCAGGAAAGCAGCGAGAACCAACCAGTGTTTCCATCTCATAACTCGGACTCCTGGTGTGCGAACAAACTCGTGGATAAGACACGCTTCGCAAGCAATGTGCCGCCGTAAGATCCGATAAGTAAAGGCAATTCCACGAATCCGCACACTTGGGGGTGGGCGCTGAGACACAAGTGCTCGCCAGCGAGCAGTTTGTTAGCCACAAAAACGCACAGAAAGCTGTTAGTGCTTTCTGTGCTTTTTGTGGACACGGTCGGGGCTGTTAATGAGACCGGAACTGATGGCCGTCCAGTTCTTCTTCCTGTATGAACCTGACTGCCATCACACCATACTGCTTGAGTCTTCGATAAAGCTTGCTGCGATCGATCCCGAGTGCGGCTGCCGCGCGCACCTGGTTTCCACCAAACTGTTGCAATACCGAGAGAATGTAGCGCTTTTCGATCTCTGCGAGCGGTACCGTGTCGTTCATGTAAGCCTGCAAGACTTGCCTGAAATTGTCAGGCGACGCCTGCGGAGCAGAGGTGAGAATCTCGGGCGGAAGATCCGCGATGCCGAGCTCCTCCTCGAGGCCGATAGCGAGCGCGTATTCGATCGTGTTTTCGAGTTCGCGGACGTTGCCGGGCCACGGATAATCACAAAGCGCACGCATCGCTTCCGGACTGAATTTTCTCAGCCGCTGACCGTTTCTCTCCGACTTAACACGAAGGAAGTGATCGACCAGCAACCGCACGTCGTCGCCGCGAGTGCAAAGTTCCGGCACGTGCAATGGAAGAACGCGCAACCGGTAGTAAAGGTCCGGGCGAAAACGTCCTTCCGCGACTGCCGTGGCCAGATCGCAGTTCGTTGCGGAGATGATGCGCACGTCGATCGCGATGTTTGCGCGAGCGCCGATGCGACGTACCGTCCGCTCCTGAAGCACCCGCAGTAACTTCGCCTGCGCCGAAAGATTCAATGCATCGACTTCGTCGAGAAAGAGCGTTCCGCCTGAAGCTTTTTCGAAGAGACCGCTGCGGTTCTCATGTGCGCCGGTGAAGGTGCCGCGCTGGTGACCGAAGAGTTCGGCTTCGATAAGTGTTTCGGGGATTGCGGAACAGTTGATGTCGACGAATGCGGCATCTCGCCTCGGACTGAGGTCGTGAATCGCGCGTGCTGCCAACTCTTTTCCAGTGCCGGTAGCGCCGGTGACGAGCACCGACGCATCGGTTGGTGCGACGCGTTCAATGACCGAGAAGAGTTTCCGCATCACCGGCGATTGGCCGATGAGAGTCGGAGTTTTAGACCCGCTTGTTCTGTGAGTTTCCTGGTCGATAACGATCGCGCCGGAGCGATTACTCGCATGGGTGGTCCAGCCATCGATCGCCGTGGGAGTTGTTAGGGGCATTCAGTAACTAAACTCCTAAGGTTAAGATCTCATTTTGCGGCTTGCTTCGAGCGTCCGCGAATGACAACCTTCGGGAGCACTCCTTTCGAAACTGGTATATCAAAACGCTTAAATGACTTGATGTTCCGAAGACCTTGAGCCGTTGATTTGAACCTTGGTGGCACACACCCGTACTGACGGGGTGACCTCGGGTTACGTTGTTTGATTGTAAAAATGAGGACCGACGAGACCTTACGGTTTTGGGTAAAGCTTAGAACATTGCTAACTCGACATCCTCAAAAGCCAAGCACCAGACGTGTGAATCCGACCTGTCTCTGCAAAACATGGGCCAACCTAATCATTGGTCGATTAGGTCACAATTCCTTGTGAAATCGCAGTCAAAACTGTTTCTGAACCCCGGTAAGTCTAGCATCTGGACAACCATTCTAGAATCTGGATTCTGTTGGTCCATCTCTGCGGTCTCTGCGGTCAACGTTTGTTCAATGCAGAGAACGCCGAGATACGCAGAGAGCACAGAGACGAAGTCCTTACGATTAGAAATGGCTGGAACCAGAGAGATATTACCCCTTTATTTCTTCTGTCGAGAAAAATGAGGTGACACTATGCTGAGTCTCAGTGTCTCCGTCTGCGCGCTATCGAACATTGCTTCGGAATTTATGCTGGCTATCAGACTTTACATCTTCGCACTCGCATCTCTCTTCATGTTTCTCGTCATCGCACAGAGAGGTTTGGGAATACTTGAGGCGATTGTCATCACCTGCGCGATTCTATTTTTAATCCTCGACGTTAGAAATGACTTTCAAGCGATAAAACGTGAGTTCCAACTTCTGAAAAAGTTGGAAGAACAAATCTCTGTGTTTCTACAATCATGATCATCGTCGTCGTCAACGCAATAGCAAGCTTCGTTGCAGCACTCGTGCTTCACGAACTGGGGCATTACGGTGCAGCCCGCGTTTGTGGAGTTCCGATCAAGCAGGCAGGATTCGGTTGGGGACCAAAAATTTTTGGTGTTCGTCTTAGCCAAGTTGACTGTCAACTTCGCTTGCTTCCAGTCGGCGCGTACGTGCAGATGGATATCGCGACACTGCAACGTCGACCGTTGTTACAACAGTTGTTCGTGCTCGGAGCAGGAATCGGTGTGAACCTGGTGCTGTGTGTTCTAACCTGGGGATCGCTCTTCGGAGCTTTTAATCTCGCACTCGCGATTGGAAATCTGATCCCGGTGTATCAGCTCGATGGATGGAAGAGCGGTATGGTGATCGTCCGGAAAATGTTTGGACGACCGAGTCCGCTGGTAGAGTGGATCTTTACGCTCGGTGGTGGAGCTATCGGAGTGTCAGTCCTCGTGCGTGCAGTTCTAAATTTCTAATGACACCGTTTTGGGGAAACATCGATAGTCGTCGACTCGCGCGCGCCTACATTGCGTTGGCGTACGCGCAGGATGTGGCGAAAGGGTACGTTAAGGATAACGCTTCCGCGCACCCGATTCTTTCGGCGCTCGACATATCTGCGAAATTGTTGGAAGAGATTTTGGAAGATGTGTTGCCGGAAGGAGAAGAACTTGCCACGGATGACGCGGATTACAAACGTTTAGTTATGTAATCCGCGTTCGTCCGTTAAATCCGCGGCTTACATGCCCATGCCGCTCATACCGCCCATGCCACCCGGCGCGGGGCTCTTGTCTTCCTCAGGAATCTCCGAAACCATCGCTTCAGTCGTCAGCATCAAGCCGGCGATCGAAGCTGCGTTCTGAAGTGCCGTGCGAGTGACCTTCGCAGGGTCGATGACGCCGGCCTTCACGAGGTCTTCAAACGATTCAGTCGCTGCGTTGAAGCCGATGTTCTCGTTCTTCTCAGAACGAATCCGCTCGACAACCACTGCACCCTCTTTGCCCGCGTTCTGAACGATCTGGCGCAGAGGCTCTTCCAACGCACGACGAACGATGTTGACGCCGATCTGCTCGTCGGGATCACCTTCGCCGTCTTCGTTGAGGTTGAGTTTCTCGAGTTGCTTCGCCGCACGTACGAGCGCGACGCCGCCACCCGGAACGATTCCTTCTTCGACAGCCGCGCGTGTCGCATGCATTGCATCTTCAACGCGCGCCTTCTTCTCTTTCATCTCGGTCTCGGTCGCAGCACCGACTTTGATCACTGCCACACCACCGACGAGCTTCGCGAGCCGCTCCTGGAGTTTCTCGCGGTCGTAGTCGGAAGTCGTGTCTTCGATCTGCGCGCGCAGAGTCTTGACGCGGCCTTCGATGTCCGTCTGCTTGCCGACGCCTTCGACGATCGTGGTGTTGTCTTTGTCGATCGTGATTTTCTTGGCGCGGCCGAGATCTTCCAGCTTCACGTTCTCGAGCTTGATTCCGAGATCCTCGCTGATGACTTTACCGCCAGTGAGAATCGCGATGTCTTCGAGCATCGCCTTGCGACGATCGCCGAAGCCAGGTGCTTTCACGGCAGCGATGTTCAGCGTGCCGCGCAGTTTGTTCACAACCAGCGTCGCCAGTGCTTCGCCTTCGACGTCTTCGGCGATGATCAGCATCGGCTTGCCAAGCTTCGCAACCTGCTCGAGCAATGGCAGCAGATCCTTCATCGAGCTGATCTTCTTCTCGTTGATCAGGATGAGTGGATTCTCGAGCACTGCTTCCATCCGCTCCGGATCGGTTACGAAGTACGGGCTCAGGTAACCGCGATCGAACTGCATACCTTCGACCACTTCGAGTGAGGTATCCATCGTCTTCGACTCTTCAACGGTGATGACACCGTCTTTGCCGACTTTGTTCATCGCTTCGGCGATAATGTTGCCGATGGTCTGATCACCGTTGGCGGAAACAGTACCGACCTGCGCGATCGCATCACCCTTGACGGGCTTCGAGAGGCGCTTGATCTCTTCAGTCGCACGCTCGACAGCCTTGTCGATGCCGCGCTTGAGCGCCATCGGGTTCGCGCCTGCTGCAACAGTCTTCACGCCTTCGCGGAAAATCGCCTGTGCGAGAACGGTCGCGGTGGTGGTGCCGTCGCCTGCGACGTCGGAAGTCTTCGAAGCGACTTCGCGCACCATCTGAGCGCCCATGTTCTCGAGCGAGTCTTTCAACTCAATCTCTTTCGCGACGGTGACGCCGTCTTTGGTGATCGTGGGTGAACCAAACTTCTTGTCGATAACTACGTTTCGGCCCTTCGGACCGAGGGTGATCTTCACGGCATCGGCGAGCTGATTGATACCGCGCAAAATCGCCGCCCGCGAATCCTCACCGTGAACTACTTGCTTAGCCATTTTTACTTACCACCTTTCTTACTGCCACCGCCGCTTGCTGCGCCGGCGCGTTCGAGGATTCCGAGGATTTCGTCCTCGCGCATGATGAGAAGCTCTTCGCCATCAATCTTGATCTCGGAGCCACTGTATTTTCCGAAAAGAACTCGATCGCCCTGCTTCACGTCGAGGGGCTGGCGCGTGCCGTCTTCCTTATATTTGCCCTCTCCGACCGCGACGACCTCGCCCTCCTGCGGTTTTTCCTTGGCAGTGTCGGGGATAATGATGCCGCCCCGCACCTGCTCGCCCTCTTCGATTCGCTTCACGATGACGCGATCATGAAGAGGCCTGATGTTCGTTGCCATGACCTAGATCTCCTTTCAATTCTGTCCAATGGGGTATTTTTGATTTATGAGAACTTAGCACTCTCTGAATTAGAGTGCCAAGAATAAAGCGGGATGAGAGCTGTTGTCAACCGCGCCCGACGGCCCTGGCTTTTGCGATTTTGATGCTTTTTTGCGGCGAATCCTGGCTTTTGTAGGTAGCGACGCGCTTCGCGAGGGTGTTGCGGTGGATGCCGAGGACGACGGCGGTCTTTGAGAGGTGTTGGTTGTGTCGGGCCAGGGCCTTTTTTATGTAGAGCTTCTCGAATTCGGAGAGGGCCTCGTCGAGGAGGATGTGGCCCTCGAGCATTTCGTCGATGAGGTTTTCGAGTCGGGTGCGTATCAAAGCTCTTTTCCGGTCAACAGGCGATAGGCTTCAAGGTAACGAGCAGTGGTTGCCGCCGCGATCTCGCTGGGAATAGCTGGTGCGGGTGGCTTCTTATCCCAGTCGAGCGTCTCGAGATAGTCGCGCACGAACTGTTTGTCGAATGAAGGTTGCGAGCGCCCGGGTTGGTATTCATCCGCGGGCCAGAATCGCGACGAGTCGGGAGTCAACACCTCGTCGACCAGCAACAGTTCTCCATTTTTATCCAGTCCAAACTCAAACTTCGTATCGGCGATGATGATGCCACGCTGCCGCGCGTACTCGTGTGCTTCGGAGTAGAGGCGTAAAGAAGTTTCTCGAAGCAGCGCTGTCTGCTCGTCGCCGATCATCTCTCTGACTTGATCTTCAGTGATGTTTTCGTCGTGGCCTTGTTCGGCTTTCGTCGACGGCGTGAAGATCGGCTCGGGCAACTTGGCTGACTCGAGTAGGTCTTCCGGAAGCTTGTGACCGCAGACAGATCCGGTGCGCTTGTAGTCTTTCCATCCCGAGCCGACGAGATAACCACGCACGACGCACTCTACTGGAAACACTTCCGCACGACGCACAAGCATCGCGCGTCCAGCAAGAGTTCGCGCATGAGGCTGAATCGCGGGCGGCATTGCGTCGACGTCGCTCTCGATCAAGTGATTGGCGACGACGTGTCCCAGCTTGTCGAACCAGAATTTGGAAAGCGCTGTAAGCACTTCGCCTTTACGCTCGATCGGCGTCGGTAGAATGCAGTCGAAAGCAGAGATGCGATCTGTCGCGACGATGAGCAGGCTGTCGTCGTCTACGGCGTAGACGTCGCGCACCTTACCGCGTCGAACGAGTTTCAGATCAGACAGCGAAGTTTGCAGAAGAGTGGCAGCACTCATATTTGACATGATTTCGGTTTTTGATAGAGGCAATCCGGATAATGCTCGCGCAAAAAAACTTTGTCAAGAAAGAGGGGTGATTTAAGTGCCACGGATAACACCGATGAAAACACGGATACGATCTATACGTGTTTCATCTGTGTTTTCATCCGTGTTATCCGCGGCTCTGGGGTTTGGTGGATTGGACTTGCCGGAGGACGTCGTCGCTGGTCAGCGCTCGCAGGAACTCAACGAGATCGTTTATCTCTTTCTCATTCAAATTCAGCGGGTGCATTCTCTGATGGAGGTGCGGATTCTTACGCCCGCCATCGTTATAAAACCTCACGACGTCGAGGAGCGTTCTGATCGAGCCGTCATGCATGTAAGGACCAGTCAATTCGATATTGCGCAAGGTTGGCGTCTTGAACGCGCCCATGTCTTTCTCATCGTGCGTCACGAGAAAACGCCCGAGCACTGAAAAATCCGGATCGTGCGCCAGTGAACCCGCGTCAGCACTTTTTCGCGTCTTGATCTCAGCCGCACGTTGGACGACATTCGCGAACTTCGGATTACCGACGGCCGTTCCGGTATTGTAGAAGTTGAAGTCGGTAAACAAAGGCGACGATGTCGAGAACGAATGACACTCAATACACTTCGCCTTTTCTCTGAAGACGGCCCAGCCCGCTTTCTGATTATCAGAAATCGCATTCCGGTCGCCTTTTATAAACCTATCAAACGGCGAATTCATGGAAACCACCGTCCGCTCGTACGCCGCAATGGCTGCCGCAACGGTCTCGAGCGTGATGCCGCGCTTCGGAAAGACGCGTCGGAATTGTTTTACGTATTCAGGAATAGCCGACAAGCGGTTTACCAGCTCCGCTTCGCTCTCGAGTCCCATCTCGTTGGCATTCAACAGCGGCTGTTTGACTTGTTCTTCAAGCGTGCGGACGCGCCCATCCCAAAACAGCGAGGCACTGAACTTTGCGTTGATGATCGTCGGAACATTGCGCGTTCCGCTGCGGCCCATGACGCCGACGGCGATTGCGTCTTTGCTTGTGAATGCCGTTGCCGGATCGTGACACGAGGCACAACTAGTCGTGCCGTCCGCCGAAAGACGCTTGTCGAAGAAAAGCGTCTGGCCCAGGTCGATCTTATTTTTGGATACTTTTTGAGCTCCGGCATTAGCACCGATTAGAGCTAAGACGAGAACTACAGCAAAATACTTCATGAACTTCAGTGGTTCTTATCAAGGGCTTCGCGCAATCGCTGAATTTGTGCTGCGTGATTGTGTGCGTGCTTCGCGTAGATCGTCAACCAGTCTTCCATCGAGTACGCACCACTCTCGGTGTGAGTGCCTGCGCGTTTCCAATCGTCTTCAGTCATGAGACCAAGCAGTTGGGCGGTCGTTTCACGCGCGTAACGAAAAGCCTCGAGTGCGGGGGCCATGTCGCGCTCGTTGTAACGAAGCTTGGTTGCGAACTCGTCCTGATCATAACCCTGGATCAAAGGATTGTCTTCGACGAGAAGCTTTCGAATTCGTCCGGCTGAAGTGGTTTCACTATCCCCGAGATGATGAACGATTTCACGCGCGCTCCATTTGCCGGGAATGGGATGTGCGCCCAAACTGTCCGCGGGGAAACCATTCAGCGCCTTCATGACTTCGTCGTATCCGGCAGTGTATTTTGCGATGAGATCGTTTCGTTCTTCGGGTGTCATCAGCTTCTTACCTCGATGGTTTGTAATGGCGTTCGGGGCGCATAGCATAGCAGGTGTGAAGGCTCCGTGACACTTTGGGCTTGAACAGCGGACCGATTCTTGTGTACTATCCACCCGAACCGAGTTGCGCCAATGACCCCATTGTGGTGCTTGCCCTCTGAGCCTCCTGTCAGTTTCAGACTCGACTAATAATTCCGATGGCTACAGCTACTGACAGACAAAAGACAGGAAAAGAAAACTTCCAGGTTCCCGACTCCGGCGAGCGTAAAGTCTCGCTGCTCGTTGTCGAGGACGACGAGAACATCTCGACTGCAATCAGCGAGTATTTCTCGCGCGCGGGTTATAACGTCAAAACCGTAGAGGACGGTCTGAACGGCGTCAAGGCCGCTTTGGACGATCCTCCCGACGCCGTGGTGCTCGACCTCATGCTGCCCAAGATGGATGGCCTGGCAGTGTGCAAAGAGCTCCGCGAAAAGGTCGGCTACTTACCCATTCTCATGCTCACCGCTAAAGACGACGTCGTCGACAAGGTGCTTGGGCTCGAGATGGGTGCGGATGACTACATAACCAAGCCTTTCAGCCTCAGGGAACTGGAGGCTCGAATTAAATCTGTACTCCGGCGTACACGAAATGGTCCAAGTACCGATGGAATGCGAGATGAGGCGCCGATCATTCGCGGCCGGCTCAGGATCGACTCCGCGAAACGCGAAGTCACGATTGGCGACCGGCAGGTTGAATTGACGCCGAAAGAGTTTGATCTGCTGCGGCTGTTTGCGTCGAACCCGGGCAGAGTTTTTCCGCGTAAGTACTTGCTGGAGAAGATTTGGGACTACTCCTACGAGGGCTACGATCGTACGATCGACTCACACATCAATCGCTTGCGAGCCAAGATCGAAGAAAACCCAGAGAACCCCCAGATGGTCCTCACTGTGTGGGGAATTGGCTACAAGTTCAGCGACGAACAATAGCTCGGCTTCACAGTGAGGTCTAATTTCCCCTCTGCGTATCTCTGCGGTCCTCTGCGCCTCTGCGGTAGAAAGAGGCTGTAAAAGTATAAACCGC
>JBIOUJ010000249.1:0-44490 GCA_044867025.1 Pyrinomonadaceae bacterium | reverse complement strand
GTCCTTACCGGTCAGTCCAAACGACTTGTCAAACTTCTTGAAGAGCTCGTAAAGCGTGAACTGCGATGGCGACTTGTAAGGGTTGTAGTGCTTCAGGAGCGCCAGACCCATCATGACGTTTGACATCCACTTGCCGCGCGCCGCGTCCGTGATCTTCTGCATGTCTTTGACGAGACCCGGAATGTTCAGAAACTCCGGCACCGGGCGCATCTCTCTGTTTTCCTTGTCGATCATCACCGCGGTTCCGACACCGCAATTCGGGTGACAGCCGCAGGAAACCTGGCCCCACTCAGCCTGCGGACCGTGTACGAGATCGGCGAAGTCTGCGAAGGCGCCCATCAATGAAAGCGGGAACCAGTCGCGTGTCGGCTCAGTGATACCGACCTGATTCTTCACGTCGTGCGCGAGGTGCGAGAGCGTGTAGCGCTGTTGCAGGCGTCGATGCTCGGTGATCTCTTCGTCACGACCGGTAAACGAAACCGGCTGGAACGAAAGGAACGCAATCTTCTTCGGATTATCTAACGCGAAACGAATGATCGAGCCGACCTGATCGTTGTTGATTCCATTAACGAGCGTCGTAACGAGCACGATTTCAACGCCGGCTTCGTGCAGGTTGTTGATGGCGCGCATCTTCACGTCGAACAAATTGCCGACCTGGCGGTGGCTGTTCGCATCGTTGCCGATACCATCGAATTGCAGGTAAACGTAACGCAGACCAGCTTCAGCAGCCTGGCGGCAGAACTCTTTGCTCTTCGCGAACTCGATTCCGTTCGTCGCGGCCTGCACGCTGTTGTATCCGACTTTGCGCGAATATTTGATCGCTTCGATGAAGTGCGGCGAGATCGACGGCTCGCCACCTGAAAACTGCACTGACATCTGGCGACGCGGCTTGATCGTGATTGCGTTATCGAGAATCTCCTTGATCTCGTCCATGCTCAATTCATGAACGAAGCCAACCTGGTTGGCGTCCATGAAGCACGGATCGCACATCATGTTACAGCGATTGGTCAGGTCGACAGTCAACACAGCGCCGCGGCCATACTTAACAGTGCTGGAACCGTGATTGTGTAGTTTCTCGTCGTTGTGAGCGTCGATATCGCGACCTGGGAACATCGCTTCGATGTGCGTCAGGAACTTCGAATCGATTGCCATCATGTCTTCGAAGTGACCATGGATCGGGCAATCTTTGATCATCCAGATCTCGCCGTCGCGCTCGATGATCTGCGCTTTGATCTCGCCGACCTTCTCATTAATAAGGTCGCTGACGGCTCTCTTACCGCTGATAATTGCTTCGCGCGCCTCGATGACGCAGTTCGGACAGAGTGAATCGGTGGTTCGTGGCCAGCCGAGTGTCGGCTTGCTCTTCTGCCATGATTTCAAAAGGGGCTTATCAGACCATTTTGGAGTAAAAGAAGGATTAGGCTTGTACTTGTTTACAGACTGAATTGTGTTGAAAAGGCCTCCCGCTACCAGGGTTAATCCTTTTTCCACATGCTTGATAGGTCGCATCGGCTCGTCGTTTCCGTTTCAATAATTTTGGCGTACCCTGGCAGACTAAGACGCACCAAGGCCGCGGACCTATGGGCAATGATCGTGCCGCCAGGGCTTGGATCTATTAACTCGTGTATTTTCTGGGATTTAAGTGTAACAGGACGTGAGTGGACGACTCTCGGGACTGTGTCTTAGTGCTACAGACGACCAAAGACCAGCCGGCCGTGTGGCATTTTGGCAAAGCCGTACACAGATTGCACAGATGGCTTACTTGTCCCCCATCGCTTCGCGCATGGCGGCGATGATGGCGTCTGTAACTCTCTTTTTGAATAACTCTTCCAGCTTTCCGGGTGAGAGATCGAATTCGACCGGCGACTCCTGGATGCGCTTGATGATCGTGCCTTCCGAGAAACCAGCGTCGATCATGCGAATCACGCCCTCGTTGTTCAGGGTCGGGCTCCTCTCGAGCTTGGCCGCCGTGTTCTCGCCACCTTCCGCCGGTGACTTAATGATGCGCACTGTCGCGGAGCCGGTTACATTTCCTTCGTTCTGATTTCCACCAAGCGCGCCTCGCGAACGACTGTCTGATTTTGAGCTTGAGCCCGAACCAAAAATACTGGCGCCCCCATCGTTTTCCCAGTCGTCCTCGTTGCTAACGATCACGGTTCCCATGTGTGACGACAGCATCGCCATGATGATGTTCTCATTCACACCGTTGCGCTTCAGAACGATCAGATCCTCTGTGTCGAGTTTGAAGTCGCTTGGCCTGTTGCCGATGATCGTGATGATCGTCTTCTCTTTAAAGCCGGCTTTGACGAGCTTGATCACGCCGGCATTCGTGAGCGTCTCTGTTTGCTGTGCGCTGCCAACTGCAAACAGTGAAAGACACAAGAGAGTTGCAGACAATAATCTTTTCATGATGTGGGCTTCCTGGTCCGTACAGTGGTGCGCTTGTATCGATAACTGATCTTCTTCACGTAGTTACGCGTCTCCTGATACGGCGGCACACGGTTTCCAAACTTCGCCACTGCGCCTTCACCCGCGTTGTAACTCGCGAGAACAAGATCCACACGGTTATTGAAACGATTCAAGAGTTCGCGCAAGTACCGCGTACCACCCGAGATATTTTGTGCGGGATCGTGTGAGCGCCTGACACCGAAGCGAGCTGCGGTTCCGGGCATGAGTTGCATTAATCCGCGCGCGCCTTTTGGCGAAACGGCGTGCGTGTTGAAGTGCGATTCCTGCTCCATCACGAGGAAGATCAGATACGGATCGACGTTGTACTTGCTCCCGTTGACACGGATCAGATTGTCGAGTCCCGGTCTTCCGGTACTCCAACCGCTCGCCTTCTTTCCAGCCTTCGCAACGGTCGCAGGATCTTCCAGCTCGATTCGATCGATACGGCTGCGGTCGATGAATATGTCCATCGAACCGCGTTTGTACCAGACACCGGCGGGCGACTCATTTGCGCTGTCGGCCTCGACGCGCGCGCCGCCTTTTAAGTAAATCCAGGTGGGCTGATCGTAGTTTCCGTATTTCCTGGGTGTCTCGGCGACGACCCCAGTCACTTCGAAGTGATCGTCGTCGTTGGTTGATTTTGTTTCCTTAACTTCCGGAGGCGCTGGTGTGGTGCGTTCGATCTTCTTGACCTTCTCCTTCGGGAGCAGGTTGCTCAGGTTGCCCTTGCGATACCAAACTCCCTGCGCGGTCTCGGATGCCTCGTCGACTTCCATGTAGGAGCCGTTCGCAAGCTTGATTCTTATCTGCTCCTGCGACAACGCAGAGCTGGAACACAAGCCCACAAGAAGAAACAAAAAAAAGACTTTGCTGGCCCTGATCATACGTGCCTTTTGGTGGACGCTTTATAGCTCTAATGGATCGGCCAAAGTGCGCTCGATCATCGTTTCCTGTGTCTGCACGGGTGCGAACGTGTGCGACGTGCCGAAGTAGTTGCGCCATGCGATATCGACGATGTGTGGCGTTAGCTGGAGACCTTGTTTTTCAAACAAGCAGATGTCCGTTGCACGGTCGAGTATGTCGCGCGGCTCGCAACCCTTCATCTGACGGCGCTCGACGCGATACTTCGTCAGGATATGGTCCAGGACAGACTGTTCGACCTGAATGCCGCGCTTCCCGGCCTGGTACTTGAAGATCGCTGTGTACGCTCCAGCCGTGGGCGGCTCGACGCGGGCGCGGTAACCCATGCGTCGTAGAAACGCCTGGTCCGCGAGATCCTTCTCATCGAGGTTCGTCGAAAACACGACGAGCTGTTCGAACGGGACCTCGATCTTCTTTCCCGTGTGCATCGCGAGATAGTCGACGCGTCGTTCAAGCGGCACGATCCAACGGTTCAGCAGATCCTGTGGCGCAACACGCTGACGTCCAAAGTCGTCGATAACGAGCGTGCCGCCATTTGATTTCATCTGGAACGGTGCTTCGTAAAACTTTGCTGCGTCGCTCCACGTCAGATCTGCGTTCTCCAACGTCAACTCACCACCAACCACGACCAGCGGACGTCGAATCAGTATCCAGCGGCGATCGAAGTCGATCGGAGTCTCGTCGGCAGGCATCATCTCGTGACAATGCGAATCGAAGACGCGAATGATCTGTCCGTCTATTTCGACTGCGTAAGGAATCCAGATTCCGCCGGCCAGTGCGTTGTTGATGCGCTCCGCGACGGCGGTTTTCCCCGTGCCTGGTAGACCAGTCAAAAACAGTGAGCGACGTGAATTTATGACGCAGCCCAACGTCTGAAGCAGCGATTCCGGCAGCACCAGATCGTGAAAAGCCTGGCGCACAGTCTCAATCGACGCCGTGTTGGACGGAATCGACTGGAGCTTCATCATGTGCGAATAATCGCGCAGAGACACCGGCGCCGGTCCAACGTAACCGCAAATGGATAACAGGCGCGTGTAACGGTCCCAACCATGGTCCAACATCGCATAACGCGTCGAACCGATCGCCGACTGCATCTTCACTTCGATCAGCTTTTCGCGATACAGCTTTTGAAGCAGCTCTTCGGTAAGCGTGCGCGGAAGATTGATGCGTTCCGCGACGGCCTGAGTGGTCGGTTCGGGCAGCATGGCGACGTGCTTCAGCGCCAGGTCGCAGAGAAAACCTTCGGAAATGCCGGTATCGGCGATCTCATCCGGAAGTGGCGGCCCCATGCTTTCGATTTCCGCGCGCGTCAGAATTGCGGTGTGAGACATTGGCGTTTCTCTCTTCTTTGAATTACTACTATTTTTAGCGGCCAGTCGTCGGAACACTATTATTCAAAGCCATTGCGAGTGCTACGCGAGCGTTTTCCGATTCAACCACTCGGCCTACGCGCTGGTAGAGATCCGCCAACCGTCGCAGCGCGATCGTGTTATTCGGATCGATCTGCCGGGCCGCTTCGTAGTAGCGAATCGCGTCGTCCTCACGAGCAAATCTCTCGAGCATCTTCGCCATATTGAGATTGCCGTTCAATGGACCAGTGGCACGCGTGAACGCTTTGTGCGCCTCTTCGATCTTGCCGAGACGGCAGTACGCCAGACCCAGATTGTTCAGGATCCGCTCGTCATTCGGCGCGAGCTTCGCCGCGCGCTTCAAACGATCGATTGCGGCGCGATAGTTACCATTCTGATAAAGCGAGAAGCCGAGGTTGTTCAGCGTGTCAGCATCCTCTTCGAGTTTCACTGCACGTTCAAACGAATCTTTCGCGCGGTCGCCAAATCCCTTCTTGTCGTAGGCCACACCTAAAAGGTTGTGCGCCTCCGTGAGTTTTGGATCGAGTGAAACGGCTGTCGCAAGTTCAGAAACAGCTTCGCTGTAACGACCCTCGAGAAGGTATTCCCTGCCCGCTTCCAAATGTTCCTGCGCGGAGCCGGATCCTGTTTCTTTCCGCGACGTGTTAGTGCGTGCATCTTCAATTCTGGTGACGCCGGCACTTTCAAACCTCTCGGCATCCTTCTCGGTCATTCGGTAGACCTTGTTCTTTTCGTCGCCTCTACGGAAGAGCTTTCCAAAAGCCTTGAACGGCGCCGTCAGAACTTTGACGACTTTGTTTCCGCCCTTCTTCTGTGGCAGATCGGCGTTGCCTGCTTCCGCACCCGAATCCTCGAGCACGATTGCGTCCGCGTCGCCTTCGCGCTCGATAGTCGAAGCGCTCCACATCGCAGTCGCGAACACCGTCAAAATAAAAGCGATCAGAATAGCAATGAGTCTACGTTTGGTCATTGGTCCAACTCCTCAGTCCATCATGGAGAAAATATCAATGAGGTTCAGGAACGCCGGGCCAAGAATGGCGATGAAAAGTGTCGGGAACAGGAAACATGCAAGCGGAAACAACAGCTTGACGGCTGCTTTCTGCGCTTCCTGTTCGGCTCGCTGGCGTCGTTTAGTTCTGAGTGAATCCGAGAAAACACGCAGTCCTTTAGCGATCGAAGTACCAAATTTATCAGTCTGAATCAGCATTGCGACGAGGCTGCGAAGATCGTCGACGCCGGTTCGCTCAGCCAGATTGCGCAATGCTTCATCGCGATCGCGTCCCACTCTGATTTCCAGATTGGCGAGCTCAAACTCGGTCGAGATCGCGAAATGCACGTCTTTCAGCTCGGTTGCGACTTTCATCATCGCGGCATTCAAACCGAGACCAGCCTCGACTGAGACCACCATCAAATCCAATGCATCCGCGAGCCCCCAGCGCAAGTCTCGCTGGCGATTCTTGGTGATTCTTGCCAGGACGAAACGTGGCAGAGCAAAGCCGATAACAAAGGCGAGAATGATGTAGACCACCGCGCTTGTCAGAGGTCGTCCCAGCAATGCGCAAACACCCGCGACCGTCAGCGGAAATCCGGCCATCGAAGCGAGTTGAATCGCGCGATAGATAATCGGAGCTTCCGAGGAACGGAAACCGGCGTGCATTAGCTGCTTTTGCAGCTTCTTCGCTTCAGTCGCAGAAGGCGGCAGCAGTTTATTGAGCGGTGTGGCCAGACGTTGTGCGAGCTCTGTAGCTGCACCGTCATCCGGCGTGACCATCGACGGCACATTATGTGTCGCAGCACTACCAACGTCTCTGCCGGCAAGTCTTCGCAGCCGTTCGGTGGCAGCACTCTGCGGCCGGTAGAGTAACCAGTAAACACCCAGCATCCCTAAGGAGATGCAGACGAAAGTAGAGATGCCGATAATGAGTATCATTTGCTGGGCCCTTAGATCTTGATGTTCAAAATCTTTCTAACGATCAACATACCCGTAATCTGCATGAACAAAGCTATAGCGATCAGGTAATGGCCGCGCTGATCTTTCCACAGGACGCTCATGTAATCGGGGTTCATCACGGTGACCATCAACGCCACCGCTATCGGCAGCGCGCACAGCAACCATGCAGACATGCGCGAGCTCGTCGTCAACGTTTTCAAATCACCCATGATGCGGAAGCGTTCTCGAATCGTGTAGCCGACTTTCTCGAGAATCTCCGCCAGGTTACCGCCCGTCTCACGCTGAATCATGATTGCCGTTACACACATCTTGAGATCGAGCAGCGGCATCCTCTGCGTCAGATTTTCGAGCGCCAGTTTTATTGAAAGGCCGAGGTTCTGTTCTTCGTAAGCTTTGCGAAACTCAGTCGCTATCGGCTCGGGCATCTCTATCGAAACCATGTGGAGGGCTTCGGAGAAAGCGTGTCCGGCACTCAGCGCCCTGCTGACCAAATCGAGAGCATCCGGAAGGTTCTCGAGAAATTTATTGAAGCGCTGTCTTCGTTTCCACCAGACATGGACGAACGGAACCGCAGCACAACACAAGCCCGCGAAAATCATGATCGGAATGAATATGGTCAACACTGACGCCGCCAGCGCACCCAGCATTCCGGCCATGAACGAAAACATCAGCAAGCGCGAAGGCGTGATGTGCAGATCCGCCTGGTCCAACATGCGCTTCAACTGCAACGCCGCTTGTATGTTGACCAGCGTCCGGTTCACGGCAGGGATTTCGCTCATCAACTCGGCGCGAGCGAGCACCACATCCACGTCTTCTGTATGCGCCGAATGCATTAACGCTTCGGACAGCCGCTTTTGCAGGCGAGTACGCTTCTGGTCCGTGCTGGCTGTAGCCAGCAGGTAGGCGCCAAGGACCAGGAAGAGCGCAAACACGAATACGAGAAACGATATGATCATTTGACTAATCCTCGAAGAAGACGCGTGGCAACTGCAAACCGGAGGCTTTCAACCGCTCGGCGAACCGCGGTCGAATACCCGTCGGGCGGAAGCGTCCAAGCACCTGGCCCTGAGAATCGATTCCGGTCCTCTCGTATTGGAAGATCTCCTGCATGGTGATCGTCTCGCCTTCCATGCCGGTAATTTCAGAAATCGATGTCACACGACGCGAACCGTCAGACAAACGCGCGACCTGAAGTACGATGTTGATCGCCGACGCAACCTGCTGGCGCATTGCACGGTCCGAGAGACGCATACCCGTCATCTGGATCATCGTCTCGAGCCGCGCCAGAGCGTCGCGTGGAGTGTTTGCGTGAATCGTGGTCAAACTGCCGTCGTGACCAGTGTTCATGGCCTGAAGCATGTCGATAGCTTCGCCGCCACGGACCTCGCCGATCACGATGCGATCCGGGCGCATTCGGAGTGCGTTGCGAACCAGGTCTCGCTGCGTCACCTCACCGCGGCCTTCGATGTTCGGCGGCCTCGTTTCGAGTCTGACGACGTGCGGCTGTTGCAGTTGAAGTTCAGCGGAGTCTTCGATGGTGACGATACGTTCGTTCTCAGGAATGTACGCCGATAACGCATTCAGCAGCGTGGTTTTACCGGCGCCGGTACCTCCTGAAATCAACACGTTCAGACGTGCAGTGACCACCATCTGAAGCATGTCGGCAATATCCTTGGTCAGTGCTTTGTTTTCGACCAGCATCGCCATGCGCAGCGGATCGGCGCCAAAACGGCGAATCGAGACAACTGGTCCATCGATCGCAAGCGGCGGAATGATGGCGTTGACGCGCGAACCATCCTGCAGGCGCGCATCGACCATCGGCGACGACTCGTCAATACGCCGGCCTACTGACGACACAATGCGTTCGATAACACGCATCAGGTGCTCGTCGTCTTTGAACGTAACGTTAGTGCGTTCGATCTTTCCGCGTCGCTCGATGTAGATCGTGTTGTGCTTGTTAACCAGGATGTCGGAAATCGTCGGATCTGCGAGCAGCGGCTCGAGTGGTCCAAGTCCGAAGAGTTCGTGCTGAACGTCGTTGACCAGCCGGTCGCGTTCCGAGACGGACAACGGCATGGCTTCCTGGGCAAGCACGCTCTCGGCCAGGCGCGAAACTTCCGCATGAACCTGCTCCGGAGTAAGACTCGACAACTTCGTCAAATCCATCCGGTTGATCAGCGTCCGGTGCAGACGCGCTTTCATTTCCTGGAACGAATTTTGACCGGAGCCGTCCGATCCATTTGGGGGAACAGTGTTGTTGTTGCCGATTAATCTTTCACGTAGTGCCATGATGTTATCCACGTGCGGACGGGTGCCGCTTCGTTACACCTTTTCCATTGAGGTTTGAAGTCTGAACTGCTGCTGAGCCGGCTGCTTTTTGAGCAACGAGCCCCAGAACGATTTGCGATGTTTCGAGTCGTCGATTGGCGCGACACCCACAGACATCTGCTCGGCGATGCGACGAATCTCGAGCGCGATCTTTGACGTAGGTTCCGACTGGACCAGCGGCGTACCGAGATTGATGGAGCCGACTGCTGTCTGATAATCACTGGGAACAAAACCCACACAAGGTTCACCCAAAAACTTTTCTACCTGGCGCAGGTCGAGGTCGATCTGCTTGCTCCAGCGATTGACGATGATCTTTACCTTCTTACGCGGGTACCCCAGCTTGTCGAAAATCTCGAGCGCTCTTTGCGTGCTGCGGATCGCCGGAATGTCGAGCGTCAGTACGAGCACGATTTCATCTGACTGATCGAGTGCGGCGAGAGTGATTGAGTCGAACGTGTGCTGCGGGTCGAGCACGACGTAGTCATAGTGTTCACGAAGCTTCTGCAACACCTCAAAGATGTGTTGCGGTTCGATCATGTCTGCGTGATCGGCTTCGCGCGGAGCGGCCAGTAGTGACAAGTGTTGCGAATGCGGCGTTACGAGACTGTTGATAAGCGTTTCGTCGAGACGCTGGCGTTTCTCGACCATGTCGGCGATCGAATACTTGGCTTCGAGCCCGAGAAAGAGCGGCAGGTCGCCGGCTTGAAGATTCAGATCGACGAGAACCGTTTTTGAAGCCGTTGCTGCGGCGAGGTTGGTTGCGATGAAAGATGTGCCGCATCCACCTTTGCTCGAAAACACCGCGACCATGCGGCCTTTTCTTGCCGGTGTTTCCACCGTCTTCGTCAACACCTCTGAAACACGATTCAGCACAGTGCGGAGCTCTTCGGAGCTGATCGGAATGCGCAAAAACTCACGCGCTCCAGCGCGCAGGCTTTTCAAGATCAGATCCGGCGACGCATCCTGCGCTGCGGAAATGAGGGAGGTTCCCGGACATTCTGAGTTCAGGCGTTCGATGAAATTGACTGCCTGATCTGAATTTGGACCAAGCGCAATGATCGCGGCTGCCGGCTTGAGACGAACTATTTCGTCGTAAAGCTGATCGGCATCGTTGCCGCCGGCAAGAAGTTTCACGCGCTCTTCAGCGGACAGGGCCCGGCGAATGTCTTTGAAGTTATCGAGTCCGGTGCTTAAAACGACTACTGAAATTGGTTCGGTCATGTGTTCCTCGTGATCGTTTTTTTCGAATCTCACTGCCGGCGGCTCTAATCTGGTTTGGAACTATGGACAGAGTGCCTGGGGGTTACGGTAGGACCATCGCAATGTTGCAAGGCCGGCTCCCTCCGGAGCGATGTTCGAAAGGCAGGCGCGCAAACGCGCGTAGTGGCGCCGCCTGGCAGTGGATTCGAAACCTGAGATTGGCATGTTTAGTTGCTGCCGCACTGAACTGTTAACCTTCGCTGCATTCTTTAAAGGGTTCCGGGAACAAAACCGGCGCTTTCACCTGTCATCGTCGTCGAATAAGCCGGCATCGTGATGCTGGTACCGACGATGGGAACGACAAACTGAAACTCGTAATTGTTGATGCTGACGCAGACCGTTCCCTTGTTTACTGCGATTTCAGAGTAGGTAACATCCACGTTGTCCGGGGTCAGGTTTGGCAGCATCGGTTTGGCGCCGCCGTTTTCATTTCCATAGACGACTATGTTTTTGACTTTATCGACGTCGTCAGGAGAATGCAGCGAGGCGTATCGTGCTCCGCGGCGCGCGGCATCCGTGAGAGCGTTGTGTGTCCAGATTGCGCGACCAAATTCGATCACGCCGAACGTCGCGGTTAGAAACACTGTCGCGGCGATTGCGAATTCAACGAGGGTGCCACCACGCTCATTCGAATGAAACAGTTTGATTTGCTTCATGATTTTTACCCTCACTTAGATTGGGGGCGGTTGGCCCAGGTAACGCATCGTCACGCTTGGTTTAACGTCAACTTGCGTAGAAAGACCCACAACTCCGGTCAGCGCTCCAAGATCGAAAATCGGCTGGTGCTGATAATCGGTAATCTCGATCGTGATGGTGTCCGGTACTAACGGATTAGGACCATGCGGCGTGATCGTGACGTTCGTCGGATCCAGGTCTCTCAGGATCGGTGAACCCGTGCCCGCGACGTTTCCATACACGACGAGGTTTTTAGCCGCGGTATCTTCGGGAGGGAGCCTCGGCGCCACAGTCAGGTACCGGCTGCCGACGCGAGCCGCTTTCGCCAGAGTTGTGTATTCGTAAAAGTACCGGCCAAACTCAGCCGTCGCTGCAAACAACATTAGAAAGATCGGTATGACTATCGTTACCTCGACTAGCTGTAGACCACTCTCGTCTCTGGTGAAACGCTGCAGTCGAAGTAATCTGTTGGATCGCAATCTGTTGCGAATTCTTCGGATTCTTGTATGCATGGTTTCACCCCTACTTGTAGAGAACGGGAACAGCCAGGTTGGAATTTGAAGCACCAGCACCTGGATCGAAATAGCTGTTACCCGCGAATGCAGTGTCTTTTATGTATTCGGCCTTGAGTTCACTACCACTGCCACCGCCCACCGAGGTTTGGAGAAAGAAGACACCGAACCTGTCCACGACGATCGTGTCTCTACCCTCTTCCGGCGCTGCCTTGGCGATCGGCATGATGACAACGCGCCGGCCCTCCTCACCGGGATGAGAGGGACCCTTGAAGGGCGCGCCCTCTAAGCCTTTTTTGTCGTAATCGTCTTTTGTAATACCTTCGGCGATGTTTTTATCGGGCGGTGACAAGGCAGGATCCATTCCCGCGACGTATTTATCGAATCGTGAATTGATCCCCTGGCGAACCGCACCGGAGGTCACACCCGGTTTTGTCTCGATTACCTCACCTGTCGAAATACACCAGTTCACTCCATTCGCCATTCCCTCTCGATCGCCGCTACCACCTGACTGCACGGGAGCGAGGAGTTGATAGTTTCCGGGAGAAACATGTTCGCCGGGTTCAAGACGAAACGTGTAGGTCTTACCTGACGTGATGGGAGTGGCTTCAATGTCGAGTATGAAAGCCGGCAGCCACGGACAGATAACATTTACCGGAACCGACAACCCGGCCGTGGCTGTTGCCGACAAATTCTTGCTGTTACCCAGAATCAAAGACGCAAAAGAAACAGCGACTGGCGATGCCGGCGTCGTAACTTTTACGAAGCGAATGTTCGTCGGCGCCCCAAATGCAGCACCCTCGCTCATGTAATTCTCATCATTGAGATTGACTGCAAAACGAACGTTGTCGCGCGTGAATTGCACATCCGTCTTATTGAAGTTGTAGCTATTCATCACCGTGACGGCGCGATCTACAGCTCCTGTTATTCCCGGGCCATTTCCGTTAAGACTCGATACCGCGGCCAATGCAGCTGCATCAGCCGCGTTCTGTAGTTCAGTCTTGATTAGATAGAACCTGCTGATGTCGATACCTAACCCAACTGCCAACAGGATCGACAACATTCCGATCGCGGAAGTCGCGAGGATTGAACCTTTTTCTCGCGCTCCCTCGTGACGTCGTCTGGTTCCTGCTGGTTTTCTTGGTCTGTTCCTCATAGCTACCCCTCTCGTGTTCACGAGTTAATCGGCTCGAATGAAGAGTGCGAGAGTTACCAGGGCCTGACAGAGATCGGATTCGTATCCATCGTCACTGCTTTGGCGACTGGCAGGGCAGGGTTATTGCTGCGAACACTACCGACAGCGCCGCTGCCGCTGGTGGTCGTTTGAGTAGCACCGTCGACAGCCTTGGTCTTTGGCTCTTCGACTTTCGACGGAGCTGCTGCTGGAGTTTGTTCTTTCTGTCCGGAGACTTTGTAACCGCTCTGGCCCGTGACGCCTTCACCCTTCGGTTCGACACCCAAAGGTGAGCCGTTCTTCAGACCATCGACGCCACGCATGTTCGGCAGATCGTCTGGACTGACTGGCTTAACCATCTGCGCAGTCACGATGAACATCAACTCGGTCTCTTTCTTCTCGAATGACTTCGATTTGAAGAGCGCGCCGATGATCGGGATGTCGCTGACGATCGGAATCCGCGACAATGTCTTGGTTTCCGAATTGTCGAGCAAACCTGCTAGCGCGAACGACTGACCATCGCGCAATTCGACTCCAGTGCGGGCACGACGAGTACGCAACGCGGGGATGACGAAGTTGTTGAAACGAACACCGTTCGCGAAGTCGATCGTGGAGACTTCCGGTTCGAGCTCGAGACGGATGTGGTCTTCGTCGATGATCGTCGGTTTGAAGTTCAGGCGGACGCCATATTCTTTCCAAACGATGGTGATGCCGTTGTTGCCGTTTCCAGTTTGAAGAACCGGTACCGGGAACTCACCGCCCGCGAGGAAGCTTGCCTGCTGGCCGTTCATCGCGATCAGGTTCGGTTCCGCCAACTCACGGAAAGCGCCTTCCTGACGCAGCACTCTAAGCATTCCGACAGTGTTGATCTGGCGATTGAAAACCAGGAGGTTCAGAGTCGGCTGGAGAAGAAAATCGAGCACTGAACCGCTTTGGCCGACTGAGAAGCCGTCTACAGAACTTGGACCACCACCGCTGTTGGTGTATCCACTGGTTCCTCCCGGAGGTATGAAACCGAACGAGGTGCCGTAGTCGCGCAGTCTGTTGCGATTCACTTCCGCGACGCGAACTTGAAGTTGCACCTGCGTCGCACTCGTAGTCGGCGACGTCAGCATGTTGACTGTTTTGAATCCTGCGGCTTCGATAACGCTCTGGACCTGTGCGGCCGTAGCGGCGTTCGAAACGCTGCCGGAGATCACGACGGATCCATTGGCCTGGCTCAGGCGAATGTCATCCTTCGGAAACAGCGCGCGGATCTGCGAATCGATCAGTGAAAGATTGGCTCGGACGTAAACGTCAAACGTTAAAAACTGTCCGCCGGTCTGCTCCCATGCGATGAAGTTGACCTGACCGAAAGCTTTACCATTCACGAGCACCTGGTCGGGGGTGACGAGAATCGCTTCAGCGATGTCGGGGTTCGAAACTGAAAAACGCCCGACCGGACGATCGAAATTGATCACGCGCGACTGTCCTACCAGAACGTTGACGGCAATCGCCTCTTTGTTCTGGCCGAACGACGCCTTATAGGAGTTTTCCTGGGCGTGCGCGATGGAAGTTGCAAAGATGGTAATCAGGGACGCCAGCAATAAACTCACTCGGCGTGAAATTCGGGAACGGCTCTGCATGATCTTATGCTCCTTTGTTTCTAGCGATCGTCAATGCGATCAACTTTCTGGGGTTATGGAAATTCGACACTGCGCTTCTTGGCGCCTTCGATCATTTCCACTGACGTGCGCGGCGGTTGAGGAGCTGGGGCGGCTGCTGCTGCGGGTTTCGGCGAAGACATGACACGACGCACTGGTTTCGCTTCCGACTTCGGCTGCTCACTCTTCAGTGAACCCGGCTCCGGTTGCGGCTTCGCGGCGTCGCCACCTAACAGGTTGCGTTTGTTGACGCCCGGCGTCTGTTCGTCGCCCTGGTCGATCTGGCTGCGCATGACGAGTTGCAACCTGCCCTCGGTAGAAGCGAGTGCAAGTTTCTCCGCCTGTTCGGGAGTGACCTGGAGGGTGACGGCCTTGACGCTGTTGGCTTCGCGTTCATTCTCCGGCTTGTCGATGTTCTGACCGCTTGCCAGGACCTTGATGTTCTGCAACACGATCTTGGAAATGGGATCCTGATGGCCGGAACCTTCGCGCGGATCGAGCGTGACAACTACGTCGACCAACGTGCCCGGCATGATGAACCCGGAAATGCCGGCGGCATCGTCGACCTTAACGGTCATAGCGCGATAGCCTTCAGGGATGATGGCTGAAAGACCAGCGGCCGTACCCTCCGGCGCCAGTCGTGCTTCTGTGATTGGTTCGCGCGCGGCGATGTTGACGACTGCGACGCGGCCAGCCAGTTTTTCAGGAGAGTCAAATGCTCCGTCGGGAGTTGATTCCTTTGGAAACTGGACCACCGTGATCTGCTCGGCCACGATCTTGCTGCCGAGTGGGATTGCGACCTTTGCCACGGCTACCTTGTTCAGGTTCTTGGTGTAAGCCTGGGCGCTCGATAGGTATCTACTGACTGACACGGCAGCGAGCACTCCAAACATCAGTGCCCCTACCAGGACTATGAAGAAACGTTTGTTTCGCATGGGGATCAACTCTCCGTTTTTCGCCCGGACCTTGCCGGGTCAATAGCCGCTAACTAGCCGCTGTTAATGGTGAAAAATCGCGGTCGCGATAATGGCGCCGATTGTGATGGCCGCACCGTACGGAATGGTGAGCCGGCGATCGGCGGGGACACTGAACTTGGGCATTTGCCAGCCTGGCAGCAGGCCTAAGAGGATTTGAAGGACACGATGTAACGTGGTCCTCAAAACTCCACAGCGCACCACCACAACCACTCCCAGCAAACCGCCTGTCAAAACGACTACGACAAAAGTAGGCAGAACAAGATGAGCACCCAGCAAGGAGCCGATGGCGGCAAAAAGTTTGACATCGCCGGCGCCCATTGCTCCGAAGACGTGCAAGGTGAACATTAAGACAAAGGCCAACACGCATCCGGCGATGCTGTTGAGACCACCGCCGACGCCTCCCAACACGAAGTTGGTCGCGAGGCCGCTGATCAGCGTGGCAAGTACGATTGGATTAGGAATGCGGCGATAGCGCACGTCGTGATAAATGATCAGCACGGCGAGCGGAATTAAGAAGAGTTCGACAAGTATTGTGGTTGGACTGAGCATTCGATCAAATGCCAACGTCCCCGGTAACGCGGGGAAAACTGTCGGCGCCCTCGTGTAGCCGTAACTTCACAAGGCGCGCCAACTGTTTTGAGTTAGCCGGTAGCAGCGAGAAACCGCTGCTGCCGGCCAACTAAAACTTTTGCAGGATTACTGACCGATCGTGTCAGCAAGAGACTGGATTTTCGCGCCGATGTTTGTTCCCAAAGCCTGGAAAGCCAGGACGGCTGCGAGCGCTACCAGCGCTGCGGCAACTGCGTACTCGGAAAGTTCCAGACCGGTTTCATCACGGAAGAATCTCTTAATCATTTGGTTGCTCCTTTTAGATTCGATTAGGCGTTGTTGCTCGAATGAGCGGACAGTTGAATGCGGGCCTGCGAAGACTGTGAAACAGGAGCCGGCGTGCGGCGCCCAAAACCATTGATTCCACTGAGAACAGCACTAGACAACGTCAACATCACTAGTAAGAATTCGTTATCCCTGATCCCCGCGATCTTGATGCTGACGAGAATTGACAGCGCCAGGAGCGGAGTGGTGATTGCGAGCATCACTACTGATGTTAAGTTTCTTGTGGTGTTAGTCTTCATTAGGTTTGTCTGCTCGACCGTTGATGCGAATTGCTTCGCGACGTGGATGACGTTTACAACCAGTGTGCCAGTGGTCCAATCGCGGTTTTATGGGACTTCGCAGTGGATTTTGTAGCCTGTGGTTGACAACCTCTGGTGGTCCAAGTGAGTGAAGATGAGGTTGTTGGACCACGAACCTCGCGTTTTATTGGTGATTAGGATTGTCGCCCGCGGTTGACAACAAAAAAGGTTTGAGTAACTGCTACTCAAACCTCCCTTAATCCTTTGTGTTCCTTTTGTGCCTTTTTGTGGCTCTTTTTCGCGGCTAAGCCCGGAATTGCATGCCTGGCTCCGTGTCTTCCTGCAGGAAATCTCCGATGTCGATCGCCAGTCGCTTCAGCTTCTTGTAAAGCGTCTGCCGTGAGCCGAGCCCAAGCGCCTCACTCGCTTTCGCGACGTTACAGTCGTGGCGCCTCAGCGTTTCCGTGATAACGCGTCGCTCGTAACTCTCGAGCAGCTCGTCTAGCCGCTCCGCCGTGCCTTCCGATTGAGCGGCCTGTGGATAGATGCGCTGGCTGATGTTCGCCGGTCGAATGTAGCCGTCGTCTTCGGCGTAAAGCACCAACCTCTCAATCTCGGCCGCCAGCTCGCGAATATTGCCGGGCCATGAATACGTTTCGAGAATCTGGATCGCCTCTGCCGTAATTCCAGAAATGGGCCGTTCGTTCTTCCGCGCGTAATGACTGATGAAATGCGAGATCAGCGTCGAAATGTCTTCGCGGCGCTCTCGTAGAGGCGGTACCTTCAAAGTCAGGGTTGCGATTCGGTAGTAGAGGTCCTCGCGAAACAGTTTTTCGCTTACCAGCTTCTCGAGATCTTTATGAGTCGCAGCAATCACGCGCACGTTGACTTTGCGTGGCGCACGTTCGCCGAGTGTGTGAATCTCTCCCTCCTGGAGAAATCGCAGGAGTTTTGGCTGGAGTGGAAGCGGCAGGTCGCCAATTTCGTCGAGAAACAGCGTTCCATTCTCTGCTGAGCGTATGAGTCCTGCCTGGTCTGACATCGCGCCCGTAAACGTTCCGCGACGATGGCCAAACAACATGCTCTCGATCAGTTCGGCAGGCACGGCAGAGCAGTTGAACGGAATGAACTCGCTTTCCGATCGCCTGCTGAGGCGATGAATCGCGCGCGCAATCAGCTCCTTGCCGGTTCCTGATTCTCCAGTGACCAGGATCGTGGAATTCGAATCCTTGATGCGCTCGACATTCCGCGCCACTTCACACATCGCGCGACTGCTGAACACCATGCCGGGGAGTGAACTTACCGACACCAGACTGGCGGGCTTCGTTGCAGGTGCGAGCCCGTTGCCGGACGACTGATGAGAATGGGCCAGGTGCGCTACATCGCTGAGCGCGTTCAGTTCCTTTGCTTGTTGCTCAGTTAAAGGACGTACACAGCGGCCATACAGTGCTGCGCCTTCACGTGTGCCTGAAGGCAGAGCGAGCAAAAGACAAATTGCCGGGTCACCTTCTTTTGCAGGTTGCGGCCGGCCTTTACTGGACAAGATCTCGGCGACGGCGGTTTCGCCTGTCGCAATTTCCTGATCCTCGAGTCCCTCAACCCAGCGCAGTGTCGGTTTACCTGAGTCGGATGTGGCCCAGATGGATAATCCGTAGGTCGGAGCGGTCGCTTCCACCATCAGGCTCATCTTGATCATCACCTCATAGAGGAGATCGGGCCCGCCATTTGCGGCCTCACAGACGGCGCGAACGATAGAACTGATCGGTAGCTTAAGCGAAAGCGACTCGGAGGCAGGGGCTTGAAGATCTACAACCGAAGAGTCAGACATCGACACCCTTCCTTAAAGAATGTGCTCGAAAAAATGCTTGGGATCCTTTTTATGGTGAGAAGGCCGCGGCGGGCGGGGCGCAGATCGAAAGCCCGCAGGTCTAGGAGTCTAGTTACCCCAGCCACGACTGTCAACAAGTTTTAACATAGGGCCCACAAACGGGCGGCCGCCTGGGAATCCTCAGCTCCTCCTCCTATCTCATTCTCCCCAAGCTTTGTGTTCCCCCAAGCTAAAGCTTGGGGAGAATGAGACAAGGCCAGGCGGAACGCCTTGAAATTCCCAGTCTTTCTGTACGCCGCCCGTACGCCTTAAGCGCTCTTACTTCAAGTAAATGTTGAACTTAGGCATTTAAACCATTGAATGAAAAAACCTTTACAGCGCTTAAGCACGATGCTACATTCCGGGCCGTGGTGCCCCTAAGTTCTTGAGCACCAACAAATTGACAAACCGCAAAGCACATTTTGTTGGGGCTGCTGGCCGTCACATGCCAGATATATTGTGGGCAAACCCACAGAATCCAGTTAAGCAGCCTCTTAACTTTTCACTCGGGTCATGAGGATGGCACGCCGTCGACAACGGACGCCCTTCACCTTTGCCGCAAGAGGCATGGAGTTGAACGTACGAACCTGAGCGGAATCGACGCGGCAAAGGATTGGGAGGTGTGAGGTGAGCAGGGTAGCTAATACATATTGGGTTGACGAACGAATCCAGTCGCAGCGTGTTGCGCCGCGCACAGGGGCCTCTTTGGCTTCAGTGCAACAGATCTCGATTGACATCATTGGAACCCGCACGGAGGTGCGGCGACGCGGGGGAATAATTCCCTCGTGGGTTGTTTTTGGAATGATCTTGCTGGCGACTTTCGCTGTTTGTGTGACCGTCAACATGCGGACGCACGGCAAAGTTCAGGTTGCGGCACAGCAACTGAACGCGATGCAAACGGACGTAGAGGCTTTGCGCAACGTCAATGCGACGTTAAAGGCCGAGGTGCAAAAGCTTCGAACAGATCCACGGACCATCGAGCTGGCGGCTCGTTCTCAGCTCAACATGGTCCGCGCTAATGAATATGTCGTACCCGTTGAATGATTTAGTTCATGACGGAGGAACCAGTATCTATGCCTGCCCAAACCTGCCCAACAGTATTTTTCTGCTCGACATCCACGCAACCGGGTTAACCTTCCGAGTTGGCGCGGCTGTGACTGCCATCGCAGCCGCGCTCCCCTCTTATAGCCACAAAAAGCACAAAAAAGTTTGAGTAATTAGCACTCAAACCTTGCTCACTTCTTTTGTTCCTTTTGTGCCTTTTTGTGGCTATATATTCTGCCGGCTTTTACTCGCGCAGCCTCAAACGATAGAGTACGTAATCACCCACGCGTTCACCGGCATCGCGCTCGTACCAGCGATCGAGATTCGTAAAGTCAAACTTGTCTTCTGCGAGCAAAACGGCATATGCGAGCGGCCGTTTGGCCGCCTCTTCTCTCGAAAATGAGTCAACATAGCTTTGATAATCGCGGATTGCCTGTTCAATTTCCTCCTCTTTAATGGGTTCGAAATGAAGGTTCAGACCAGGGATAATCCGCTCATGACCAAATATCGCAGCTCGCGCGTACTTTAGACCGACGTCCCTGGCCGTACCCTCAAACGGTTTCCGTAAAGCGGATCCATCCACCCTGGAGTAGTAGAGATGCATGTAGAGGAATTCCTTCCGCTCCGCCGGCGAGACGTGACCCAGATCGAGACCTCCTATATCGAGCAGCGTTCCCTGGGAAGTCCATGTAGGCAGCCACGAATTCACCGCGATATATGGAGAAAACACCAGGGGCGACGGCTTGTTGGGCGAGTCTGCAAATGTGCCGTCCACTTTTGACAATTCATCCAGTCGTAACAAAACGGGAATCATCCGCTCATTATTAATGGCCAGCGGAACGAACGTCAGTCGTGCCGGTAAACCCATTTCTATAGCTCCCCACACAACCGAAAGAATGGCGACCCCGATCAATAGTCGCCGCGAAACGGGTTTCTGCAGGAGCGCAACAGCGATCACGACACCGACCAGTACTGCGTAATTCAGGATGAAAGTTTCATAGTGGTAGGGCTGCATAACCCATCCCGTTATGACTTGCTGATTGAATACGGCAAATGGAAGCAGCGCGAGAGAGGCAGAGAAAACGAGATGAGTATTGTTGAGCTCGATCTTCCTGCGCCGAACCGCCAGTGCCAGAGCGATTAAAATGAGCGCCCCGAGTATCTCAGGAATGCGCAAAAGGTCAGGTCGGTGGGTGGGAATAAGCGACTGCTGTTCATCGATATTCGCGGCTCGATGCGAAACCAGGTAGAGATATGGGCCAAGCGCGATTGCCGCGAGAGCTCCAATCGTGGCCACCACGCTCACGACTCGCCGCCACTCTGGTCTGCGAAAAAGAACCCAAAGCAGGCCGATACAAAACAGCCACGCGAGGGCTGCGGTCCATAAGTAGAAGTAACAAAAGACAAGCACTCCCAAAACCACGCCCGCAAGTAGTGCACGTATCCTAGCGGCGCGTTTGTCCTTAATAGTTAATGCTTGCCAAACCAGTAAGTTGAAGACAAAGAACAATGAGAACGCGAACGCCGGCTGGTATCTTCTGAGGAACGGGAAACCAGGAACCAACAAGCTGGATTTCGCCAATATTCCGAAAAGTCCCTGACCTCCGGCTAGCCCGCCAAAGCAGAGCACGAATAAAGTACCAACCGCGGATAAGCGAGCCCCACCTCCAAATGCGTTAAGAAGCCAAAACACCGACAAGCTCGCGAGCAACCCGGCAACGCCAATCAGAACGATGAAAGCGGTTGAGGCTGATGCACCAGTTAATCGTGCCACGTATGAGACTGCGTATGCTGGTATTAACTGAATCGAGAACGTTGATTCCGGCAGTCCGACGTTCTTGTCCTGACCGGTGTACGGATCGTAACGCCGTGGCCGTCCGTTGATCAGCGCATTCGTGTAGGCCGAATAAACTGATTCGTCACCGTGAAGACTTGTGTACGCTCCGTGCCAGTCCTTACCGCGCACCATCCAGAGGTGGATCTGAGGAAGAAGCGAGAGCAACAGCATCAAACTCGCCGCCAGAGCACACCATCTCCATTTTTGTGTGTTAGAGCTTGAAGTGTTCACGCAATTAATCCTTGATTAAGATAGCACGACAACTCTGCGTATCTCTGCGTGCCTCTGCGCCTCTGCGGTTATTTACTCTCACGCGCTGTTTACCGCGGAGACGCAGAGGAACGCAGAGATACGCAGAGAAGAACTTGTACCTTTGCGCCTTCGCGGGAAAATTAATAAGATTCGAGGCGAGTAAATTTCGTAAAGTGAGAGGTTGAATGCCCGAAACAAAGGAAAGCTCCTCACCTGCTGAGATAGCGCGTGAGACGTGGGAAGAGCAGACTCTGAAGCCTGCACTCGAGAGACATCCCGAACGAAAGAAGAGTTTCCAGACTGTTTCGCTCGACGAGGTCGAACGTCTTTACACGCCCGCTGACATCGCGAACCTCGACTTCGCTCGTGACATTTCCTTTCCAGGCCAGTTTCCCTACACACGCGGGATCCATCCCACCGGCTATCGCGGCAAGCTTTGGACCATGCGCCAGTTTGCCGGCTTCAGCACTCCCGAAGAAACAAACGCCCGGTTCAAATACCTGATGGCCCAGGGCCAGACCGGACTCTCAGTAGCCTACGATCTTCCGACTCTGATGGGCTATGACGCTGACTCACCGTTGTCAGAAGGTGAAGTCGGCAAGTGCGGCGTGGCAGTTTCATCGCTCGCCGACATGGAAGTACTCTTTGACGGAATTCCTTTGGAGCAGGTCACAGTATCGCAGACGATCAACGCGCCGGCTTCCGTTCTCCTCGCGATGTATCTCGTCGTTGCGGAAAAGCAGGGCGCGCGTTGGGAAAAGATTTCCGGAACACTACAGAACGACATACTCAAGGAGTACATCGCACAGAAAGAATGGATCTACCCGATCAAACCAGCGATGAAACTGGTCGTAGATACATTTGAGTTCTGTACCGATCGCGTTCCGCGTTATAACCCGATTTCGGTAAGCGGTTATCACATTCGTGAAGCCGGCGCGACAGCCGCGCAGGAACTCGCATTCACGTTGCGAGATGGAATCGAGTATGTCGCATGGGGTGTTGAAGCAGGTCTCGATGTCGATCGCTTCGTGCCGCGCATGTCGTTCTTCTTCAATGCGCATAACGACTTCTTTGAAGAGATTGCGAAGTACCGTGCAGCGCGTCGCATCTGGTCCCGCGAGATGAAGAACCGTTTCGGTAGTAATTATGAACGCACTTTACAAATGCGTTTTCATACTCAGACTGCCGGCGTCTCACTGACGGTCCAACAACCACTCAACAACATCGTGCGCGTCGCGATCCAGGCGTTGGCAGGAGTGCTCGGAGGAACGCAGAGTCTTCACACTGACGCATACGACGAAGCGTTAGCGTTACCAACCGATCGCGCTGCATTGATCGCACTTCGCACACAACAGATCATCGCGGAAGAGACTGGAGTTGCGAACACTGTCGATCCGCTTGGTGGTTCGTACTACCTCGAAGCGCTGACAGAAAAGATGGAACAGGAAGCACTCGAGTACTTCCGTAAGATCGACGCGATGGGCGGAATGGTCGCAGCGATCGAAAAGGGTTTTCCGCAACGCGAGATTCAGGATTCGGCTTATCACTACCAGAAAGCGGTCGAACGACGCGAGCAGGTAATCGTTGGTGTGAACAAGTATGCGATGACTGACGAACCTTCTGAAGTTCCGATCCTCGTGATCGATGAATCAGTTCGCACGCACCAGGTCGAACGGCTCGAGCAAACACGCGCGAGCCGAGATGCGGGCGCAGTTGCAAACGCGCTGGACAAACTCAGAACGGCAGCGAAGAAAAACGAGAACACGATGCCCGCAACGATCGAAGCCGTTCGCGTTTACGCAACGCTCGGAGAGATCTGTGCCGCGCTGCGCGACGTTTATGGAATCTACGAAGAGCCCGCTTTCTAGTCCGCACATGTCCACTCGAAAGATAAGAGTTCTGGTTGCGAAGCCCGGTCTTGATGGTCATGACCGAGGGGCAAAAGTCATCGCTAGAGCGTTGCGCGATGCCGGCATGGAAGTCATCTACACGGGCCTGCGTCAAACGCCCGAGATGATCGCAGCCGCCGCACTTCAGGAAGACGTCGATGCGGTCGGCGTTTCAATATTGAGTGGGGCTCACAACACACTCTGCCCGCGCATCGTCCAGTTGCTACGTGAAAAGGGTATGGACAACGTCCTCGTGCTGGTCGGCGGCATCGTCCCTCAGGAGGATTTGCCGAGGCTCAAAGAACAGGGAGTTGCGGAAGTTTTCCTACCTGGCACCTCCACCGAAGACATCGTTAAGTTCCTTCACGACAACGTTAAACCCCGGGAATAAGTCCACAAAACGCCCAAACCATTTTTGTGTTTTTTGTGCCTTTTTGCGGCTAAAACTACAAATTTGTGAACATCTTTCGTTTTTCGGATTTTATTGAGCGAAAAATGGCCGATTTTCCTGATTTTCGTGGAGGCATGTAGGTTGCCACTGCCAACTCGTAGTCTTTGACGGAAGTTACTGTTCGCAGGGCTCCCCTAAACACCCTTTTCAGGAGACCAAACAATTATGAAGACCAGCTACTTATCGAGATGGCTTTTCTCGGCTGCTCTGGCACTGCTGTTTGTTGCAGTATCAGGCATGTCCGTGACGGTCTTGGCTCAAACGGCCAATACCGGCACAGTCACTGGGGTAGTAAATGATGAGAAAGGAGGCTTGGTCCCCGGGGCCTCAGTGAAGATAGTGAACCTCGGAACCAACGCCGAACGCACCGCGACGACAAGCTCCGACGGTGTCTATGAAATAACCCAACTTGTTCCGGGCAACTATCGATTGGAAGTCGAGGCAAAAGGCTTCTCCAAATATATCCAGGAACCGGTAGTCGTTAGCACGCTCCAGCGCACCACCGTCAACCCAGAGTTGAAGGTTGGTGGCATCGGTGAAACGGTTACGGTTACGGGCGAAAGCGCTGCCCTCGTTGAAACAACCAAGACAGATGTGAGCGGAGTGGTCGACCAGCGTCGCCTGGAAAATCTTCCGGTGAATGGTCGCTCGTTCGCATCACTCGCGATCTTGATTCCGGGCGCTACGCTGCAACCGTCATTCGATCCAACCAAAGCTCGCGTTGGCACGTTCTCGGTTGGCGGCTCTACCGGCCGCAATCTCAACGTCACCATCGACGGTGGTGACAACAAAGACAACGCAGTCGGCGGCATTCTTCAGAATTTCTCGATGGAAGGAATTCAGGAGTTTGCACTCTCGACCCAACGCTTTTCAGCAGCGAACGGCCGTTCGGGTGGTGCGTTGCTATCAGTCGTCTCGAAGAGCGGCAGTAACGCATTCCACGGATCGGCATTCGGCTTCTTCCGTGACGATGCGCTGAACGCAAACGCTCCGAAACTTCTATCCGAAGTTAATCCGCGTTTGTTCCCCGATCCGGCTGACATCGTGAAGCCGCCGTTCGATCGCCAACAGTTCGGCGGAAGCTTCGGTGGTCCTATCAAGGCCGACAAGGCATTCTTCTTCGGCGCTATCGAACACACTCGCGAACGTGGCAACTCAATCGTTCCGGGAGTTGACCGAGATCAAATCGCGCTGCTCGAACCGTTTGGGTATGAAGCTGTCGACTTTTTGTCGCAGCCATTCAACGACACCCAATACACAATCAAAGGTGATTTCAATCTATCCTCGAAACACCAATTGGTTACGCGGTTCGCGGGTCAAAACAACGACGCGCTAAACGATCAGGCCGGCTTCCTTATCGTTCGAACTGATGCCTCGGGAGGTAACGAGTCGCTCAATACGCTCTACAACTTCCTGGCCCAGTTGAACTCGACGATCAGTTCCAGCGTCGTCAACCAACTGACTTATCAGTACTCTCACTTTGACAATCGGATCAACGCCACGACCGATCTCAATCTGCTGGTCTTCCCGGACGGCATTGCTGTAGGTCGCAATGGTAATGTGCCTCAGCAAACGCTCCAGAAGAAGCATCAGTTCCGAGACGACCTGACGTGGGGCCGAGGTAACCATAACTGGAAGTTTGGAGGCGACTTCACGTACATCCCATTGCTCGGCGGGTTGTTCGCATTCAACTCCGCTCCGGAGTATGACTTCAATTTCACGATTGAAGAGATCCTTACTAACCCAGTGGATTTCCCACAAGGACTCGCTACGCCAGGTACGGTGGCCGCGGTCATTCTCTCTGGCGGCGATCCCAGCTTCACTCTGCGCAGTGATCCAAAGCAGTTCGCGTTTTATGTTCAGGACGACTGGAAAGTCTCGCCACGGCTGACGCTCAATCTCGGAGTTCGCTATGACGTCGATTTAGGTTTTGTCGACAACGCGCATGCTCATGAGAATCGTGCGTTCAGAGCGCTTCAGATTATCGGAAGCCCGTGGGCGCGAAAGGTTGTTGAGGACGACAAAAACAACCTGAGTCCTCGCGTTGGTTTCGCTTGGGATTTCATGGGCAACGGCCGTTCGGTCCTCAGAGGCGGATACGGCATCTATTACGATCAATCGTTCCTGAACGTGCCACTCTTCGCGGTGCAGCAAGCGAACCCGGAGATCTATGCCACCTTCTTGAATGATGCTGACAATCTCAACATCAATTCGCCTCCGCCGGATATTCCACGTCCGCTCACGAACCCGCTTCCGGGATCGCGCGGTAGAATGTTGGATCCGGACTTCGAGGCGCCGTACACCCAACAGTGGAACCTCGGTTACGCGCAGGAAATCGGTAAGAACATGGCCGTCGAATTTGACTATGTTCATATCCTCGGCCTGCATGAGTTTACGGGCCTCGATATTAATCCGCGTACCGGCCCACTCCTTGGCGCAACTCGCAACGATTCGGCCGGGAGTTTCCCACGCGTCCTCGCGCCACAGTTTGCGGCGCATGCAGCCGAGCTAATTGCCGCCTTCGGCAGTGCCGCGCCGTTTGCACGCATTTCAGTGGCTCAATCCGATGGACGCTCGCGTTACGATGCTTTCACGGCATCGTTCAAGAAGCGCTATGCGGACAAGTTCCAACTCAACATGCACTACACGCTGTCGAAGTCGCAGGGATGGTTTGGAATTTCGCAAGACTTTGGTCTTGCACCACAAGACGCTTTCAATAAGTTTGACCCAATCAACTTTGGGCCAACTACCGAAGATGAGCGGCACCGGTTCGTGTTCTCGGGCATCTTTGATCTACCCTGGGATTTTCAGGTAGCTCCTATCTTCCAGGTAGCTTCAGCCAGGCCTTACAGCATCTTGCCGGACTGCGTTTGCGACATCAACCGCGATGGTGTGACCAACGATCGCGACTCAGTCAATCCAGAAGTTGATGATCAGCACAAGCTGCCGTTAAACACCGAACGTGGTGACAATTTTACACAGTTGAACGTGCGCGTTTCGAAGTTCTTCAAATGGGGCGAGAATAAAAAGCTCGGCCTGTTCTTCGAGGCGTTCAATGTTTTCAACACCGGAAATTATGGGAACCAGTTCCAGAACGTGACCGGCGAGCCTGACTTCGGCAGACCAGTCAATTTCTTCGGCGCCACCGGCTTCTCCGAACCACTCGGAATTCCGTTCCAGGCGCAATTAGGCGTCCGCTTTAGCTTCTAAAGCCGACACCGGAACGTATGAATGCCACAAAAGGGGCACAAAGGGCGCAAAGGATTTCTTTTGAGCCTTTTGTGCCTCTTCGTGGTTTCACCCGTCTTCGCCCAAGGCACCTACGCCCTCGAGGGTAAAGTTATATTGCCTTCAGGAACTCAGCCGCCAAATCCCGTTCGCGTCAGACTTACTTACAACGGCAGGCCAATTCACGAGACTTTCACAGATCTGAGCGGGCGGTTTTCTTTTCCCGGACTTAGGTCCGGCACTTACCAGCTCACTGCCGAAGGAGATGGCATCAACTTCGAAACCACTTCAGTCCGTGCTGAGATTTCCGCCTTTTTCCCAGCCGGGCAGAGTTTCACCGAAGACATTCAACTGCGACCCGTTCCCCAAAAGGCGATTGCGGCAGCAGGCGTTGTCAACGCGTTTACACAGGACGTCCCACCCGCAGCAAAGCAGGCACTTGATGCCGGTATCAAATTAGCGGAAGAAGGAAATACTGCAGCGGCTGTCGAGAGCATGCAGAAAGCCATCAAGATCTTTCCCAAATACTTCGAGGCTCATCTGCAACTCGGAAGTACGTTTCTCAAAGTAAACCAATTCAACGAAGCGATCGCGGAACTCGATCTCGCGCGAGAGATCAATCCTAATGACGAACGTTGTTACCAGACGTTCGGTCTATTAATGATGCGGCAAAGGAATTTTGCGGTGGCGGTGATGGTGTTCGCAGAAGCTGCGAGATTGAACCCACAAAATCCGACAAACGCCGTCATGCGTGCCACGGCTTTGATTCATCAGGCCGCAAACACCAGCGACACGGCGCCGTCGACCGAGGATCGAGCGCATCTACTCAGTCGGGCTGAAATCGCTATGTCACAAGCTTCGACTTTGAGTGAGAATAAACTGAAGCCCGATAGTCTGACCCTGGCTCTTTTCCACGAACTCAAAGGACAGCCCGAGCGCGCGGCAGCCGAGTTGGAGTCGTATTTAAAAAAGAGTCCTCAACTCAAAAACGCGGAAGCGATTCAGAACGAGATCAAGCGGCTGCGTGACAAGGCAAAGACAAGCAAGACCACTCCCTAGCTGTCCTTTTTCAGGAACCTCGCAATTCCCTTCTGACAATCTTCACTCAGTCGAGCGATCACGTTGACGTCAGCTCCGGTTTCGAGTGCTTCCACAAATGCGAGTCCGTCGATCTGGTAGAGGAGTGTTTTGGTTAATGCGATCGCCTGCTTGCTGGGTTCTTCAAAACGCTTGACGTATGCATCGACGTCTGCGGCAAATGTTTCGTCGCTGAATACCTGGTTGATAAGGCCGATTTCTCTCGCGTGGTCCGCGGTGATCTCTTCGCCTCGTGTGATCAGCTCAAAAGCACGCTTCTCAGAGACGTTGCGTCTGAGGATCGCCATCACCATCGCCGGCACAAAACCGATTTTTACTTCCGGGTAACCGAAGCGCGCTGAGGCACTCGCGAGGACTATGTCGCAGGCACTCGCCAAACCACAGCCACCAGCGAGGGCCCTTCCGGTTACCGCGGCGATCACTGGAACGGGAACCTGACGTATCAACAGAAACAGATCTGATAGTGAGCGTGCGTCCTCGGAGTTTTCGGCGACCGAGGCGCCGGCGATCTTCTGAAGCGCTGAAAGATCTGCACCTGAGCAGAAGTCTTTCCCGGCGCCCGAGATCACGATGGCCCGGACGTGCTCATCACTCGATGCTTGCCGGAGAGCTTCCCTGATTCCTGCGACGACAGCATCGTTCAACGCATTCCTTTTCTCAGGCCGGTTAAGCGTAACCCACGCCACCGCGCCATCAACTGAGTAAAGGACGGTCGTGTCTTCAGCCATCTAGACGTGGACCTCTGAGACTTCCTGATCTGTTATCTCAATCTCCATTCGCAGTAACGCTGTAGAAAAAGTCTTACCCTGCGCGTCAGTCATCAGCGATAAAGTGCCGCCGCCGCCCAGGCTCTCGTGAAGCAAAAAATTGAGTGCGCCAAGATTCGGCAGCTCGAACCGTTCAACCTCCCCAAGACAAATCCCCTTGAAGTGCTGCTTGACCCTTTCAGCCGTAACCTCGCGAACCAGGATCGGATAAAACTTGTCCTCCAGTGCGATCAACCCAACATTCGCAGTGTCACCCTTATCACCCGATCGCGCATGAGCAAGTCTTGTAAGCTGCACCTTCATTTGTGTTCCCTATGTGCCTTTCTGTGGCTCACGTATTCAACACCTCGACAACAGGCGTGATCTCCTCTTTCGGAATCAACGCCGGCCAGTAAGCAACAATCTCCTCGACCTTCGGCCTGCCGCCCGCGAACCCCGTGACGGCCGGCGGCCCGGTAAGAATCAGAGGCGCAATCTCCTTTGTGAACCTCTCGATCGCGCCACGATCCTGTCCACGCACGCCGACGCGTAGCTGGACCTCCGGAATGTCCGGGTGCGGCGGCCCCGCCAGTGGACCATGCGTCGCATTAACACCGACAAACTCAGTCAACACCTGATCGAACTTCAGACCGAGTCGATCCAGACGCCGGCGTAGAATCCGATCCGCCGCTTGTGCCTTGTCGTATGCATCCGGCCACGCGTAAACCAACGTCCCCACGGCTTTGAAGCCCGCGGAGTAGCTGATCGAAACCTTCAAAAACTCCGTCGCAGGCCGGCCCTCGATCCCCAAGACGCGGACGCGATCGCGCCCTTCGTACTCGAGATTGATCGTAGTGAAATCCGCGACGCAATCCGGCGTGATGTACTCGCGCGGATCGCCCATCTCGTAGACCAATTGCTCCTTCACCGAAGGAATGATGATCCACCCACCCGTGCGTTCGTGTTTCGTGACGACGAACGTCCCATCAGGCGCGGCCTCGACAATCGGAAACCCGACGTCCGCGAGGTTCGGGATACTGCGCCACTCGTACTGGCAGTTACCGCCGGAAACCTGCGCGCCGCATTCGATGATGTGACCGGCGATCGTTCCGGCAGCGAGGCGGTTCCAGTCATCGTTGGACCACCCGAATTCGTGAATCATCGGCGCAAGCGTCAGCCCCGTGTCTGTCGCGCGGCCTGTTATTACGATCTGCGCTCCCTGGTTCAAGGCTTCGACGATGGGCCACGCGCCGAGATATGCATTCGCACTCTGAATTTTGTCGCGCACTGTCGAGAGCGGCTCACCCGTATCCATGTTACGCAACTCCACGCCGCGCGATAGGAGATCATCAACACGCGACATGATGTCGTCGCCGGTCACAATGCCAATGCGGACCTTCCCGCCGAGGCCCAACTCACGCGCGACGCCAATAACCGCGTCCGCGCAACCTCTGACGTTGACTCCACCGGCGTTGGCTGTGACCTTTATCCCTCGTTCGACACACGCAGGCAGGATCCGTCGCATCAACGGAACGAAGTCTTTCGCGTAACCGGCACTCGGATCGCGTGCTTTCTGTTTCTGCATGATCGACATCGTGACTTCCGCGAGATAGTCGAGCATCAGATAGTCGATTGGTCCACCCTCAACCTGGCGCACAGGTGCGTCAGGAAGATCTCCCCAGAACCCTTGTCCGGCTGCAATTCGTATTTTTTGTTTCATCAGGAATTCTGGAATCTATCAGACGCCGCAAAAAAGCACAAAAAGCACAAAAGGAAAAAATCCTTTGTGTGCCTTTCGCGCCTTTTTGTGGCTTGCTTAGTTTTTCGGTTTAGGAGTGGGGGTTGGAGTTGGACTAGGCGTCGGACTCGGACTCGCCGTGGGACTCGGCGTCGGCTCACCTGGTGTTGGCACAGGCGTCGGAGTGGTAGTCGGCTGCGGCTCCGGACTCGGGTTGGGTACCGGCGTCGGCTCCGGTGTTGGACTCACAGTCGGAGTCGGACTCGGCGATGGAGTTTGACTCGGCATCGGAGTCTCAGGACTCGGCTTCGGCATCGGTGTCTCAGGAGTCGGCTTCGGCATCGGTGTCTCAGGACTCGGCATCGGACTCTCAGTCGGGACCGCGCTTGGCGTCGTAGCCGGGGTAGCCGGATTGCTCACCTCAGTACCGGTCGCCGCCGGCGTAGTTTGGTTTCGTCTATTCCGCGCCATGTTTCGCGACGGCATGAACGAACACTTCATCGTCGTGCCGCCGACTGACGTTAGCGTTAGCCGCTTGCCGCTCTTTCGCGCACGCATCGACACTACTTGCGGCGTCGTAGTCGCGGCAGTCGCACCCGTTGCTGTGGCCGCTGGAGTCAACTGAAGGGCCACCGCGGTGTAGCCGCCCGTTGTCGAAGCCACGATCCGGCCCGTTCTCCCGTCTGCGAGCGTGAACTCATTTCCATTTACGGTCATGGTCGTATCGCCGGTTAGACCAAGAGCATCGCAGTTGAACGTTCCGGCGTACGTGCCCGACAGATCAGTTTGCGTTGTTTGCTGCGCCGAAACTGTCGGCAGATCCTTTCTTACATCGCTTGGCTTCTGCGGATCTTGTGCCCGGCCGGCCCAAAAACCACCGGCCAGCAGCGAAAATCCAAGTGTTATCACTAAAATTTTCCTTGTCATAATTCTCTCCTCCCATGTTCGTACGTGCGCGCACTGCTGCTCTCGGCACGCTATGTACACCTTATTTAAGGGGGTTTAAACCACAAGAAGGAGGGAACGATGATCTTGTACCACTCGCAGGCACAGATCTCAACCGTCCAAGGCGATGTTCAGGAGCAGGAGCAGTTAGCAGGAGCAGACAAACCTCACCTGCTCCTGTTACCTGCCCATGCTCCTGGTTCCGTGCACCTGCTGCTTCTACGTTTTATTAGTGCTTTGCCTCCGTGTGCCTTTGTGGTAAACATGTCTCGCACAACCAAAAAACCGAATTCCGAGGAACCCAATGCGACTAGAAAAATCGACTTGTCTGATCTCCGTCTTTGTTTGCGCACTGCTATCCACGTTCATTCTGTCAGGTTGCCAGCCCGCGCCTTCAGGCACTAACGCGCCCGGCGCTGCCACCGGAACAAAACACAAGCTGGCTTTTGTGACGAACAATCCATCCGACTTCTGGGTCCTCGCTCGTAAAGGAACCGAGAAAGCGGCCAGAGAGATTCCCAACATTGAAGTCGATTTCAAGATTCCTGCCGACGGCACCGCCGCCGAACAACAGCGGATCGTCGACGACCTGCTCGCAAGAGGCGTTCACGGAATTGCGATCAGCCCGGTCGATCCCAAGAACCAACGGCAAATGATCAATACCGCCGCCGGCCAGACGCTCGTCTTAACCCAGGACAGCGACGCGCCTGACAGCAACCGCGCGTGTTACATCGGCACTGACAACGTCGCGGCCGGACGCCAGGCGGGCGAGATGCTCAAAGAAGCGCTGCCACAGGGCGGGAAGATCATGGTGTTCGTCGGCGTCCTCGATGCTGCCAATGCGCAGCAACGCTATCAGGGTCTGAAGGAAGCACTCGCGGGATCGAATATCCAGATCATCGACGTGCGCACTGACAACACAGATCGCGTGCGTGCAAAGGCGAATGCTGCCGATACGCTCGTGAATAATCCCGATATCGCGGGCATGGTGGGTCTGTGGTCCTACAATGGACCAGCAATACTCAGCGCTGTTAAAGAAGCGAACAAACTCGACAAAGTGAAGATAGTCGCCTTCGACGAGGAACCGCCGACACTGGCTGGAGTTAAAGAAGGGGCGATTTACGGAACAATCGTGCAACAGCCATTCGAGTTTGGCTACCGGTCGATGGAGTTGATGGCGAAGTACCTGGATGGCGATAAATCACTGATTCCGGCGAACAAACAGATTTTGGTGCCGACGATCATGGTGAAGAAAGATAACATCGAAGAGTTTACGAAGAAGATCAACGCACTTCGTGGCAGCTAAACATCGATGACGGCGCCAACCTCAATTCTCGAGATGGAAGGAGTCAGCAAGCGGTTCCCGGGGGTTGTTGCGCTCGATCGGGTGAATCTCAGCGTCGGCAGCGCGGAGATTCTGGCGTTGATTGGCGAGAATGGCGCCGGCAAATCGACGTTGATGAAGATCCTGGGCGGCGTTACCGCACGCGATGCCGGCAGTATTCGCATCAATGGCGAGCCGGTTGAGATTGGCTCGCCACGTGAGGCGAGTGCGCGCGGTATCGAGTTCATCCACCAGGAGCTAAGCGTTCTCGACAATCTCGATGTCGCTGCAAACATCTTCCTGCGCCGCGAGCCAACCAAAGGCGGTCTGCTGAAGCTTGTCGATCGCAAACGCATCTATCGCGAGTCGGACGAAATCCTGCGCCGGCTCGGCCTCAATATTTCGAGTCGCACGCCGCTCGGTCAACTCTCGCTGGCCCAACAACAACTCGTCGAGATCGCCAGAGCACTCAGCACTGGCGCGCGCCTCATCATCATGGATGAGCCGACGTCGAGCTTGACGCTTACTGAGACACGTCGCCTGCTTGAAATCGTGAAGGATTTGAAGGCGGAGAACGTCAGTGTCATTTACATCTCTCACCGCATGCACGAGGTTGAAGAAATCGCCGATCGCGCAGTCGTGCTTCGCGATGGGAAGAATGCAGGCGAGATTAAGGGCAGCGAGATCACGCGCGATCGCATGGTGCGAATGATGGTCGGGCGTGACCTCAAAGAGTTTTTCAAAGCCGTCAAAGGAGACGGAGCGGCAGGGGGCGATGGCGGTGGTTTTGAGGTGCGGCGTCTGCGTACGCTCAGATATCCGAAACACACGATTTCATTCAATGTTGCGAAAGGTGAAGTGCTGGGGTTTGCGGGTTTGGTTGGAGCGGGACGGTCTGAGATAGCGAGAGCGATTTTTGGCGTCGACGAGTCGCTGGAAACGGAAGTGGCTCTCGACGGAAAGGGACTGCGAATCGACGATCCGCAAGACGCGATCACGCACGGCATCTATCTTGTGCCCGAAGATCGTCGCCTGTGCGGGCTCATCGTCGACTTCAACATCCGTGAAAATATCTCGCTGCCAAACCTCGACAGCTACGCGCCGGGAAAGATCATCAATTTCAGTAAAGAAGCGGCCGCGGCGCGCGACGCAATCAAAGCCATCAACATCAAGACACCTACGGCGGAGATGCCGGCCGCGAACCTCAGCGGCGGCAACCAGCAGAAGGTCGTGTTGGCGAAATGGCTGACCTTCGCGCCGCGGGTTTTGATTTTTGACGAACCCACACGTGGAATCGACGTCGGCGCCAAAGCTGAGATCTACGAGCTCATACGCAAGCTCGCGGCCGACGGCGTTTCAGTAATCGTGATCAGCAGTGAAATGGAAGAGGTGCTTGGAATCAGCGACCGCATAGCGGTGATGCACGAAGGCCGGTTAACTGGCGTTCTCGACCGCGCCCAGTTCAGCGAAGAAGCCGTAATGCGTCTCGCGACCGGCACCGAAGGGTAGCCACAAATTTGTGCCTTTTTGTGGCTAATTCATTTTTGAGGCGACTATGAAAAAAGAGCTCGGTATCTTTGTCCTGCTAGTTGTTCTCTGCATCATCGTTTCCGTTATCAACCCAAACTTTCTGCTCACAATTAATCTCCAGAACCTCGCGCGGCAGATCGGCGCGTTCGGCATTTTCAGCATCGGCCTGGGACTGGTGATCATGACCGGCGGCATCGAACTGTCCGTCGGATCGCTGATGGCGCTGCTGGGCGTGCTGCTGTCGATGATGTTGACCGAGTGGGGTTTTGGTGTTGCGGTAGCGGTGTTGCTTTGCCTGGGGATCGCGATGGTGCTGACGCTGGGCCATGGGCTGCTGATCACGCGCCTCAACATGCAGCCGTTCATCGTGACGCTGTGCGGTCTACTGTTCTATCGCGGCCTGGCGCGCTTCATCACACGCGACGAAACGAAAGGCTTTGGCACGGTCGAGGGTCTCGATTTTCTTCGTTTCCTCGCGAATGGAAATCTTTTCGGCATGATCCCGATGCCGTTCGTTTTGCTCATCATCATTAGTGCGATCACGTGGGTGGTGCTGCATCGCTCAGTCTATGGCCGTTATCTTTTCGCCACCGGTCGCAACCCTGAAGCAGCACGTTACGCCGGTATCGACACGAAGAACATCATCACGTTGACTTACATGATCTCCGGAATACTCACAGCAATCTCCGGGATAATCTTCGCTTTTTACACAAACTCCGTTTCGCCTGCTAATCACGGCAATGCTTATGAACTCTATGGCATCGCCGCAGCCGTGCTTGGCGGCTGTTCGTTGCGTGGCGGCGAAGGCTCGGTGATAGGGATATTGATCGGTACCGCGCTGCTTCAGGTGTTGCGCAATCTCGTAAACCTGCTCGGCATTCCCAGTTCACTCGATTTCGCCGTGATGGGAGCCGTGATTTTGATCGGCGTCATGGCGGATCAGATCTTCACCGAGCGACGGATCAGACGACAAGTGACCCTAATGCGCGAAACCAGCGCACGCTAAAAAACTATGAAACTCCAGAAACTCTCGTATTCTCTCCTGGTCCTGCTGGTGCTCGTGTCGAGCACCGCAATCGCACACGCTCAACCGCCTGTTACAGTCTACAAGTTGCGCAACAGCAACGGCGTTGAGACTCAGATCACAAACTACGGCGGAATTGTTATCTCACTCAAGGTCCCGGATCGTGATGGAAAGTTCGACGACGTGGTGCTTGGCTTCAACACCGCCCAGGACTACATGAAGAAAAACGATCCTTATCTCGGCGCGATCATCGGCCGCTACGGCAATCGGATCGCGAAAGGACGCTTCACGCTCAACGGAGTCGAATACAAACTCGCGGTGAACAACGGCGAGAACCATCTTCACGGCGGCATCAAAGGCTTCGACAAAGTAGTTTGGACCGGCAGACAAATCAGAACCAAAGATGGACCAGCAGTCGTTCTAACCTATTTGAGCAAGGACGGGGAGGAAGGCTATCCAGGCAATCTGCGAGTCAGAGTTGTCTACACGCTCACGAACAAGAACGAACTCAAGATTGACTATTCAGCAAGCACCGACAAAGACACCGTGCTCAACCTCACGCATCATTCTTACTTCAATCTCGCCGGCGAAGGAAACGGCGACATTCTTAACCACGAACTCAAGATCAATGCAGATCGATTCGTGCCTACCGATCCAGGTTCGATTCCAACCGGTGAGTTAAGGAAAGTGTCTGGCACTCCTTTCGACTTTCTTACCAGCACAGCCATTGGCGCGCGTATCAACCAGGACGAGGAACAGCTAAAACTCGGCAACGGGTACGACCACACGTTCGTGATCAATGGAGCCGCGGGCCGGCTACGCCTCGCCGCCACTGCGCGCGAGACCTCTTCAGGTCGTGTGATGGAGGTTTGGACCACCGAACCGGGAATGCAGTTGTACACAGGAAATTTTCTGGACGGTTCGTTAACCGGTAAGAGCGGCAAGCCCTATCCAAGGCGCTCGGGGTTCTGTCTCGAGACTCAACATTATCCCGACTCGCCTAACCAGCCTTCGTTCCCGACGACGACACTGAAGAAGGGCGCCACGTACAAGTCGACAACGATCTACAGATTTACGATCCAATAGCCACGGATTTTACGGATTGATGCGGATTTGATTCTGATCCGCATCGATCCGTGAAATCTGCGGCGCAGAGTCATAGTGGTAAGCGCAGTCGCGCCTCACAGCCGCGAAGCTGTTGCCGGTTCTCGAGCGTCAACGTGCCGCCATGCGCCTCCGCGATCTGCCGCGACAGCACCAATCCGATTCCCGACCCTTCGGCCTTCGTCGTAAAGAACGGAACAAACAGGTTCGCCGTGCTCGCGAGCCCGGGTCCTTCGTCGCGTATCCAGACTTCCACCTGCCCGTTCTTCTGCTGCCAGCCAACTTCGACCCGGCCGTGCGTCTCCATCGACGCGTCGACAGCATTGCGCACGAGATTGATCAGAAGCTGTTCCAGTTGCACATCATCTCCCTGGACCACCAGCTCCGGACCTGAAACCACGTTCACGGGCAATCGCGTCTCCAAACTCGCAACCCGCGACACGAGCTGCCCGATCTTCAACGGCTCGAGACGCGGTGGCGGCAGTCGCGCCAGCTTTGAATACGACTCCACGAAACGCGCCAGCGAATCCGCACGCGAAGAGATCACGGCGAGCCCGCGGTGCATGTCCTCGCGCCAGTCTGCCGGTTCGGGTTCCCTACTCATCAAGTCAGCCAGGCTTCCCGCGACTGACTTTATCGGCGCGAGCGAGTTGTTGAGCTCATGGCCCAACACACGCAAGAGACGTTGCCACGCCGTTCGTTCCTCTTCACGAAGCGTTTGACTCAGATCGGTCAACACGAGCAACTGGTGCTGTGCTCCGCCTTCGCGAAAGGTGCTGCGACGGATGTCCCAACGTCCGACGCCGCCCGGAAAAACCATCTGCATCGTGTGCGGCCCGGCGTCGGCTGGACGGTTGAGACACGCCGACAAGCCGAGCTCGTCGCTGGTCCGGCCCAACAAGCGCGCTGACGGTTGGGCCAGGAGCCTTTCACCGGCTCGATTGACGAGTTGCAAGCGCTGATCGCCGTCGAACGCAAAGACCGCTACGTCGATCTCGCCCATCACCGTGCGCAACAGCGCAGTCGCCTCCATCGCGCCCAGTCGTTGTCCCCGCAGCGTTTGGCCCAGGTCGTTCACTTCCAACATCACTTCGCCGAGCGCGTCGCCTGAGAGTGCGCGACGGCCGCGGATGGAGTAGTCGCCTTCGCGAATCGCAGCAAGAATGTTTGAGAGTGTTTGCAGCGGGCGGACGATGCGCGTTCGCAGGTTGAAGGAGATACCGAGCCAGAGCAGGACCAGGAGCAGATCGATCGTCCACTGGACCTGTGCGGAATAACCGTCGAACCAGAGCAGAAACGCACACAAAGCGACGGCAGGGAAACCGGCGCCCAGAGCGAGCAGAGTGATACGCCGTTCAAATTTCAGACGATGCCCGTGTCTGAGTTCAGGGTCGAGCGCGGAGAATGGCTGAAGCTGTTTCGGGGACTTAACGGGCGTACTCACAGTTGTGCTTTTTGTGCCTTTTTGTGGCGATTATGAACCCAATCCATATTTCTGCAACCTGCGGTACAACGCACTGCGGCTGAGGCCGAGGGCTTCGGCGGCGCGGTTTGCATTGCCTTCGAAACGGGCGAGGGCTTTTTTGATAAGCAGGCGCTCGGCGTCTTCGAGGCTCATCTCTTCGAGGCGCGCGGACAAACGCGCATCGGGTGTCGCTTCGAGCGCAAGATCGAACGGCGTTACGATGTTTCCAGGACTCATCAGCACGGCCCGTTCGATCACGTGGTCCAACTCACGCACGTTTCCCGGCCACATGTGATGTCGCAGAGTATCGAGCGCTTCAGGTGTGAACCCCATGATCGAGCGCCGATAACGCTCGCGATGGAGTTTCAAAAAGTGTTCGGCGAGAATGGGAATATCCTCGAGGCGGTCGCGCAGCGGCGGCAGACGTATCTCGACTGTGTTGAGCCGAAACAGAAGATCCTGGCGAAACTTGCCGGCGGCAACTTCGGCATGCAGATCCGCATTTGTTGCGGACAACAGCCGGACGTTCACCTTTTGCGTCTTCGAAGATCCGACACGCTCAAACTCACCTGTCTCCAGAACACGAAGCAGCTTCGGCTGCAAATTCAACGGCACGTTTCCAATCTCATCCAGAAACAGCGTACCGCCATCCGCGAGTTCGAAACGTCCGACGCGATCGCTCTTAGCATCCGTAAACGCTCCCCGCACGTGACCAAATAACTCGCTCTCGAAAACACCTTCGGCGAGCGCGCCTGCGTTCAGGGAGATCAGCGGCTTTGAGCGGCGCGAAGAGATCGAATGAAGCACACGCGTGATCACTTCTTTACCCGTACCGTTTTCACCGGTGATGAGGACGTTGGCATCGGCAGGACCAATGCGTTCGACGAGGTTCAGCACGGACCTCATTGCCGGCGACTCGGAAACGATCTGCGGTATGTCGTTATTGGCTTCGGAAACACTGTCTCGCAGTGCGATGTTTTCGGCTTCCAGACGGCGGCCGCGTCGCAATGCCTCCGCAAGTTCGACCTGCGTTCGTAACACTGCGAGTAAACGTGCGTTGTCCCACGGCTTCTGAATGAAGTCACGCGCGCCGCGGCGCATTGCTTCGACCGCGAGATCGACGCTGCCCCACGCAGTCATGACGACGACTGGCAGAGTCGGATCCGCGGCGCGAATCCGCGTGAGCAAGTCGAGGCCTTCGCTGCCCGAAGTCGTGTCGCGAGCGTAGTTGAGATCGATCAGCACGATGTCGAACTCGCGCGTGTCGATGGCTTTGAGCACACCTTCAGGTGACGACGCGGTCTCGATTTGAAACCGCTCACCCTTCAGCAGCAGGCTCAACGCTGCAAGCACGTCTGCCTGATCGTCGGCGATTAGAATGCGAGGCATAGATCAGATAATGCCTGAGAAATGGCAGAAACACGAAATCCTCTCTGCGTACCTTCGCGGTCCTCTGCGCCTCTGCGGTGAAGGATTCTTACCATAAACTGACCGCAGAGGCGCAGAGGACCGCAGAGATACGCAGAGAACTACTCATATCGTAGCGCAACAAGCGGATCTACCTGCGTCGCGCGACGAGCGGGGATGAAACACGCGAGCAATGCCGCGCCAATTGATACGAGGAACACCAGCACGTACGCCGCCGGATCCGACGCCGAGACGCCAAACAACATGCTCGACATCCAGCGCGTCAGCACAAACGCCGCGCCGAGTCCTATCACCGCTCCCATCAACGTCAGCGCGATTCCCTTCCCGATAACCATCCTCAGGATCGAAAATCTCTGCGCGCCCAGTGCCATGCGAATCCCAATCTCCTGCGTGCGTAAAGCAATCGAATAGGAGATCACACTGTAGATCCCCAGCGTCGCCAGCAACAGTGCTATCGCAGCAAACACCCCAAGCAACGCCGTCGTGAACCGTCGCGGCGCCGTTGTCTCTTCGATCACGTCGTCCATGAGCTTGATGCTCGTGACAGGCTGGTTTTTATCGATCGCCGCAACCTCTTCGCGAATTGCTCGAAACAGCGTTGGTCCGAATAATCCGGTACGCACAAACACGAAGCGACGCCGTTGCGGCGTCACGAGTCGAGACGTGTACCACGCCGGCTCAGGTTGCGAATCGAGTCTTCGCGGCACGTCCTTCGCAATTCCGACGATCGTGATCCAGGGATTCTCAGGACGCGGCAGTCCGAGCGTAATGCGACGCCCAATCGGATCCTCGTTGGGCCAATATCGCGCCGCCATCTTTTCGTTGATCACCGCCACGCCGGGCGCTCCCGGCTCCATGTCTTCAGGCGTCAGGTCACGTCCTTTAATTAATGGAATTTCAAGCGTCCTGAAATAGTTGGCGCCGACCAACTGCCATCCGGCCGCAGTCAAATTTGTCGGATCGAGTTGACGTCCCTCAATCGCAAATGGATCGCTTCCAGCACTACCACTCAACGGTTGCAACGTACCAAAGCTCACCGACGTGTCGGGAAATGACCCAATCCGTTGCAAGAGCCGGCGATAAAAATCTGATGCACGCTCCGGCTCCTGATAAGCAGCCGCCGAGAGATCGATGTCAACACTTAACACGTTCTGGCCAACGATCGGATTTGTGCTTTGCACACGCAACAAACTCTTCACCAGCAGTGTGGAACCTACCAACAGAAGGACCGCCAGCGAAACTTCGGCGACGACCAGAACGTTGTTCCAGTGTCGCGTACGTGGTCCTACAAACTGCCGGGTGCTGCTCAAGCGCTCCTGTAGATCGAGTTTGGAAATTGGACTGGCTGCTACAAACCCAAACCCGACACTAATAAGCGCCACTGCCGCCGCCATGAACGCAAACACACTTGCGTCGATACTGACTTCCTGTGCTCTCGGCACGATCGAAGGACCAAGCAGCGCAAGCGCGCGAATTCCCCAACTCACAAACACGAATCCCAAAGCCGCTGCCAGAGTTGCGAGTAGCAGGCCTTCGACGAGCAACTGTCTTGCAATCTGCCACCGGCTGGCGCCAAGGGCTGCACGAATTGCCAGCTCCTTTTGTCGCTTTGCCGATCGCATCAGCAGCAAATTGGCGACGTTGGCGCACGCAATCAGCAGCAGTAAACCAACTGCGGTAAGAAGCACGAGCAACGTGCGACGGCTGCCGCCGACGACCTCTTCCTGCAAAGGCGTCACGCTGATGTGCCAGCCGCCGGCTTCACCTCTTGGACCACGATAACCGCTCAGCTCACGCTCGAATAGCTGCCCGAGCGCGTCCATGTGCGCGCGAGCCTGTTCGAGCGTGACGCCCGGTGCCAGACGCGCCAACACGTTGAGAAAGTATGGACCACGCCGGGTCGTTACCTGCTCGCCGCTGTAGTTCAAGGGTAGCCAGACGTCGGCCGGCTCGCTCCAGGAGATACTACGATGTGGAAACTGAAACGAGGCGGGCATTACGCCGATCACGGTGTAGCTTTGATTGTCGAGCGTGATGCTCTGGTTGATGATGCTGCGGTCGGCCCCAAAGCGTCGTTGCCAGAAGCCGTCGCTCAACACGACTAGGCGATCCTGTTGCTCGCCGGCGTTGAATACTCGCCCTACAGCCGGTTGCGCTTCCAGCATCGGAAAGAGGTTCGCGGATACGTACGCGCCGCGTATGCGTTCAGGCTCGGAACCGGTGGACACGTTAAAGCTCTGATTCGAATACGCAGCGACCACGTCGAATACCTGTGTTTGCTTTGTGTAGTCGTCGTACTCCGCGGCTTTTGCGCGCAGGCGCTGGATGTTGAGGGCGCGATAGTTACCCCAGATCACTTGCAGGCGATCGGCGTGGGCGTAAGGTAGTGGTCGCAGCAGCACCGCGTTGACAACGCTGAAGATCGCAGTGCTCGCACCAATCCCGAGGGCAAGCGTGATCACAACCACGGCCGCAAAGCCGGGTTGTTTCATAAGACTTCTCAGAGCGTAACGCAGATCGTTCAAGGTTTGTTTTACTCTGCGTATCTCTGCGTTCCTCTGCGCCTCTGCGGTGAATGGATGTTTACCGCAGAGGCGCTGAGGAACGCAGAGGTACGCGGAGAGAAGCTACTTATTCATATCGCAACGAAATCGTTGGCTCGACTTTTGTCGCGCGGCGCCCGGGGAGATAACAGGCCAGCAGTGCCACAGTGATCAGCATGATCGAGATTGCCGCAAACGTCAGCTTGTCCGTCGGTTCCACACCGAAGAGCATCGTTTGCATCAGCCGCGTCAGCGCAAACGCAAGCGCCAACCCAAGCACGACGCCGATCAGCGCGAGCTTCATTCCCTGCCCCAGGACCATCTTGAAGACATCGCGCGGGCGCGCGCCGATGGCCATGCGTATCCCAATCTCATGCGTCCGTTGCGTGACCGAGTACGACATCACACCATAAATTCCAACGATTGCCAGCACCAGAGCGATGCCCGCAAACAGACTCAGCAGCGTCAGGTTCAAACGTTCCCCCGCCACTGACTCCGCACGAATCTCGTTCATCGTGCGGACACTGTAAAGCGGTTGATCGGGATCGATCTCCTTGATCGCGCCACGCACGGAAGAGATCAACTGGTTCGGATCAGCCGCGCCTTTGATAATCACCGTCATACTATTGTCAGGTGTCTGGTTGTACGGAAAATAACCCTGAACGCGATCGCTGTTCTGGTTAAGACTTTCCATCTTCACGCGGCCCACAACACCCAGCACTTCGAGCCTTGGCGCGTCGTTTTCCGTTCCTAATCTCACGCGCTTCCCGACCGGGTCTTCGTTCGGCCAGTAACGTTTCGCAAACTCTTCGTCAATAACGATCGAATTCAATCCCGCGATCGCTCTCTGGTTCTCGTTCAGCTTGCTCAGATCACGTCCCGCGAGGTGCGAACGATCGTCACGATCTGTGAACACACGCCCACGCAACACGGGAATGTTCATCGCCTGGAAATAGTCGGGCGTCACCAGACACGCTTCCATGAGCGGTATCTGTTCGCGCGGCGGAACAGGCTGGCCGTCGATCACAAACGACGTCTGCCAGCCGTTATTGCCAAGCGGCAGACCCGACGCCGCTGCTGCCGACTCGACGCCCGGCAGCGCGCGAACATTCTCGAGCAAACGATTGTAGAAAGAAGCCTGCTGTTCTTCAGTCGCGTACTTCTTCTGCGGCAGCGAGACACTGAAGCTCGTCAGGTGCTCGTCTGAAAAGCCTGGATTGACTTTTTGCAGCAGATAAAAACTTCGGATCATCAGGCCCGCGGCGATGAGTAGCACCAGTGTTGTCGCCACCTCAACAACGACCAGCGAACTGCGTAACCACTGACGCCCGCTGACGCCGCGACCTGTCTCTTTCAACGTCTCATGCACGTCGACGTCGCCTGCCTGAATGGCTGGAATCAAACCAAACAGAATTCCCGTCAGGAACGACACGCCCACAGTGAATGCGAGCACCGTCCAGTCGAGACCGATCTCGCGCGATCGCGGGATGGCATTAGGACTCACATACAGAATGAGGTCAACACCCCAACGCGCCAGCACCAGACCGATGCCGCCGCCAATCAGCGACAACAAAATGCTTTCTGTCAGCAACTGGCGAGCAATGCGCCAGCGACTCGCGCCGACAGCAGTGCGAATCGCCATCTCTTTCTTACGCGCTGCAGCTCGCGCCAGCAGAAGGTTCGCGATGTTTGCGCAGGCGATGAACAACACGAAGAACACGGCGCCGAAGATCACCCACAGCGCGCGACGCACGTCGCTGACGAAGATCTCGATCAGCGGCCGCATCCTGACACGAGTCGCAGTGTTCGTGTCGGGATACTGTTTCTCGAGGTTGGCCGCGACATTGTTCATGTCCGCCTCAGCCTGTTCGAACGTCACGCCGGGTTTCAAACGCGCGACGCCATATAAGCCGGGATGATTGCCGCGACTCTGCCAGCTCGGCTGGTCCGAAAGTTGGCCCACCGGCACCCACATCTCCACGCGGCTCGGATAGAGATAGCTCTCGGGCATGATGCCGATGACGGTGTAGCTCTTGTTGTTGAGTGTGATCGGCTGGTTGAGAATGCTTGTTTGCCCCCCGAATCGACGTTGCCACAAAGGGTAACTCAGCACGACAACTGGTGGACCACCGGGTTTGTCTTCTTCGTTTGTAAACACGCGGCCGTGCAGCGCGTTCACACGCAGGACTGAAAACAGATCCGCCGAGACCTGGCCGGTGACGATGCGCTCTGCCTCGCCGACGCCGGTGAGGTTGTAGCTGGCGCGATTGTAGACACCGATTTTTTCAAACGACTGATTGTGGTTACGCCAGTCGGTGAAGTTTGGATAGGAGATCGACATCTCGTCGAGCACGGGACTCTTCTCGTTGAGAAAAACCAAACGGTCGGATTCGTGATACGGCAGCGGGCGGAGGAGCACCGTATTCACAACGCTGAAAATCGCCGTGTTGGCGCCGATGCCAAGCGCGAGCGCGATGATCACGATGATCGTGATGCCTGGATTTTTCAGCAGCATTCTCGCGCCGTAACGTATGTCTTGCCAGAGTGTTGATCCCATTGTGTTCTCCTAATTATCCGCGTTCATC
>JBIOUJ010000248.1:0-17933 GCA_044867025.1 Pyrinomonadaceae bacterium | reverse complement strand
TTACCGCAGAGGCGCAGAGGAACGCAGAGGTACGCAGAGAAACACTTAGGTCACCACCGAAAAAAGTTTATCTTGACAGGTCAACCTCCACATTGGTATACCCTGCCGTCCCAGTTTTCTCCTCGCGCGCATAGTTCACTTTCTGAACCCCGCTTTCAGAAGCTTAGTACTACCCACTAACTATTTTTCTCGGCTACTCCCGGCCGTTCAAAAGGAGGCCCTCTATGAATTACATAAAGTATTTAACCGCCACAACATGCATAGCACTCGTCATTGTCTGCTTGCACGTTTCTGCTTCTGGGCAGTCGAACGAAAATAGACTTGTTTCAATCAGCAGCGCCGGACAAGGCGTGAGATTTGATGTTGCCGCTCCAAACGCCGGACTCACCATTACAATCTCAGCGCCTGACGGACAAGTCTTCAGTAAAGAATTTCAGGGCGCAGTCGCCGACTTTAGGCTTGCCAATTCGAAAGGCGAAAGGTTTGCCGATGGTCAATACTATTACGAAGTTCGCGTCACCCCTCAAATTCCATCCGACGTTAAGGAAACGCTCGCCGCGGCGCGCGCGAAAGGAAATAGTGACGAGGTCAGGCGCGATCTTATCAAACGCGGCGCATTGCCGGCTCAGCCGCTCGTCGTTTCAGGAGGCTTCGCGATCCTGAACGGTTCGGTCATCGTTCCCGGAGCTTTGGAAGAAGGAGGCTCGGCGAATGCGACGAATCAGCCGCGAGTGTTCAAGCCCGCCACGGGAACTGCGGCAACTAGTTTCCGGCCCAACAGTGGAGCCTCGGTGATTGGTCTCCGACGCCATCATCCGGTAGTTAATCCGTTTTTTGATTTTGTGATTGCCGACGATTTGATCGTCCAGGGCAGTGCCTGTGTCGGACTTGACTGCGTCGATGGCGAAAATTTCGGCTTCGACACAATCCGGGTCAAAGAGAACAACACGCGTATCCAGTATGACGACACAAGCACGAGCGCGGGCTTTGCCACCAATAACTGGCAGATCAGGGCAAATGCCCAGGGAAGTGGCGGCGGTGCTTTTCTCGCGTTCGTCGATCAAGGCGCCACTGGCAATTCCGAGACAGGAACCATCGTGTTTGAAGTCGATGCCGGAGCGCCGGCTAATTCGCTAAGGGTGAGTAGCGGGGGCAACGTCGGCATTGGTACCGCCACGCCGGTGTTGGATGTCCATGCGAATACAACCGACACTCCAGCGATTCGACTCGAACAAAATAATTCGGGTGGATTTACCGCGCAAACCTGGGACATCGGCGCAAATGAAGCCAACTTCTTCGTCCGCGATGTGACCGGTGGTTCGCGTTTGTCGTTCCGCATTCGGCCAGGTGCACCGACCAGTAGTGTTGACATCGCAGCCAGCGGCAACGTAGGTATCGGAACAGGTTCTCCGACCACGGCGAGACTTGTGATAGATGGAACCAGTGGTGCTACCGGACTCGACTTGTCCTCAGACGATCTGTATGCGGATATGCGCGTGATCCGGAATACGTTGAACACGACTGATAAGGATCTTTACTTGCAGTTTTTGGCTGGGGCCGGAAGCAAGCTACATCTGTTTTCGAATAACAGTGAAACAATGACTCTGACTGGCGGCCAGGTGGGTATCGGAACGACTTCTCCGACTGCTACTTTGTCAGTGAGTGGAACCGCCAACAAGACGGGTGGTGGATCCTGGGACGTCTTTTCAGACGAACGCCTGAAGCTGATCAGGGGAAACTACAACCGCGGGCTGAACGCCGTGATGCAGTTGCAGCCGCTCCGGTACCAGTACAAGCCTGACAACGCTTTGGGCCTTACCTCGAAGAATGAGTACATCGGCTTCGGAGCTCAGGCAGTGCAGAAAGTCATTCCGGAAGCCGTAACAACAAACAGCGGCTATTTGCAGATCAACAACGATCCGATTATCTGGACCATGCTCAACGCGATTAAAGAGCAGCAGAAGCAGATCGAAGAGTTGAAGGCAGAAGTACGTCGATTGCGAACAACATCGCGGCGGCGCAAGTAACAAGCACGCACAATCGATTGCGTGAGGAGTTGAGGGGCGGAACTTCGTTTCGCCCCTTTTTGTTTCAACATTACGGCGCTTAGTTGTTTGACGTTATGATTTTTGTGCCTCTTTGTGGCAAGTTTTACTAGCGGCGATCGGGTAACCGCAACGGCACATCCGCGTTCAACCGGCACGGATCGTTACCCGCGCCAGACTTTCTGCGCGCATCCCGCATGGCAGGAGATAACGTCCTTTCATCCAGTTTCGCGAGCGCACAGTCGTAATCCGCAAGACGCAGTTGCAGCGACTGAACTTGCGTCGTCAGGAGCGCTATCTCCTGCTGGCTCAGACTGCGCGACGTCGTGCCGCCGAGTCGTGCCTGCTGTTCGACAGTACGCAAAGTCGTCTCCATCGCATATAGTCGCTGCTCGAGCTGGTTGATTCGTTGCTCCAAACGAATCGCGTCCTGATGCGGCGTCAAACCCATTCCGACGACGCACGCCAATAAGACAACACACAGAATGCCCTTTTCTCGCATGAATTCCCCTTATTTTGTTACTTCGAGTTTCGCCGTCTCAAACTTCACCGAGCTCGTTCCAACCATGATGTCGAACCAGCCCGGCTCCACTACATTCTTCATATTCAGATCGAGAAACGAAAGCTTGTCCGGCGTGATCACAAACTCAACCGTTTTGCTTTCACCTGCGGAGAGCGAGATGCGCTTGAAGCCCTTGAGCTCCATCACCGGCCTCGTAACCGAACTAACCAGATCGCGAATGTACAGTTGTACGATTTCATCACCCGGACGCTTTCCCGTATTCGTAACCGTAACACTGACCTTTGTCTCGCCCTTCACTCCGATCCTTGCAGGGTCAAGCTTCAAATTGGAATATGCGAACGTCGTGTAGCTGAGACCGAATCCGAACGGAAACAGAGGCTCCTTGTTCGCGAAGAGATACCCTCGCCGCGCCGTCGGCTTCCGGTTGTAATAGAGCGGCAACTGCCCGACCGAACGCGGAAAGCTGATCGTAAGCTTGCCCGCGGGATTGTAATCGCCAAACAAAACGTCGGCGACGCCGACACCCGTTTCCTGGCCCAAATAGAACCCTTCGAGGATTGCAGGCACGTTCTCGGCGATGTAGTTGATCGATAGTGGTCCACTGTTGATAAGCACGATGATCGTTGGTTTGCCCGTTCCGAGAATCGCTTTCACGAGATCGTTCTGACGACCCACCAATTCGAGACTATCGCGATCACCGAGATGCGCGTCGGCCCAGCCCTCTTTGTTCGTGTCTTCATTACCGCCGAGGACGAGGAGCGCGACATCAGCAGTCTTTGCAACCTGCACGGCCTCGTCGATCAGCTTTTGGTCCTCCGCCGGATCGGCGAGCTGTGCAGAATCGGCGAACCAGTTGCCACCTTCTTTAGTTATCTTGCACCCTTCGGCGTACACGACTTTGATTCTCTCGCCTACCTTGTCTTTGATGCCCTGCAACACGCTGACACCGCGTCCGGGATCGTCGCTGTAACCACCGAGATGCACGCCGGCTGCATTTGGACCAATCACCGCGATCGACTTCAGCACATTGCGGTCCAGTGGCAAGAGGTTGTTTTCGTTTTTCAGCAGCGTAATCGCTCTCCGCGCTGCCTCAGCAGCCAGCGCTCTGTGTTCATTGGAATTTGTAACTCGCGCAGCACGTTCCACGTCGACGTATGGATTCTCAAACAACCCGAGCAGAAATTTCGCGCGAAGGTTTCGCGCCACTGCCCGATCGATCGTTGCTTCAGACACCTGACCGTCTTTCACCAACTGTAAAAGCGTCGGGAACGCATCTGGATCCGGAAGTTCCGTATCGACACCGGCTTCGATCGCGAGTTTCGCAGTGGCCGGTTTGTCTGAAGCGATGCGATGCAGATCCATCAACTGCGGAATCGCGTAGTAGTCGGAGACGACGTGACCATTGAATCCCCATTCCTCTCGCAGAACTTTTTGCAGCAGCCACTTGTTCGCGTGAGAAGGAACGCCGTCGATCTCGTTGTAAGAAGGCATCACGCTCATGATGCCGCCTTCAGTAACGGCAGCCTTGAAGCTGGGCAGGAAGTATTCTCGAATCACGCGTTCTGAAATATTTGCCGGTCCGATGTTGGTGCCGCTTTCGGGCTGGCCGTGTGCGGCGAAGTGTTTCGCGGTGGCAATGACGTGGTTCTGATCTATGCCCGGTCCTGGTCCCTGCAATGCCTTTACGATGGCGACAGCCATGCGCGAAGTGAGATAAGGATCTTCGCCGTAAGTCTCTTCGGTGCGGCCCCATCGTGCGTCGCGACCGAGGTCCAGATTTGGTCCAAGCACCTGATGACTCCCGCGAGCTCGCGTCTCCAACGCTCCGGCGGTGAACACCTTCGTGATGAACTCCGGATCCCACGTCGTCCCAAGCGCGATGGGCTGCGGAAAACTCGTGCTCCCCTTCGCCATGTGCCCGTGAAGTATCTCGTCGTGAAAAATCGCCGGAATGCCGAGTCGCGTGTTCTCGATCAACCACTTCTGAACGGCGTTGGCAAACATCGCTCCCTGACGCGGATCCTTTTGTTCTCTCTGGCGCGCAATCTGTCCTATACCATGCTTCATGACTTCCGCGGCCTTCTCGGGAGAGAAGTCGCCACGATCCGTGTCGAAGTTTTTGGGCGGCTCGACCTGAGGACGGCCACCCCAAAGACACGTCAACTGCGCAATCTTTTCTTCGAGCGTCATCCTCGCAAGCAGATCGGCGACGCGCCGTTCGACCGGCAGACGCGGGTTCTTGTAATCAGGACTGCTGTTCTGTGAATTCATGGGCGCAAAGCCACAAAAAAGCACAAAAAGCACGAGCGCTGCTGATCTATTTCGGGGAGATTTCACGGCGGATATAGAAGAGCAAATCAGTCGGCGGTGGTTCGACTCCTAACTGCCGAATCATCCCGACAACCTGTCCGCGATGCAGTGTTGCGTGATTGGCTACGTGCTGCATCTGATCGCTCAGCCGCATCGAACTGGGATCGCCGCTGAGAAGTTTGAATGATAACTCGGTAGCAAGTATCGCCTCGTCCAGTTCAGAAACATAGCGTGTGCGCTGATCGATGAGATTGGACCAGCGCTCTTTCAGCGTTGCGAGATCCGCGCACGATTCGGTGGTCCACAGCGACCACGCTTCAGCTTTCGCCGGCGAGCGTCCATGCCAGCGCTCCAACCAAATCCATTCAGCGCCCGCCATGTGCAGCAACGTTCCAAAGATCGATCTGTGACTGATGCCAACATCTCGCCTGAGAACATCTTCAGGTAGTTTGCGGGCGGCCTCCATCGCGAGATCGTTGGCCCACTCGGTATAACTGAAAAGCCGTTTGATGTCTGACAAGTCCATAATTGCACCTTAGTTTAGGCCACAAAAAGGCACATATGTTGTTATCAATCTTTGTGTCCCCTCTGTGCTTTTTTGTGGCTATTGCACTCTGATCGTACCGGCATTGCTGATCCGTCCATGCGCCCTGATGGTGACCAGCCGCGTACCCACGGGCACCGTATTCGGTAACCGTATCACCACCTGTGTGAACTCGAAGTTGTGTATCGGGATCACACTCTCCGCAGGCACGTCAAAGAATTGCGTGTTCAGGCCGAAGATCCTGACGAAGACCGCACCTGGTGATTCACCTGGATTCAACTCCAGATTTTTCGCGAAGAGAATCACTCGCGTGTTCGTATCAGGCGCGTTGGGCCACCAATCCGGAACTCCGACGATGCCGAACGGATCTCTGGTGTGCAGCAGTGCATTGAGCGCCGCCGCCTGAGTCGCGGTCGGACCTGACTCTTCGAGCACCAGTTGAAGCACATCATCATTGACAATCGTGCCGAGAGCCCCAGCCTGAATGATCGAGGCGTTGGAAGGATTCGACAGCGTAATCTGGAAGAACTCGTTCGCTTCCGCGTTCGTGTCGCCGCAGATTCTTACCGGAATCGTGAGTGACGTCGTACCGGGCTGAATCGTAAACGTGCCCGACTTCGTTTCGTAGTCCACACCGCGCGTACTACAACTCGCTCCACCGAACGCAGTCCCGTTCGACGTAGCAAAGTTAACACTCACCGTGCGTCCGGTCGCTGCTGTTAGGTTCACCGTGAACAACATGTCCGTGGTCGTCCCTGGACCACCTTCAGTGACAAATGTATTGGGAAGGAACAACCCTGGAACTGTAGTGCGGTCCTGAACTGTAACGACCAACGTGCTGGGTGCGCCCAACATATCGAGGCTCAGAGTGTTCCTCAACGTGACCGTGAAGGTTTCATCCGGCTCGGTCGGAGCGTCGTCGGTGATCGGGATCTGGAAAGTCTTGCTTGTCTCGCCGCCGTTGAACGTGAGCGTGCCGGACGTGGCGGTGTAATCCTGACCGGCGATCGCCGTCCCATCCGCTGTTGCGTAATCAACCGTCAGAGTACCAGTGCTTCCACCCGTGCGCAGGACAGTCACGTTCGCCAGACCGACGTCTTCGATCACCTGAATCGAACTGACGCTGAATTGCACGCTTCCTGACGCGCCTGTAGCGTCACCCGCCGAGAACTCGGAAGTATTCCCGTTTTGATCGGTCGCGGTTGCCGTAACGATGCGACCTGCACCGAGCGCAACGGGGAAAGTCGCATTGATGGTCGCGTTGCCGTTAACGTCAGTGTTTACGGATGTCGTGCCAAGGAACTGTCCACCTTCGCCATTTCCTGATGGATCCACCGCAGCATTCGAGTAGAAGTCGATCTGAAATGCGTTATTCGGCGTTGAATTCAAACTCCCCTGAATGGTCGTGCTGTCGCCGATCGACATCACCGACGTCAACACCGGGAAGTTCTGGAGAGTGTTTGGACCAGTATCCGGATCGTTCGGATCGTTTGGCGTCACGCCATTGGCATTTTGAGGAAAGTTAGGTGTAGCCAGGTCTATTCCAAGACCGTTATTTGAAAAGATGGCATTACCGCGAATTACATTGCCTGTACCCGAGAATACTGCCAAACCTGGTCCACCATTGAAGGCAATCGCATTGCCGGCTCCATTTTGCGTACCGCCAATCGTGTTGTTCGAAGCGTCCGAGAAGACGATTCCAAACAGAGTGTTCGGCACTTGTCCCGTGCCCTGTGCGTTCAATCCAATTAGGTTTCCCTGAATGACAGTTCCGTTTATGTTAATCGAGATAGAGCCACCTATTTGTATTCCTGTACGATTCCCCGAAATGACGTTCCCCTCACCCGGCGCCGTTCCACCGATCACGTTGTTCACACTGGAAATATGAATACCAGAGAAGGAGTCGGCGATGGCGCGAGTGCCAGTCACGTCAGTGCCGATGTAGTTGCCCCGTACGGTTAAACCCGCTCCGGAACTGTTCGAACCGATTGAAATATTTCCGAAGCCGTTGCTTACAGCGTTTCCTGAAATAACATTTCGCGCCTCCGGAACATTTCCACCTATTAACGCGTTGTCACCGGCGACAACACCGCTGCCACCGTTACCCAAAGCCAACGTACCGGTAATGTCCGTGCCGATAAAATTGCCCTGCAACTTGCTGCCATTACCGCCGAATGTAAGGCCGTCGAAATCGTTACCGGAGATAATGTTTCTGGCGCCGGGTGTTAGACCACCAATCAACGTGTTCTCAGCGCCCGCGTCGATACCGCTCATGTTTCCGACCTTCTTCGTACCGGTGACGTCTGTTCCAATCAGGTTTCCCTGCACCGTATTTCCTGGACCACGAATGGTGAGTCCCCTCTGGTTTCCGGAGATCAGATTGCCGGCGCCGGGTGTAGTACCTCCGATTAGATTGTTCGTACCCGAAACCTCAATTCCATCGATGCCGTTTGGAATTGCGGCCGTACCCGCTGGATTCGTACCGATGAAGTTGCCTTGAATGAGGTTGTTGTCGCCGATGAGCTCAATTCCTTCAAAGCCATTGCCCGAAATCACGTTGCGCGCAGCGGCAGTCGTTCCTCCGATTAGATTGTTTGACGATTCGGACAACAGTATTCCGGCGCGACTATTGAACTGCGAGCCAGTTCCATTGACATTCAGACCAATGTAATTTCCCTGAATGACATTGTTATTCGCCAGGCGGATAAAGATTCCGGAATCCTGGAAGCGATTGATCGCGAGACCGCGGATCGTGGTACCGCCGGCTTTGATTACCAGACCGCTGCCCGTACTGGCTTGCGATCCATTGATTTCAATGAGCGGCGCGCCCGCATAACCGGGTTGAGTCGAGGCGTCGATCACGACCGGATCGGTAATCTCAGGCAGCGGCAGTTGCAGGTTAATGACTTTCACGCCAGGACCCGGAATGTTGAAGACGATCGTGTCGAGGCCGGGCGTGGCGTTCGCATTTGTCATCGCCTCGCGCAGCGATCCCGCTCCATGATTGCTGTCAGTCGTGACGACAAAACTCTGGCGCGTGGCAGTGAAGTTTGCTGTTTGTGGACCGCTTAAGCTGTTGAACGTCTGGCTTCCTGGACCAAAAGTGAAACCGAGTAGTGAAGGTGTGACGGTATAGTTGCCGCCGACGATGAGCTCAAATGAATAATTGCCGTTGCTGTCAGTAGTTCTCAATCCTGTTTGAGATCCGCTGAGCGTCACCGTGGCCCCCGGCAGTCCGACACCGTTATCAGTTATCTGACCGCTGATCGTGTAAAACGGTTGGTCAGAGATGAGTGCATTGAAGTTCACAACCTGATCGCTGGTCAGGTTGTTGAAAGTCTGACTCACAGGCGTCATTGTGAAGTGTGGCTTGCTCGCGCTGACGGTAAAAGTTCCTCCTTCGCGCAAACGCGAAAACTCGTAAGAGCCGTCGCTTTGAGTGATCATCTGAGTCAGCGACGTACCGTCATTCAAAATAACTTCAGCTCCGCTAACCGGCGTGATGCCTACGTCCAACACCTGGCCACTGATGATGTGCGACATCGAGAGCTTCGCGATGAAGACGTCGTCGCCACCACGGTTGAAAGGTTGAAAGGCGTTCGGTGTGGTCTGAAAACCCGTCGAGCGGGACACACCGGTGACGTATGCATTGCCGTTGGAGTCAATCGCGATCCCAGAAGCTGCATCGTTGGTGCCGGATGAATCTAGCGGAGCAGGAACGCCGCCGAGGAGGGTCGAATAGACCAGTGCACTGCCGGCTGCGTTGATTTTGGTTACAAACGCATCATCATCATTCGTCGCTGGAAGCGCAGCATAAAGTATTGAAGGGAAAACAGGATCGATTGTAAGCGATGTTGCCGATGCCGCATTGAATCCGTTGTTCACCGGTGTCCAGGTTTGACCACCGTTCGTGGTCTTCAAAATTCCCTCAAACGAGGAGACGAAATAGAGTGTAGATGCACTCACCGGATCGAAAACGAGTCTTCCGAAACCTGACCGAACCGGAGTCCAGTTCGTACCTCCATCGGTGCTCTTAAAGATCCCACCGCCGTTGGTCACTGCATACACGAGGTTGGCTGTTTGCGGACTGACTCCAACGAATAGACCATGTGGGCCGGTCGTTGCCAACCCGACGCTTTCCCACGTGTTTCCCGAATCTGTACTCCTGAAAACACCGCCGGCGCTTGATGATTCCGCGGCAAAGAGGGTCGATGGTGTATGAGGATCGACGGCGAGCGAAACCGGAAAGAAGAAAGGAGGAGCATTCCCAGCCGGCGCCCAGTTATCGGCTCCGTTCGTAGTTTTGAACACTGTTGGAGTACCTGCCACTCCTGCGTAGAGCGTTGTTGGGGTTACAGGATCGATCGCAAAACTGAGCAGGCTGATGTTGCCCAGTCCCGTCATGCGCAGGTTCCAACTATCGCCACTATCCGTACTCTTATAGATATTGCTGCTGCCGAAGGAATCCGTGGCCATGTAGATCGTGGAAGGCGTGGACGGATCGACAATGATGAAAACCACATTTTTACTATTATTCAGACCATTATTCTTTGCCGTCCACGTTCTACCGCCATTCGTGCTTTTGAAGAAACCACCGGCCGTGCCGGCGTAGAGTATCGCCGTCTGCGTTGGGTGAATCGCGATCGTCCGCACTCCAAATCCCAGGCCGTAGTTGTCGTTGGTCCACTGTCCTGCGCCATCGATGCTCTTATACAAGGAGCTTCTCGTTCGTAACGCGCCCGCAACAAGCGGAAAGTCCTGGGAGTTCGAAGTGCCCGCGACATACACATTGCCACTGGCATCGACGGCGATCCCGCGACCGACGTCAGCGTTTCCGCCACCCAGGTAAGTTGAGTAAACAAGTGCTGAACCCTGGCTATTGAATTTTGTTACAAAGGCGTCGCCGAGAAAGTCGGCCGGGTTTGCTGGTTGAATCGGATTCACGGTTGGGTAATCCGGAGATTGAGCGGTGCCCGTGATGTACACGTTTTCCGAAACATCCACTGCGATGCTGCGACCAATGTCAGTAAACTTACCACCGATGAAAGTTGAATATGAGAGCGACCCCGTGCTCGTGAATTTAGTGACGAACGCATCTGAATTGAACTCATCGCCGGCTTTATTTGGTTGAAATGGATTTAGCGTGGGAAAGTCGCTGGAATTAGTCTGCCCCGTCACGTAAGTATTGCCTGACGCGTCCGCAGCAACGCTGTAAGCAATATCACACCGCACACCACCGAGGTACGTGGAAAAGACATACGCCGGCGTGGCTGGATTGATCTTACTCACAAATCCGTTTGTGCAATTGTCTGTTGGGTCCGCAGCGGACTGAATTGCATTTACAGCAGGAAAGTTTGTCGAGTTGGTTTGGCCGGCGACATAGATGTTGCCGGTGGGGTCGACGGCAATGCCATTGCCTTGGTCATCCCGGCTCCCACCCAGAAGGGATGAAAACAGCAATGCGTTACCGGAAGAATTTAATTTAGTAACAAAGGCATCCGAAGAAAAATTAGACGACCCGCTGCTTCCGGCAAACAGAGTCGACGAATCAGAAGGATGGACGACGAGAGCGCGAACGTTGGGCTGCCAAAGACTGTTATTGGCGTTGGACCAGGAGGTGCCTCCGTTTGTGGTTTTCACAACGCCACCGCCCGTTGTCGCCGCATAGACTGCGGAAGTGGTGATCACTATGGCGCTGACCTCGAAGCTCGTTGGCACGCCGGTGTTGACAGGCGACCACGACTCCGCACCGTTCGTACTCTTGTTGATGCTGCCTCCAAATCCTGAAGTACCGTGGCCCGTATAAATCGTCGAGGGATTAGACGGATCGATCACGACGGTAGTTATGAATGTCGTATGGTCGCCGCCCATGCCATTGTTCATCGCGGTCCAACTGGCACCGCCATTTGTAGTTTTGAAGAAACCGCTGCCGAAGGTGCCGGCGTAGATCGTTGAGGGCGTTGTAGGATCGATTGCGAGTGCACGAACAGCAGGAATACCGCCTATGCTGAAATTGTTTAGCGCGGACCAGGTCGCCGCGCTGTCTGTACTCTTGAACACGCCGTTGCCTGTTCCCACATACATCGTCGAGGGCGTTACCGGATCGAATACGATCGCAGACACACCCGTGAAGAGCACAGGCAGGGTAGTGATCTGGCTCCAGTTGCTGCCGCCGTCAGTTGTTTTGAAGAGACCTCCATTTATGAACCCGGCGTAAACGATCGATGAGTTGGTTGGATCGACGGCGAGCGATATGGAAAACGGGAAGCCAGGCAAGCCTGTATTCGCCGGCTTGATCCAGGTTGCTCCGCCGTCAGTGCTGCGGAATGGGCCGTTGGTCCCTCCGGCATAAAAAGTGTTTGGAGCGTTTGGAGCGATAGCGATCTTGAACACGTCGCCTGTGAGGCCGGTGTTGTTATTGTTCCAATTCAGGGCCGCGTCAGTAGTCTTGAAAAAGTTTCCAGTTGTCTTTAAGGCGTTAACAGTCGGGAAGTCGCCGGCAGTCGTTATACCTGTGACGTAAGCGTTACCGGACGAGTCTACAGCGATGGCGTTTCCGGTGGTGTTGCCGGAATTGCCACTGATGAGAAAGGTCGAGTAGACCAGACTGCTGCCTGTCGGATCGAGCTTACTGATAAATGCGCCGCCAAATGAGGTCGTGCGGAAAGCTCCGGGTGTCGTTGGGAACACACCGTTACTAGTGACACCGGTGACGTAGGCGTTTCCCTGGGAATCGACGGCGATGCCGAAAGCGTGTTCGCCGCCGCCGGTTCCCAGGAAAGTCGCGTATGAGAGTACGGGATCGATCACCAGCGGCTTCTTCGCATCAAATCCGCGCACTTTGAAACTGATCTCGTTCCCGTTGACCACGTACGCGCCCTTCACGTCGCGTCGCTCGCCTTCCGCAGTGAGTTGGTAGATCAACGCCTTGTGCAACCGAACTTCGCCGTCGTTCAGTGCAAGCTGTAAGTTGCCCTTTTCGTCAACGCGGATCCGCTCTGCGCCTTCGACTCTGAACTTGATGACCTTCGGGTTCGCGCCCGGGGCCACGACGAAGTCGTATTCCAACTCGCCCTGGTTGCCGTAGTACACCATGTCGATGCCGGGGTAAATCTCTTTGTAGTGAACTTTGCGGTACGTGGGAATATCGCGGCGCCACTTATCCGGGTTGTTGCCGATGAAGTAATTTACTTTTCCGAGTAGTTCCTCCTGACCTTCCAGACGGGGCGCAGCGTTGGCCCCGAGCATTTTGAGTCTGAGTACTGAGCCTTCGCGTACTTTCGAGTCGGTGCGAGGTTTTTCGAGTGAAAGGACGGCTTCACCCGGAGTAAGAAACAGAACGTAACCTGGTCCACGCGAGACAAACTTGACTGGTTGCTCGACCTGGCCCTTGTTGATCTCGAAGCTGAGCGGCAATTTGCCGAAGCTCTGGGCGATGCGTGCTCTTGCGTCAGTCGTGGGTCCAACAGTGTTCGGATTGTCGCTGCGGGCACCAACGAAAATGACACCGGCGAAACTCGTCAACAAACAGACAAGTCCGGCCACAAACACAGCACGATGGCTGCGGGCAAAGGGAGGGGGTAATCCAATCATAATGTTTTCGGCCCAGGAACGATCCAGTCAATCAGGCAAAATCGTAGCCGCAGATTCAGACTCTCACTTGGTGCGATGCGATTTCCGCAACTTCAGTTAATATCCCTTTTTCCAGATGCCGCTGGTCTGACGCAAAACTCGCGGCGTGAGGATCGTGCGTCACGAGCATGATGGTCTTCTTCAACTCGTGGTTAAGAGTCGAAAGGATTTGCAGGATCTCTTCGCCCGAACGCGCGTCGAGGTTTCCGGTCGGTTCGTCAGCGAGAATCAGATCCGGATCCGTAACGATCGCGCGCGCAATCGCCACGCGCTGTTCCTGGCCGCCCGATAGCTGACGTGGCTGATGATGCATGCGTTCACTGAGGCCCACGAGGTCCAGTGCGGTCTCGACATTCTTCCGGCGCTCCGCCTTCGAGAGCTTCGTCAGGAGCAACGGCAACTCGACGTTCTCAAATGCCGTCAGAACCGGCACGAGGTTGAATGTCTGAAAGATGTAGCCGATGTGAATATTGCGCCAGGCGGCCAACTGACTCTCTGTCATCCGCGTCAGGTTAGTTCCCATCACTTCGACTTCGCCTTGTGTCGGGCGGTCGATCCCCGCGAGAAGATTCAGCAGCGTCGACTTGCCGGACCCGCTCGGTCCCATCAACGCCAGAAAATCTCCTTCATACAACTCGAGATCAACCTCGTCCAAAGCGACGATCTCAAATCCGTCGCGATTGAATCGCTTACTCACATTGCGAACTCGCACTATAGGTTCAGACATAGTCTTCATCCTCGCGCCTATTGAACTTTCACGCGATCTCCATCGCGTAACTTATCCGCGCCTGTCACAGCAACAGTTTCACTCCCACTCAATCCATCGAGCACGACGTAAGCATCACCCGATTCTTCGCCCGTCCGGATCGTTCGCTGCTCGACCCTCTTGCCTTTGACCACGAAAACAAACGAGCTGTTATCCTGTTTCACCACCGCGGCCTTCGGAACCAGCACCCGCGCGACTGTCTGAGTTTGGTTTGCGGCGGGCTTGTCAGAGAGGAAGTTGACTCGCGCGTTCATCTCAGGCCGCAACTGTTCGGTCGGATTCTCAACCTTCACCTTCACCTGGACCGTCGATTTCGCGCGATTAGCCTCGGGCGCGATCTCTTCGATAAAACCGCTGAAGCGAAGATTCGGATACGCGTCGGGAATAATCTCCGCCCTTTGCAACATCTTCAGTCGCGCGAACTCGCTCTGGCTGATGTCCAACTCAACTTGCAGGTCTGTCAGATCCGCGAGATCGACAACTGACGTCCGCGCACCTGAGCCACCAAACGCAGACGGACTCACCATCTCACCGCGTTCGACAATTCTCTCCAGCACGGTTCCTGACACGGGCGCTCTGATCTCAGTTGCGGCGAGTTGCGTATTGGCATAATCAAGCGCCGCTTTCATCTGCTGCACTTCTGCTTCCGCGGCGCGAATCTCTTCCTTGCGAGGACCGATGTCAGTCATGGCACTCGACTGGCGCGCGGCCTGGACCATCGCCGCAGCCGAGTCACGTTGGGCCAGGGCGCGGTCGTACTCAGCCTTCGAAGAAACACCAGAGCGGAACAGTGATTCGGTGCGCTGGTACTCAGCTTCGGCATTCTTCAGATTCGCTTCGGCCTGTAATACAGCGGCCTTGTCTTTCAACTTCTCTTCCGGTCGTGAACCGGTGCGCAGTTTATCTAAACGCGCCTGCGCGGCGGCGAAGTTGGCCTGCGCTTGATTCACTTGCGCACGAAACTCGCTCTCCTCCAGCCGTACGAGCACCTGTCCTTCCTGAACCGTGTCGCCCTTCTCCACTCCGATCCATGCGACTCGTCCCATCACCTTCGCGCCCACGGCGATCTTGTGATGGGCCACAACGTAACCGGAGGCTGAAAGAACACTCTCGCCTAAAGACGCGGCGCCAGTGTCAGTTCGAACCGGAGCGACCGAGATCGATTTCGCGCTCGAGAAGAGAAACACGTAACCCAGCGCCGCCAACGCCAGCACTGCGGCAACGACGGCAAACAAAACCTTGGGCGACCTGCTACTCGTCGCGGGCGACGGCGCAGGACCACGATCGATCTTGAGACTTCGCAGCCTCTTATTCAGATCCTCTTGACTCTCTTGTGATTTAGGACTAATCGCCATTTGTATTTCTGCTTTGTGCCTTTTTGTGGCTACGCTCGCAAAGCATCGACGATCTTGAATCTCGCCGCGCGAATCGACGGTAAAAGCGAGCCAACAAAACCAATCACGCCGCCGAAAATCAGCGCAAAGATCATCAAATCAGGCGTCACACGAAAGTTGAACGCGATCTCACTGAAATTCTGCCAATTCGAAGTGCCTGTAGAAACAAAATTCAACGGCAAACTCAGCAAAATTCCAATCGCCGCGCCAATCACTGCTATAGCCACTGACTCCAAAAGAAACGCGACGAGAATGCTGAGCCGGCCAAACCCAAGCACCCGCAGCGTCCCGATCTCTTTCGTCCGCCGCGCCACCGCCGCATACATCGTGTTCATACCGGCGAAACCCGCCCCAACTGCCATGATAAAGGAGATGAATACAGCCAACCCCTTCAGCATGCCCGACGCGGCACCCTGCTGATCCTCATAGAAAACGCGTTCCGACACAGCTTTCAAATGAAGCTTCGGATCGGCTGTGATGCGCTTGCTCAGCGCAGTCAAAGCATTCTGATCGTTTACACGCATCAGTACAGACGAGTAGGTCTCGCGCCTGGTCGTACTCGCGAGTGAGTTGTTATCGACCCAGATCTCCGATTCAAAAGCTTTGCCCGCGGAGTCGAATAGACCAACGACAGTATAGTCTGTTGTCTGAATTCGAAATTTGTCTCCGATATCGAGTCCCTGAAACCTCTCGGCAATTCTCTTCGAAACCACAGCCTCTGTGAGTCCTGGCTGAAAGAGTCTTCCGGCAACAGTTTGAAATCCGGATCGCAACTTGAACGACATTGGACCAACGCCGCGCACCATCACGTTCGAACCCTGACTCATGCCCTTTCGAGGTTTATAGATCAGCGTGATGGTTTCGCCGGTGGCCATTGGCTTGTCAGATTCGCGCTGAACGCCGTCGAGATACACAAGATCGTTAAACTGCTCGCGGCTGACTGAACTGTTCAACTCGGCCGTACTGCCCTCGCGAAGAACGATCAGGTTCAGCGGCTCACCACTGCTCGCGAGCGTCAGATCGATACCGCGAGCCAGCGCCATCACCAGTAAAAAGACCGCGACCGTTAATCCGATGGTAAAGGCCGTCGCGAGTGTACTTCCCTTCCTGACGATGATGTTTCGGATGTTGTACTTGAGTGGTAGTGCCATCTTATTCGGTGCTCCGCAATGCTTCGGCGATCGTCAGACCTGAAACTCGATAGGCCGAATAAAGAACGCTGATCAATCCCACCAGGATGGATAAGACAAACGCTCCAATCAACGTCTCTTTGGTAGGAACGAACGCGATGAAAAACGGGATGTAGACGCCGAGGTCGATTGAGCTGAAGATTAACTTCGCGGCGCCAATTCCGATTGCGGCGCCGATGCAGGAAACCATCAAAGACTCGCCGAGGAACAACGCGGTGATTGTTCTTCGCTGAAAACCTATCGCTTTGAGAGTGCCGACTTCCCTCGTTCGTTCACGCACTGACATCGCCATGGTGTTGCCCATCACGAGCAACAACGAAAAGGTGATTGCGCCCATGATGCCGTAGAGAAACTGTTTGACTCCGCCCATCATCGTCTGGAAGCTCAAAGCGAATTCGCGCTCTGTCTCGGTTTTTGTGGGAGCGTCTGTGTTGACAAAAATCGAGTCGACTGCCTGGGCCACTCGCGGTACATCTTCAGCCGAGTTGGCAAGAATGCTGAAAGTACCTGCGCGATCTTTGGCCCAGTCCGGAACCAGCTCGTTGATATATTCGTGATGAAAGTAGAGCGTTTTTTCATCGCTGCCGGTGTAAACACCGCGAATGATGAACTCGACGCTCTGGTTGTAGATGGGACTCTTCAACGTGATTCGCTGTCCCGGAGTAAAACCATGCAGCGCGACGAGTTTTTTGCCGACAATCGCGCCCTGCCTGTCGTTAATGAAAGACTGCCAGTCGGCGTCTGACATCTTGAGCTCGGAGACGACCTCTCTCAGCTTGGTTGCATCGACAGCGAAGTTTGCAAAAAAGTTCCGCTCATCGATGTAGATTCCGCCGAACCAACTGAATGGCATTACCTCTTTAACTCCGGGAACCGCCTTAATCTTTTGAAGGTGGCCCATTGGGAGAATGAACGCAAGGGATACAGCATGGCGCGTCACGAGTCGCAGCGGGCTTGCCTCTGCGCTTCCGCGGTCAAACTCGGTCAGGACCGTGGCCAGACTCACGATCAGAAACAGCGAGACGACGATGCTCGAGACTGTGAGCAGGGTCCGCAGCTTGTTGCGGAAGATGTTCTTAAAAATCAGCTTTGCATATTTCATAGGCTTTGCCTCAAAAGTCTCTATCATTCACACCAGGCTCTAGCCTGGTGACTTTCCCGCAGGAAACCGTTGAAACGGTTTCTGAGTAATGGCCTGCACAGCACCAGGCTAAAGCCTGGTGTGAATGATAGAGAGCCTGGTGTGAATGAAAGAGACTTTTGAGGCAAAGCGTATTTCATATGCAGTTCTTCCTCTTTTAGAACTTGCCGCCTGGATTGATTGGTTAAGAGCGAGTACGCACTTGCCGTAGAAAGGTTTCACCCCTGGTAAATTGAGCAATTTACGATAAGGTTAACCACCGCTGTACGCAAGCCTGTAGCGCACAAAGTCCTTCCATATTTGTGCGTGCACTTGGATACGGTCAGTACCACCTCAAGTCTCTTTCATTCACACCAGGCTTTAGCCTGGTGACTAAACGTAACACTAA
>JBIOUJ010000247.1:0-7074 GCA_044867025.1 Pyrinomonadaceae bacterium | reverse complement strand
ACCGCAGAGGCGCAGAGGAACGCAGAGGTACGCAGAGGAAACCTAACCAGCATTCAATAATCTTCGTTTGAAATCCTCTGGGAATCTCTTAATCGCCGATTGAATCGGCCACGCGGCGGCGTCACCTAGAGGGCAGAAGGATTTGCCTTCGATGTTGTCGCACAAATCCAGCAGCAGTTGCGCGTCCTCGAGACGGCCGCCGCCGCTGTCGATGCGTTTGAACACCTTCACCAGCCAATCGGTGCCTTCGCGACACGGTGTGCACCAGCCGCACGATTCATGTTTGTAAAACTCCGTCAGGTTCTTGGTCGACTCGAACACATCCACGGTCTCATCCATCACGATGAAACCGCCTGATCCGACACTCGAGCCCGCAGCCACCAGCCCCTCGTAGTCCATGCGCACGTCTTTCCCGATGATCTGATCGGCGCGCATGATGTACACAGACGATCCGCCCGGAATCACGGCTTTGAGCTGCTTGCCGTCGAGCATTCCGCCGCAGTCTTCCATGATGAATTTTTCCATGTCGTCATAGCCCATCGGCAGCTCGTAAACTCCGGGACTGTTGACATGACCTGAAACGGACCAGACTTTAGTGCCGCCGCTCTTCTCCGTTCCGAGTTTCTGGTAAGCCTCGCCCCCCATCTTGATGATGTCGGGCACGGCCGTCAGTGTCTCGACGTTGTTGACGACAGTCGGACACGCATACAGACCGGAAACAGCAGGGAAGGGAGGTTTCATGCGGGGGTGTCCGCGCAGGCCTTCGAGCGAACTCAGCAGCGCAGTCTCTTCACCGCAGATGTAAGCGCCGGCGCCGGTGTGCGTGTAGATCTCGCAAGCGAAGTTGGTTCCGAGAATGCGGTCGCCGAGCAATCCCGCGTCGCGCGCCTCGGCGAGCGCCACGTCCATGATGTCGATCAGGTATTTGTACTCGCCGCGCGTATAGATGTAATTCGTCTTTGCGCCAAGCGCGTACGCGGCGATCAACATGCCTTCGATCAACATGTGCGGATCGCGTTCCATCAAATAGCGATCTTTAAAGGTGCCGGGCTCGGACTCGTCGGCGTTACATACGACGTATTTCGGTTTCGGCGAATCCTTCGGCACAAAACTCCACTTCATCCCAGTCGGAAATCCTGCGCCGCCGCGCCCTCGAAGCGCAGACTTCTTCACTTCGTTGATCACGTCGTCAGGCGACATCCCGTCGAGCACTTTCTTGATTGCCTCGTAGCCGCCGTTACGACGATACACGTCGAGCGTTCGCGAGTTCTCGAGATGAACTCGTCGCAACTGAAGTGGTTCACATCCGATTGCTTCGATACGCATAAATAATTACGGCAGGCCGCCCAGTATCTGATCGATCTTTTCCGGAGTCAGGTTCTCGTGGTAATCGAAGTTGATCTGAAACATCGGCGCAGTGCCGCACGATCCGAGACACTCGACTTCGCTCAACGTGAAACGCCCGTCAGCAGTCGTTTCGCCGGGCTTAATGCCGAGTTTTTGAGAACAGTATTCGGTGATCTTTCCTGCGCCGCGGATCTTGCACGATAGAGTGCGACAGATCTGGATGTGGTACTTGCCGACCGGCGACGTGTAGATCATCGAGTAGAAGGTGGCGACTTCCCAGATGTCCGTGACACGCACCTTCAGACGATTCGCGAGATAGAGCACTCCCGGCGGATCCAGGTAGCCGCGCTCGCGTTGCACAATGAACATCAGCGGCAGAATCGCCGAGCGCATCACGGGATATTTCGCGAGGTGAGCGTCGATCTCCGCTTCCACTTCCGGCGAGAACTTCGCGGGCTCAACACCGAGGTCTACGGGTTGTGAAAGCGGTTGAATGTTTACGATCTGCGTGCTCATGAATTTTTGTACACAGATTACACAGATTACCGATCGATCTCTCCTAACACGACGTCCAACGAACCGATAATCGCCACGATGTCTGCCACCATCTCGCCTTCCGCCATCACCGGCAGAGCCGAAATATTCACAAAACTCGGACCACGAAAATGAACTCGACTCGGTTTTGGTCCACCATCAGACTTCATGTACACACCCAACTCACCCTTCGAAGCTTCGATCGGGTGATAAACCTCGCCGGCGGGCACGTCAAAACCTTCGGCGACGATCAGGAAGTGATGAATCAGCGCGTCCATATGACTCTTCATCGCTTCGCGATCGGGCAACACCACCTTCGGCGCGTCGGCTTTCACTGGCCCGGGCTTCAATCGCGCGAGCGCCTGCACCACAATCCGGTGCGACTCCTTCATCTCGCGCATGCGCACCATGTATCGCGCCCAAACATCGCCATCCGGCTCGGTCGGAATCTCGAAATCGTAGTTCTCGTAACCGCTGTACGGATTGGCGCGCCGGATGTCGAGATTCACGCCGCTGCCGCGCAAACACGGCCCGGACAGTCCCCAGTCAATCGCATCTTCGGCAGAGATTTGGCCAATGCCTTGTGTTCGTCGCTGAAAGATCCTGTTGCCAGTTAACAGCGTGTGAAATTCGTCGAGCGCAGGTGGAAAGTCGTCGAGAAACTGTTTACAGCGAAACTCGAAACCGGCCGGCAAATCCATCATCAAGCCGCCGATGCGGAAGTACGACGGCGTCAGACGTCCACCGGAAGCGGCTTCGATCAGGTTCAGAATCTTTTCACGCTCGCGGAAGCAGTAAAAGAAAACCGTCATCGCGCCGATGTCGAGCGCGTGTGTGCCGAGCCAGACCAGGTGCGACGCGATTCGCTGGAGTTCGCAGAACAGAACGCGGATCGTTTGAGCTCGCTCAGGGATCTCGAGTCCGAGCAGTTTCTCGCCCGCCATCACGTACGCGAGATTGTTGCCGAGTGGATTCAGGTAATCCATGCGGTCAGTGATCACGATGCCTTGCTGATACTTCTTGTACTCAAAGAGCTTCTCCATCCCCGTGTGGAGATAGCCGATATCAGGCGTCGTTTTGACCACCATCTCGCCGTCCAACACCAGCTCCAGACGCAGCACACCGTGCGTAGAAGGGTGTTGCGGCCCCATCGAGATCGTCATCTGCGTATCGAGTGGCCGATCGACCACTTCGAATTGCGGTGGCAGTGTAGGTGTTGAACTCATTACTTCAAGCTGTACGGCTCATATCCGCGCAACGGAAAATCCTTGCGTAGCGCGTGTCCCTGCCAATCGTCCGGGAGCAGGATGCGGCGAAGATCCGGATGTCCGTCAAAAATCACTCCAAACAAGTCGAACGTCTCGCGCTCGTGCCAGTTCGCAGTGCGCCAAACACCTGTGACGGTCGGCACGTGCGTGTCTTCGTCATTCAGCAAAACCTTCAAGCGAACGCGATGGAATTTCGTGGTTGAGAAGAGGTGGTAATTGACCTCGAAGCGCGGCTCTTCTTCCGGACCGCGATCCGCACCACAAATGTCGGAGAGAAAATCGAAGCGCCCTTCAGGCCGGGTCTTCAGAAAAGCACAAGCGTCGACGATGTGTTCGCGCGGCACGATGAACGTCGTCTCGCCAAACGCGACGACGACTTCCGAGATCCATTCAGGATGCTCTTGCTGCAACGCCGCCACCAAAGGTGACGGCGCCGCTGCGGAACTTGCAGTTGTATCCGGTGCCGGTGCGTTGTTTTCGGGCCCTGATTGCATCCGCGATTGTGCTCGACTCTCTTAAGAGGAACGACGCCGCTCGTGTCTCGAAGCGATCGTGTAAGGCCGTGATTCCGGTAATGTGTTCTGCCGCGCAGTCGATCCATCTGTCACCGGCAACGTGCCTGGTACAACGGCTTCGCGTGCCTCCTCTTCCGGTATGTCTTTGCGGTCGCGCACGCTCTCTCTCGAAACTTTGTCCTGGAGCATCATCACGGCATGGATCAGCATCTCGGGCCGTGGCGGACAGCCGGGTATGTAAACGTCAACAGGAACAATCTTATCCACGCCCTGAACGATGGCGTAGTTGTCGAACACGCCGCCCGAAGTCGCACAGGCGCCCATGGAAATCACCCACTTCGGTTCCGGCATCTGATCGTAGATTCGTCGCAACACCGGCGCCATTTTTCGTGAGACGCGTCCGGAGACGATCATCACGTCAGCCTGCCGCGGACTCGCGCGAAACACCTCCGCGCCAAAGCGCGCGAGATCGTTGCGCGACGTGGTCGCGTTCATCATCTCGATCGCGCAACACGCCAGTCCGAATGTCGCCGGCCACAGCGACGACTTCCTCGCCCAGTTGATCAGCGAGTCGAGACGCGTGGTCAGCACCTCAGGCAGAGCTTCTGCAATAATGTTCTCAAGTCCCATAAAAACTTTGCTCAATCATTGGTCATCTATCATTTGACATTTATTATTTGTCATTTCGGAAACCGCAGGTCTTCAAATAGTAAAATGACAAATGTCAAATGATATATAACCAATAACCTCTTCCTCACGCCGCCGTTCGCTTCATAGCAGCACGGCGAGCTTCCAAATCCGCCAGCGCTCTAGCCTCAGCCTCCGCCTCGCGTCGCGCTTTCTCGCCCCAATCAAATGCGCCCTTCTTCACGATGTAGATGTACCCGACAAACAGCAGGCCTATGAAGATCATCATCTCGACGTAAGCAAACCAGCGCATCGCATCTCCCTGTCCCGCGAGGGATTTGAACACCGCCGCCCAGGGCACCAGGAAGATCACTTCTATATCGAACAGGATAAAGATCATCGCGATCAGGTAGAACTTCACTGAGAAGCGTTCACGCGCCGATCCGACCGGGTCCTTACCACACTCGTAAGGCATCAACTTTGTTTTCGTTCGTTTGCGCTGACCGACAAACTGAGAGAGGAGAACGTTGCCGACGGCGAAGCCGCCAGCGACGATGAACATCAGCAGAATTGGCAAGTAGTCGTAAAGACGAAAACCCATCCCAATCACACCCTCACCTACCACAACTCATTCGTATGCGGTAAGTGTCACGCGATCCACGAGCTTGAGAATCATTGTACAAGCTGATGCTAGACGAACTGATCAAGGGTGTCAAGCAAGCTTTCCCGCAGAAATCGCGTAAGAAAAATGCTGATTGACCGTGAAAAAATGCTTGTGTTACCGTTCAGGTAAACCCGCTTCCCGAGTGGGTTTTGCGGCCTCTGCGCTTGCGAGCGCAATTTCGTTGTAGAGAGATTTCAAGAACGTACGTCTTGAAACTGTGATTACCGGATTCAACACTGACATCGAGCATGATGGCGTTATCTATCATGTGCAGACCGAGGACAAAGGGCTCGACACACCCATTATCCTCTCACTCGTCTATACAGGCGGGACCATCCTCGCCAGCAAGCGCTCGCCATATGAAGACCTGATTGCCGAAGGCTTCAGCGACGAAGCACTTGCCGAACGTCTGAAGCGCCAGCACAAGTTGATTTGTGCGGCCATTCATTCGGGACGCATTAACGATCTCAAAAAGATGAGTGGACGCCACAAACAGGCGACGGTCATCGACGAAGAGATTATTCCTGAAGCGCCGGAAGAGGTTGAGGCTGCGCCGTCGACCACGGTTGAGGAACCTTTCGAGATCGAGTACTGGCCGATGACGCAGGAGTGGGCGCCGCCGCCACCTGCACCGCCACCGGAAGAAACGCCGGCGACTGAGAGTGCTGAGCCGGAGCATGTGGTTGATGAGGGGGCTACAGCGGCTGTCGGTGAAGAAGCGCAGGCTGAGGAGCAGGCGGACGCAGTTGCGCTTGACGATGGGTTGGTCATCACGCTGCTTGACGACGATGACTTCAATTCCGGACAGCGTTACACGTTGCGAGTGCTCATCGGCAATCGTGTGAGCGGTGATGAAAAACCGCTGGCGAACGTCGCGGTATCGGTGAAGATACTCGGTACGACGTTCAGGCCGTTGATTTACAGCTTGAAGACGGAGAGTGATGGCGTGGCGAGTGTATCGACAGAGATTCCACACTTCACGTCAGGCCGGGCGGCGGTGCTCGTGCGAGCGGTCGCGAAGGATCAGGCTGCCGAACTTCGTCGCATCATTCATCCGGCAGATCAGTGAGGTTTTAGAAGTTTGCGTGTTTACGTCAACGGCGAGTCCAGAGAAATCCAGGGCAATCCTTCCTTAGCAGAGTTAATCAACGAACTCGATCTGCCTGCCGCGCGAATCGCGGTCGAAGTGAATCGCGAAGTTGTGCGTCGGGCTGAGTGGGCGAACACGATGCTGCGCGATGAGGACAAGATTGAGATTGTGCATTTCGTTGGTGGGGGCGCTGTGTGAGTTCGCCACAAAGAGGCACAAAAGTTAAACTGTATCCATGATCATCGCAGGTCGGGAGTTTTCTTCACGTTTAATTATTGGAACAGGGAAATACCGCAGCTACGACGAGATGCGCAGCGCGCACGAGGCGTCGGGAGCGGAGATGGTGACAGTTGCGGTGCGGCGTGTGCCGCTCGATCGCAGCACAGAGTCGTTTCTCGACCACCTGAGTCCCACGCTTCAAATTCTTCCAAACACCGCAGGCTGCTACACGGCCGACGATGCTGTAAGAACCGCTCGTCTGGCTCGCGAGGCTTTGCAAACTGACCTGGTGAAGCTGGAAGTCATTGGCGATCAAACAACGTTGTTTCCCGACAACGAACAGACACTCGAGGCGGCGCGCATCCTGGTTAAAGAAGGTTTCGTGGTCCTGCCGTACTTCAACGACGATCTGATCATGGCGAAGAAACTGCTCGACGCTGGTTGCGCCGCAATCATGCCGCTTGCAGCGCCGATCGGATCGGGTCTTGGCGTTCAGAACCCGGCGAACCTGCGCATCATGCGCGAGCAGTTGCCCGATGCGACGATGATCGTCGACGCCGGCGTCGGCACGGCGAGTGATGCCGCGATTGCGATGGAGCTCGGCGCTGACGGCGTGTTGATGAACACGGCGATCGCGGAGGCGGCGGATCCTGCGAAGATGGCGACGGCGATGAAGCTCGCGATCGAGGCGGGGCGGCTGGCGTATCTGGCTGGTCGTATGCCGAAGCGGTTGTATGCGAGCGCGTCGAGTCCTTTGGCGGGCGTGATCAAATAAAATCCGCGGTCTTCATCGGTGTAAATCTGTGGCCA
>JBIOUJ010000246.1:0-21429 GCA_044867025.1 Pyrinomonadaceae bacterium | reverse complement strand
TTTCACCGCAGAGGCGCAGAGGGACGCAGAGGTACGCAGAGGAATACTGACTCGGAATCCACGATCAATCGCTTGCCTTTGATCGCTGCCATAATGATCGGCTGCTGCCGTTGAGCGTCTTGTTCATAAACTTCTCGTTCATGATCAGGACCGCGCCGAGGCCGTGGAAATCGTTGACGTTTCGCTTCCGTGCGAAGTAGTAAGCAAGGTCTGCGACGTTGGTGCCTTCGCAAATGTCCGAGAGGTATGTTTGACCATCCTCGCGACCCATAGAAATCTTCGTGAGTACGCCGGCGTAACCTTTCTGCACCACGTTGCGATATTTCTTCTCAACGTAACCACGATCCACCGCCATCGCGGTGACATAGGTGTACATGCTCGAGCTCGACGTCTCGAGCCAATTCTCAGGGTTATCACCCTTGTTCACCACCTGATACCAGAGGCCTGTTTTCTTATCCTGAAAATTTGCCCACGCCTTTACGAGCTGATTCACTTGCGCAATCAACTGCTGCCGCTTGGGATGATTGCGCGGAAGCAGTTCGAGCACTTCGATCAGCGTCATGCCGAACCAGCCCATCGCGCGACACCAGATCTCCGCCGAATGCTTCGTTTCTTTGTCCGCCCACGTCGATTGCCCGCTCTCGTCGTAGGCATGAAACATCAATCCCGTGCGCGGATCGTTCAGATGTTTCGCGTACGTGAGCAACTGGAGAGCGGCTTCGTCATTCGCGTATTTACTGTCGTCAAACATCAATCCATATCGCACCAGGAAGGGCATCGACATGAACACGCCGTCGCCCCATAGCTGCCACTCGCGCGTCTTGCCGGTCGCATGCCAGAAGCCGCCATCTTTCGTGCGCGGGTACGTCTCGAATCGTTTGCGGATGCGATTGGCTGCCAGCTTGTATTTCGGATCTTTGGTTTCCTGGTAGAGCAACAACAGCAGGTTTCCAGGCAGCATGCTGTCAAGATTGTCGAACTTTACCTCGCGCACTTCGCCCTGCGCGTTTGGACTCGTTACGACGCCATTCGCGTCGACGCGCGTGTCGATCCAATCCTTGATGTATTTGAGATAGCGCGGATCGCGAGTTCGCTTGTAAACGAGATATTGTCCATAGAGGTAAAGCGACTTCGCGTAGCCCCACGAGCCGAGATCGTTCGGCGTCGGATATCGCTTCATCGTCGACTCAACCATAGCCACTGACCAATCCGTTTTTCCGTTGCGAGTGACCGGCTGAGCGTTTGTTGAGATCGTCAGGAGCAACAACGCGACTACGGCAAGGAGTTTTTGGGTCATGGGTGTTTGTGTTAATTTATGCGGACCGAACACAATCAGATTGGCTACCTGGAAATGGTTTTACCAATAGCACAACCATGGGAGAGAAGCAATGACCAAGTCTCGTGAGGACGAGAAAGAAGTTCGCGACCCTGGCAGGCGGAAGTTTCTCAAAGGCGTCGGCATCGCCGGCGCAGGCGCGGCGATCTCCGACCATTTGTGGACTGAAGCTGCGGCGGAAGAAAAAGAGGCAACACCCGAGTCGCTATCGGGCACGGTTAAAGTCGTGCTCAGCGTGAATGGACAGAAGCGCGATGTTCAGGTCGAGCCTCGCACGACTCTGCTCAACGCCCTGCGAAATCACCTCGAGCCGGCCGTAACCGGATCCAAGCTCGTCTGCGACATGGGAACGTGCGGCGCGTGTACTGTCCTGCTCGATGGCAAACCCGTCTACTCGTGCCTCGTCCTCGCTGTCGATGCAACGAACAAACAGATCACGACCGTTGAAGGACTCGGTTCGCCGGAAAAGCCGAACGCGGTGCAAGCAGCGTTTGTCGAGCACGACGCTTCGATGTGCGGCTTCTGCACGCCCGGGTTTGTCACGACGATCTCGGCGTACCTGAAGAACAATCCGAATCCGTCGCTCGCGGAAGTTCGTGAAGCGTGCAAGGGAAACTTCTGTCGTTGCGGAACCTATCCGAAAGTGTTTGAAGCGGCACTGGCTGCCGCAAAAGGCTCTCAGGGCTAACATCAAAAAGGGGCAGATACACATGCAACAGCAACCACAACCCCAAGCCACGCCGAAACCCAAAAAGAAGATCCGAGTGCCTCGCGTCGTCAACGGCGTCGAGCAGATGGTCGAGATCGAAGTGGATGAAGACGCTGGTCCAGGATGGGGTCCGAACGACAAACACACGCTGCTCAACAAGCGCACGACGCGAGTTGATGGACCACTGAAAGTCACCGGCGCCGCACGCTACACGTACGACCAGCGCCTACCCGGCATGCTTTACGGCCGCATTCTTCGCTGCCCGCACGGACACGCGCGCGTCACAAAGCTCGACACCGACGCCGCCTCGAAGATTCCCGGCGTGAAGGCAATCGTTCCGGCTCCTTTGACTGAAATCCGGTTCGCCGGTGGTCCTGTTGCCGCCGTCGCTGCGACGACGCCCGAGATCGCGGGCGACGCGCTGCGCGCGATCAAAGTGACGTATGAAGTTCTTCCGCACGTGGTCCATGCAGACGCTGCGATTCGACCCAACGCTCCGAAAGTAGTCGAGGACGAGAAGGAGAGCAATCTTCAGGAGAAGGCAAAGAACGGCGATCCGCAAAAAGCTGAAGCCGCTTTCGCAACGGCGGATGCCATCGTCGAAGCCGAATACATCTCACCGCGCATACATCACGCTTGTCTCGAAACGCACGGCATGGTTGTGGACTATCGTGGCGGGGACTCAGCAACGATCTACGCATCGACGCAGGGAACGTTCACGATCCCCGGCGACGCCGCGAAGGAGTTGGGGCTCGAGCTAAGCAAAGTGGTTTCGAGCGTCGAACACATGGGCGGCGGTTTTGGTTCGAAGTTTGGCATCGGCACCGAAGGAATGCTCGCGTGCAGACTGTCAAAAGCAACGAAGTCGCCCGTGAAGTTGATGCTGACGCGCTATGACGAGTTTGTGATGGCGGGCAATAGATCGGGCTCGTGGCAGAAGTTGAAAGCGGGCGTGAAGAACGACGGCACGATCGTCGCGATGTCGGCTCGCCAGTATCGTCTCGGCGGAGTCGGTCAGGGATCGCAGGCCGGACAGCCGTACATCTATCGCATGGGCGACACGTATCGCGAAGTCTACGCGTTGCACACGAACGAAGACTCCGCGATTGCGATGCGCGCGCCCGGTCATCCGCAGGCGTCGTTTGCGGTCGAGTCGCTCGTCGACGAGCTCGCGTACAAGATCAAGATGGATCCGGTTGCGTTTCGCAAGAAGAACTTGCGTGACGAGGTTTATCACCGGCAGTTAGACCGCGCCGCAAAAGAGATTGGCTGGTCCAGGAGAAATCCCGTCGCGGGTGGAAATCCCGGCCCGTTGAAGCGAGGCATGGGTTGCGCGGTCGGCACGTGGGGTGGCGGCGGAAACAACCAGTGCAAGACTGACGTGACGATCTCGCGCGATGGTTCGGTGGTCGTCGCGCTCGGTACTCAGGATCTCGGCACAGGGACGCGCACGTACACGCGAGCGATCGTCGCCGAAGAGCTGGGCCTGGGAATGAAGGACGTCAAAGAGCAGATCGGCAACTCGAAACTCGGCGCCGCAAATCCTTCGGGTGGTTCGACGACGGCTCCGTCAGTCGCTCCTTCAGTAAAAGACGCGGCGATCAAAGCGCGCATGCTGATGGCTGAGCGCGTCGCGCCTCTGCTTGGGAATGCGAAGCCGGAGGAGATCGTCTTCTCAGGTCGCAACGTTTCAGCCAAAGGTAAATCGGTGACGTGGAAACAGGCGGCAGCCGCGTTGCCCGCGGCAGGTATCACGGCGCATGGCGAGTGGCGTGCGGACTTGCAGGCGCGCGGTGTTCACGGCGTTTGTTTCGCCGAAGTGGAAGTAGACGTCGAGACAGGTCACGTCAAACCGATCAAGATGGTCCATGTTCAGGATTGCGGTTTGCCGCTCAACCGTCTGGCGATGGAGAGCCAGATCAACGGCGGCATGATCCAGTCGCTCGGCATGGCGCTGTGGGAAGGTCGAGTGATGGACGCGCAGTTGGGTATGCAGCTCAATCCCGGCTTCGGCGATTACAAACTGCCGGGCAGCCTCGAGATGCCTGAGATGGTTGCGCTCATCGACGACGAAGACAAACGCGAAGCCGTAATCGGGATGTCGGAAGGTTGCATCATTCCCGCCGTGGGCGCTCTGGTGAACGCGGTCTTCAACGCCACCGGTTTGCGCGTGCGTGAACTGCCAATTACACCCGATAAGATTTTGATGGGCCTGATGAACGAGCCACGAAAAGGCACAGAAGAAAATACAAAAGGACACATAAAATGAAAGCGTTTGAGTGGACCAATCCGGCAACCGTCAACGAAGCAGTGAAGATGCTGAACGTCCCTTCGTCCGGTGACATCGACGAAGCACCACGACCGATCGCCGGTGGTCAGGACTTGCTGACCACGATGAAAGACTACACGTCGCGGCCGACGCGGCTCGTGAATCTAAAAAATATCCCGGGCATGAATCGCATTACGGTCAACGCGAGAGGGTTAACGATCGGCGCGCTCGTCACGTTAACTGAACTCGAGGAGCACGCTGGTGTGAAGAAGAATTATCCCGGACTTGCTGAAGCCGCGCACTCGATCGCGACGCCGCAGATTCGCAACCTCGGCACTGTTGGCGGCAACCTCTGCCAGCGTCCGCGCTGCTGGTATTTCCGTCTCGAGGAAGTGAACTGTTTGAAGAAAGGCGGATCCGAGTGTTACGCCGCGACTGGTGAGAACAAGTACAACGCGATCATCGGCGGTGGTCCATCGTACATCGTTCACCCTTCGGATCTCGCGCCGATGTTGTTGGCGCTCGGAGCTACGGTTTCAGTCACAGGAGCGGCGGGTAAACGCGTGATCCCGCTGGACAAGTTTTTCACGTTGCCTTCGGAAGGAAATGTTCGACGTGAGAATGTTTTAAAGAACGACGACATCATCACGGAGATTTTCGTGCCTGCATCTCGGCTCGCGGCAAGGTCGACTTACTTGAAATTCAAAGAGCGCGAGTCGCTCGATTTCGCGCTTGCGTCTGCGGCGGTCGCGGTTCAGCTCAAAGGCAATCGGGCGGTGCGCGACGTACGAATTGTTCTCGGGGGTGTGGCGCCGGTGCCGTGGCGCGTGCCTGCGGCAGAAAAGTTTTTGGTTGGAAAGACACTGGACTCGACTGTGCTCGCCGAGGCAGCGAAGATTGCGCTTGCCGACGCGAAGCCGCTCGAGAAAAACGCATACAAAGTTCCGCTCACCCAAACGCTCGTGCGTCGCGCGTTGGCGAAGGCGGCAGGTATTTAAGGAGATAATCATGGCAGAAGAACAGCCGCTCTTATCACCATTTTGCGGTTCGCTTCGTTCGAAGAAGTTTTTCATGCTCGACCGGCTCGCAACGAGCGCCGATGAATATCTCGACGCCGCGAACCACGTCTGGTGCTGTGAGACTCAGGAAGTGATCGGCCCTGACAACCGCCGCGTCGATCCTGACAAATGCGGCCCGGGCCGCTCGTGCTACAGTTCTGCGGTCGAAAATGTATAATCAGTCCGTGTATTTTGTGCCTTTTGTGTACAGTTTTTCGGAGGTAATGAAAGTGCGAAGAGGATTTTTAGCAGCGTTAGCAATGATCGTCGCCGTGAGTGCGTTGGTCTTCAGTTCTCAGGCTGAAAATGTGAGTCTCCACGGAGACTACGTCGAAGTGCGGACGGCAAGCGTTTTTGCCGGCGCGTGTCACTACAACGGCGAAGTCGTCACCACCGGACGCGATGCGATGATGGCGTGGAACGTCACGTCCGGGAAATGGCAGGGCGTGGATCTCACGGGCGTTCGCGTGATGGCTGTGGTCAGCGCGGATGCAAACCTGGCGGAAGGCAATGCTGCTCGCCAATCTGAAATCATCATTGATTCCCAAGCCTCGCGCACGCAGGCACTCGCGATGGTAAACGCGCTCAAAGAGAAATACGCGGCCTCGCTTGGCAAGGTTGTGGAGGTTCGCAGCGCGCCGATTACTTTTGAACGCAACGGTCGCACATATGCAGTTATGACTAACGACGCCGCGATCAATGTCGAGGCAATGCCCAACGACCTTTGCTGCCGCATGCCGAACCTCGTCTGGTACACGCCGCTGGTCGGATTGGAAAACAGGAAAGTCGGCTACACCTCTAAAGCACTCTACTCCGGCCGCGTCGTGGGCGAACCATGGTCGCGTTCAGGTGAGAACAGCGCGTTCTACGGCACGTTTTCACTCTAAGAACGTTAGCCGCAGATTTACGCGGAAATCTGCGGCTAAATGTTTAAGAATGCAGTGGGCAGGCCTTCTGACGAGACGCTAACCACTGACTTACCTTTTCGTTTTATGCTGATCAGCGCCAGACCATTGTAGAGCTCAACCTTCCGCGAAGTGATCGACGTCCCTAAGTTGTCGATCAGCCGTCCATCACCCGCGAGAGCAAACCGCACTACATTCCTCGCATCAAGACACAAAGCATCTTTCGCATCCCGCGCTGTCACTTGAATCGTCGAAATCTCGGCCGCTAGTCGCAACTCTTCCAGCACGAGCTTCGCAGGCTTGTCCCACTTCTGAACTTGATACACAAACCTGATTTCATCACTGATCTTCTCGCGCCGTGCGACGGCCCGAACAACATTCTCGCCTTCCTTAAATTTCACCAACCATCGCAAACCCGCCGCCGGAAAGTCCCGGGCTTCTCTCTGTTTCACGCCCACCGACTCACCATTCACAAATAACTCAACCGACGGGCAATTTGAATAAACCTTCAACAACTTCGCCTCATCGCACTCACCCCAACGCACCGGCCATGAGTGACCGTAGATACGGACCATCGGCTTCTCAGCCCAGTACGATTGAAAAACAAAATATCCTTCCTTCAACGTGAAATCGCGCTCGACCAAACCCTTTTGATTCACGCGCGGCACTGGATTACCGGGCCTCAGCGTCGTGGCAAAGTCTTTGAAGATCCATTGCGCCGCGCCGCTGAGTTCGGGCATCGTCTCCTGCTCTTTCAAATGCCAGTCAAACAGGTTGCAGATATACGTCTCCGACCAATCACCATCCTGCGGCGCGCGCGCAAGAACACCTCCCGTCAACTGATAATCCAACCCGCGTTCGTCAGGAGCCTGCCCGGCGACGTATCCAGCGAGTACCTTTTCAATTTCTTCTGAATGGCGACGAGCGTGACTGTCGCCGCCCCATTCCATGTGCAGAAAATGATCGACCTTTTTAATCTCTGCCAGCGACCTGTTTTTGTATTCGGTATAACGACCCTGATACCACCCCGCCCAAATCGACGGCGAATAAACGTCGACGACGTCCTTACAGAAATCACAACGGCGAATGGCCGTTTTCCGCGAAGGATCGAGCGTGTGCGATAACGTGTTGAGCTCGATCATGAACGCGCGAATCTTGTGTTTGTCGAATTCTTCAAAATCACCCGGCCAGTCGTTTTCATTTCCGATTCCCCAAATGATCACAGATGGATGATTGCGATGCTGATCGATCATGTTGCGCAACATTCGTCGCGCCTGTTCCTTGTAACGCTCGCCTCCAAGTCCACCGCGGCACCATGGAATCTCTTCCCACACGAGCAGCCCCAACTCGTCGCACAGGTCGAGAATCGCGCGCGACTGCTGGTGATGACCGAGACGTATGAAGTTTGCGCCGAGGTCTTTTATCAATTTCATCTCGTGGCGCATGAGGTCTTCGGTCATCGCGGCTGCGACACCCGCGTGATCTTCGTGACGCTGTGTGCCGCGGATTAACAAGCGATCGCCATTGAGTTTGAACGGTCCGTTTTTTACAAATTCGAACGAGCGAAGACCAAAGCGTTCAGCAATTGCAGATTCACCATGAACACTCTTCAGCGTTACAAGGCAGTGATACAGCGATGGCTGGCGTGGTGACCAGAGAAGTGGGCTGTCGATCGAGAAGGTGGAAAGAGCTTGAGCGTCTGTCCACGGAGGAAGTTTGCGCGATGAAGAATGAATGACGCGATCACCTGGCTCAACGATTTTTACGTGAAGCTCCACTTCGTCTTTAAGCGAAGAAGGATTGTAGAGCCTCGCAATTACCACCGCTTTTGCTTTTCCGTTGGCAAGAAGCTCTGGTATGACATGCACGCGTTCCAAAGAAATGACAGGAACATAGTTCAGGTTCACGTACCGATAGAGACCGCCGTACAAGTTGAAGTCACTAAGATTTGACGGAATCATTTCGAGATCGCGGGAGTTGTCGCACATCACCGCAATCGGAACGTCCCCCGTAAACTTCTTCGCCTGCTCCGTGATGTCTACAAGGAATTCATCGTACCCACCTACGTGCGAACCAACTCTTTCAGTGTGAATGAAAACTTCGGTCTTCTGTCCTGCGCCTTCGAAGTGCAAGAGCGCGCGGCCGTTCAGGAAAGGATTCGCTAAACTAATCTTTGTTCGATACCAACCCGGCCCCTGGTAATACGGACCATCAGGATCGACCGAATCGAACGCATTGAAGCAGTGAGGCACTTCAACTTTGGTCCAAACGTTCGCATCATCGTTCGCTTTGCGCCACGCTTCCCATGGGCCACCGAGACTGCCGCGCCGGTACTCCCATTCATGCAACCGGCGGAAGACTGGTGGTTCCTCGATGGCTTGGATAGGAAACTTATTGAGTACAGTACCGCCAATCACTGCGGTTGAGGTCGACTTTAAAAAGGAACGGCGATCCATGATTTGGGTGCATGTTTATCTCACAGGATTTACAAGATTGCCAATCCTGTGAGATAAGACGTGCCCACCATGCACTCCTATTTAACTTTGACTGCATTAATGCTGTTCTTAATGCAGAACGTCGCGCCCGATCTGCGCAAGACATCGCTGAAGTCCACGACCCCGTCCGACGAGATCGTACGTCTCGACATCAACAAAGACGGCAAGCCTGACATTCTGGAGCGCTGGTGGAACGGCAAACGCGTCCGCTGGCTCGACGAGAATGGCGACATGCTTCCCACCGACACGCGCGGCGATCAGATCGCGGACGTAATGCAGATCGATAAAAACGGCGACGGACTTTTCGACAGCGCTCTCGACATCAATATCAAGTGGGCCGACAACGACGGTGACGGCCGCGCCGATCTACAGGTATTCGTCACGCAAGGCCGCGAATGGTCCAGCGACAATTGGAACGCCGGCGAGTCGCACTGGATGGTCTTCGTCGACGTCGAAAAAGACGGCGTACTCGGCTGGCTCGATTGGCAAACATTTGATTTCGGTAACGACAATTGGGGTTATACCGGCACGACTGACTGGTTGCCTGACTACAACGGCGATGCGGTGTTTCTGAAAATCCACCGGCCGCCGCAGTCGCTTCCAGACCCGCGACTCAACTGGGAAAACCCTTTTGCCTTCTTCGACTATGACGGCGACGGCGCCAGCGAAATGGCGATTCGTTGGCTCGATCCCGTGCCCGCGCTCGACAACAAAGGCATGACGAATCTCTCCGGCGTCCTCAACGAAGCTTTCGCCACGTTCGATCTCGACAACGACTCTACCAAAGGCAACGAAACCGACTACGACATGTCGCTTCGCGGCGCGGGTGGACCAGGCATTCCGTATCGGCAGTTCGTACACAAGTATCCCGCGCTTAAAGGCAACCCGAAATTCGATCAGTGTTTTCAATGGAACAACTGGCGGCAGATCGACGAGCTGATGTACATGCCTCACGAGAAGAGCTACGACGCGTTCTTCACCGCGCGCTGGTCCACCGTCTATTTCGTGTTCGACGAAGATGACGACGATCACCGCTGGGAGCGTGTGGAGATGTATTACCCGATGCATGGCTTTGGTGGTCCACACGAGATCGATCTTTATTCCACCAAAAAATGGCGACGAAACAATTACGCTGAGCTGGCGATGGTCGCGCAGGGTGAGCGGCCCGGGCTCTCGGGTCATCCGCAGGCGGACTCGCTCGGCGATCGCGGCGAGTTTGATGAAGACAACTCGGGCGGTGGAAAGCTCTACGTTGGCGTGTTCGATCGGAAGCTACATCTTGCCGGTGCTGAATGGGGTGCATGGACCGTCGATAAGAATGCCGAATTCCACGGCGGGAATAAGACGCCGTCGCCGAAGCCGCTCGCGCCGCGTGTTGAAGAGGTGGTGAAATACACGGACACAGACAAGAACGGATTTTTGGACACGGTTGAGTACGATTACGACGGCGATCGGGCCATGGATCTTCGAGTGTCGCTGCTGGATTACCGCACAGTGAGCAATCCGCATCCGGATGTCGGGCAGCTAATTGATACTCATAAAGAAGGCTGGAAAGGGCTGAACGCCGTGTTCGGTAAGATTGCTAACCAATCTTTCCAGGAAGCGTTGACGGTTTATCGTGCGGCATGGCGGCGCGGTTTGACGACGCCGGAGATCGACAAGCTGGCGTTCGCGGCGGCGATTGGCGAGCGCTACGACCACGGTTACTGGTTGAAAGAGAAGATCTTCCGCGAGATCCGCGCTCGCGTTCGCAATACACCGCTGGAAAAAGATCTCACCCGCCTCTACTACATGGGCCAATTCGAGGAATACACTCGTCGCATCGCCGAGGTCCCAAGTAAATAGCCGCAGATTTACGCAGATGAACGCAGATCAAATCTGCGTTCATCTGCGTAAATCTGCGGCTATTTACATTTCTTATCTTCCCATAAAGATTATAGCTTTGACTCTTGGCCCAACCCTCCGTAGCATTCCCGCTTGCTTGCCCGCAGGAGGGGAAACCCATGTCACAAACCAGAGTCAGCATTTTTGATACTACTTTGCGCGACGGCGAACAGTCGCCCGGCTGCTCTATGAACCTGACAGAGAAGGTCCGAATGGCTAACAAGCTCCAGGACCTCGGAGTCGACGTCATCGAAGCCGGCTTTCCTATCGCTTCCGAAGGCGACTTCGACGCCGTAAGAGCTGTGGCCGCGCAGTGCAGAGAGGTGAAAGTCGCTGCGCTCTGCAGGACGTCTGAACAGGACGTAGCACGCGCTGCCGAGGCGTTGAAATATGCCGCGCACCCGCGAATTCACACCTTCGTCGCAACGTCCGACATCCATCTCGAACACAAGCTCAAGAAGTCGCGCGCTGAAGTGATCGAAATGACTCGCGCCGCGATCGCGCAAGCACGGAGTTACGCCGAAGACGTTGAGTTTTCTGCCGAAGATGCGACGCGCAGTGACGTCGATTACCTATGTGAGGTGCTTGACGTTGCCGTTGATGCCGGTGCTTCAGTGCTCAACGTGCCCGACACGGTTGGTTACACGACTCCGGTGGAGTTCACACACCTGGTGCAACAGGTGCGCGAACGAGTCGTCAGAGACAGAGACGTGATCATCAGCGTTCACTGTCACAACGATCTCGGTCTCGCGGTGGCAAACAGTCTCGCCGCAATCGAAGCAGGTGCGCGTCAGGTCGAATGCACGATCAACGGCATCGGCGAGCGCGCCGGAAACGCGTCTCTCGAAGAGATCGTGATGGCGTTGCACGTGCGCGCCGATCGTCTGCCGTTTGAAACGGGAATCAAGACGCACGAGCTTTATCCGACTAGCCAACTGCTATCGAGCATCGTCGGGTTTGACGTGCAGCCGAATAAAGCCATCGTCGGTCGGAACGCCTTCGCGCACGAGGCAGGCATTCATCAGCACGGCGTCATCAACAATCCGCTTTGCTACGAGATCATGACTCCGGAGTCTGTGGGCGTGCCGGCGAACTCGCTCGTGCTCGGTAAACATTCCGGACGTCATGCTTTGTCGCTGCGCTACACCGAGCTTGGTTACGATATCACCGCCGCCGAGCTCGACGACGCTTACAGGAGTTTTACAAATCTGGCGGACCGAAAAAAACGGATCTACGATCAAGACTTGATTTCGCTGCTCAGCACCGCTGCGCGCGCGCGTAGCGAGAAGCTGATTGGAGCGGCAGCCTGAGGTTTAGAACAATGGGATTCAAGATCACAACACTTCCCGGCGACGGGATTGGACCAGAAGTAACAGCGGAAGCCGTTCGAGTTCTGCAAACGATTGCAGGCATTCACGGACTGAAATTTGATTTTGAAGAACACGCGATCGGCGGCGTTGCGATCCGAGAGTTCGGATCGCCGCTGCCGAGAACTACACTCGATGCGTGTTTGTCGTCTGACGCGGTGCTGCTCGGAGCCGTAGGCGCTCCGGAATACGATCGTCTCCCCCCAAACCAGCGGCCCGAGGCGGGACTGCTGTTGATCCGAAGCGCGCTCGGCGGCTATGCAAACCTTCGTCCGGCAATCTCCTACTCTTCGATTGCCGCTTGTTCACCACTGCGGCCTGAAGTCGCTGGCGGCGCGGACATACTGATAGTTCGTGAGTTGCTTGGCGGCTTGTACTTCGGCGAGCCGAGAGGTGTCTCTTCAACAAACGGAACGACATCCGCAAGCAACACGATGCGGTATTCAGTCGAAGAGATCGAACGCGTCGCGCGCGTTGCATTCGAAGCCGCGCGCAAGCGTCGCGGTAAAGTGACTTCGGTCGACAAGGCGAACGTGCTCGAGACGTCGCAACTCTGGCGACAGACTGTAATTCGCGTGTCGGAGAATTATCCTGACGTCACACTCGATCATCTCTACGTCGATGCATGCGCGATGCACTTGATCGCGAATCCACGACGTTTCGACGTGTTGCTGACGGAGAACTTGTTCGGCGATATTCTTTCCGACGAAGCTGCGGTAATAACAGGCTCTCTCGGCATGCTCGCCTCAGCGACGATCGGTGGTGAAGTCGGACTGTATGAGCCCGTACACGGTTCTGCTCCGGACATCGCGCGCCAGGGCATCGCGAACCCTTGCGGCGCAATTGCGTCAGCGGCGATGATGCTGCGCCATTCGTTCGGTCTCGAGCAGGAAGCGTGCGACATCGAGCTCGCAATCGAGCACGTACTCGAAGCCGGCTATCGCACGCCCGACATCGCCGCGGGCACCGGCGGTTATGTCATGAAGACCGAAGAGATCGGCGAGCTCATCTGCCAGGCCGTCGCAGAGATCGCCGACATGCGTCACGCTTATCACGCTGTGTAAATCCTTTTTGCGCTTCTTTGTGGCATGACAACGCTTTTCGACAAACTCTGGCACGCGCATGTTGTGCGTGAGGCGCGTGGCGAGCCAACTCTCCTCTACATCGATCTACACCTCATCCACGAGGTGACGTCGCCACAAGCGTTCGACGGACTGCGCCAGGCGAATCGCAAAGTGCGCCGCCCGGATCTCACTTTCGGCACCGTCGATCACAACGTACCGACAACAGATCGCAGCCTGCCAATAGTTGACGCGACCGCGGCGACGCAAGTCGAAGCTCTGCGGCGAAACTGCAAAGAGTTTGGCATTCAACTTTTCGACATTCACTCTCCCGAACAAGGCATCGTTCACGTCATCGGTCCGGAGCTTGGTCTAACTCGACCCGGCATGACGATCGTCTGTGGCGATAGTCACACGAGCACGCATGGTGCGTTTGGCGCGCTCGCTTTTGGTATCGGCACGAGCGAGGTCGAGCACGTGCTGGCGACGCAATGTTTGCCGCAGAACAAGCCGTTAGCCATGAGGGTGCAAACGGTCGGCGCGCTTCCGGAAGGCGTGACGGCGAAAGATCTCGCGCTCGGAATCATCGGCAAAATCGGCACTGACGGCGCAACCGGATTCGCGATTGAATACGCAGGTGAAGCCGTGCGCGCGCTCTCGATGGAAGGGCGCATGACGCTTTGCAACATGAGTATCGAAGCAGGCGCGCGCGCCGGCATGATCGCTCCTGACGAAACGACTTTCGCGTATTTGAAAGGTCGAAGATTTTCTCCAGCCGGTGAGGCATGGGAAAAAGCGCTCAGTTACTGGAAGACACTGAAGAGCGACGACGATGCGGTGTTCGATCGCGTTGTAGAAATCGATGCGTCACGGCTCGAGCCGTTTGTCACGTGGGGCACGAGCCCGGGTATGGTCGTGCCCGTGACGAGTCATGTACCGGATCCGGTTGATGCGGCCGCTGAGCGCGCACTCGAGTACATGGCACTCGCGCCACGCACAAACATCCAGGACATCTCAATCGACCGCGCGTTCATCGGCTCGTGCACAAACGCTCGCCTCGAAGATCTCCGTTCGGCAGCCCGAGTTGTGAAAGGTTACCGCATCAATTCGTCTGTGAGCGCGATGGTGGTGCCGGGGTCGCAGGACGTGAAGCGCGCCGCGGAGCAGGAAGGTCTCGATCGAGTTTTCAGTGAGGCCGGATTTGAATGGCGCGAAGCCGGATGTTCGATGTGTTTGGGAATGAACGCCGATGTTCTTAAACCCGGCGAGCGTTGCGCTTCCACGAGCAACAGAAACTTCGAAGGGCGCCAGGGGCGCGGCGGCCGCACGCATCTCGTCAGTCCAATGATGGCGGCGGCAGCGGCGATCAAGGGCCATTTCACGGACGTGCGTGAATGGGAGTTTAAATAGCCGCAGATTTTCGCAGATGAACGCGGATGTGATCCGCGTTCATCTGCGAAAATCTGCGGCTAACTACTCAATCTTGACGATAATAGTTGTACACCGCTTCATACCTGAATCCATCCGCCTCTTTCCCGATCGCAACCAGGAACACATCAAACTCACCCATCTCCGGATGCGTCATGTGGTAAGTCTGCTGTGGTAGAAAAGGGTCGAGTGGACCAGAGAACACCGCCGAGAATCGTTCCATCCCAGCCTGTTCCGTTGGATCAACTTTCCTTGGCGTAACCGATACGAGTTTCAAATCCATGGGCCCCGACTCTTCAAGCTCAACGCGAAAGTTCGTGTTCACGTTCTTCGCAAAATCTGCTTCGGTCTGAAAATCACTCATTCATCGTCTCCTAAATATAAATTCAATACCTGCTCATTCGTCGGCCTGATAGGTTCCTTATACCAAAGCCCAACGTGACCGAACTTGTTCGACCATACTAAACAGAAAACCTTATCCGCTGCACGTTCGATCGCGGCGCGACTGCTCGCATCCGCAACCGGAACCGCCGCAACAATCTTAGTCACGCCCAATTTCCGCAAGCCGCGAATCGCCGCCAGCATCGTCGAACCGGTGTGAATGCCGTTGTCGACGAGGATGACTTGCTTTCCGCTGATATCAACCGGCGGACGCGAGTCGCGGCAGAAACGTTCACGCTCGCTTAACTGTTTGATTCCATCGGCGATCGCATGGTCCAAACCGTTCCCTTCGAATGTTTGCGGCACCTGCGCGTCGACGACGAGCGTACCTCCAACATTCGTCGCACAGAGAACGTTTTGTGGTCCAAACGGCGCCAGCAGCCTGCGAATGAACAACAGTTCCAGAGGGAGTTCCAACCGCCTCGCCACTTCGGCTCCGACACCCACACCACCACTAACGATCGCGATGACTATCGTTTGACTCGAGCCGTGGAACTCATTGAGGCGAAGAGCGAGTTCGGCGCCGGCCGTCGCAGCATTCTGAAACTTCATTACATTTTGGCCGCAGAGGACAAGTTCAGATTGGTCATCAAACGATGGAGATAGTTGGGGTGCACACCGAGCAGGCGGGCGGCTTCGGCGTGATTGTTTTTTGCCTGCTCCATCGCACGCAAGATGATCTGCTTCTTGTGTTGAATTAATGCCTGATGATACGAAGGCACCGATCCTTCGACCATCACTTTCGTTTCGAGTACTGCTTCCGGTAAATCTTCCGGCAGGAGCCAGTCGGTCGTTCCCAGCACAATCGCGCGCTCGATCGTGTTTTCAAGCTCGCGCACGTTGCCGGGCCAGTCGTACGCCGTCAGGAAATTACGCGTCTCTTTCGAGAATCCTTTCAACTTCCTGTTGCAGCGGGCGCCATACTTATCAACAAAATAATTCGCGAGCAGCATTATGTCTTCGCGTCGATCGCGCAGCGCCGGCATCTCGAGAGACACGACGTTGAGACGATAATAAAGGTCCTGTCGAAACTGGCCCGTTTCGATCGCTTCTTCGAGGTTCTTGTTCGTCGCAGCGATCAGTCGCAGGTCGACTTTGATAGTGACAGTTCCGCCGACGCGCTCAAACTCTCTCTCCTGAAGCACGCGTAGAAGTTTCACCTGAAGCGGCGGAGTGAGTTCCGCGACTTCGTCCAGAAAGAGTGTTCCTCCATCCGCGATTTCGAGCCGGCCTTTTTTCTGCGCAAGTGCTCCTGTGAACGAACCTTTCTCGTGACCAAACAACTCGCTCTCCAGCAGCGACTCGTTGAGCGCCGCGCAGTTCACGGCGATGAAGGCCTTTTGAGCGCGTTTGCTGTTGCGATGCATTGCACGCGCCGCCAGCTCTTTTCCCGTTCCACTCTCACCCGAGATCAGGACCGTTGCATTCGTCGGGGCCACTTTGGAAATGAAATGATAGACGCGCTGCATCGGAGGGCTCTCGCCGACCATGTTGTGCTCGATGTTTACATCCGCGAGCAGTCGCTCGTTCTCAGTTTCGAGCCACTCAAACTGCCGCGCGTTCTCGATGGCCACCGCAGCAATGCCCGCAATCGCGGTGACGAGCTGCAAGTGATCACGGTTGAAGCGATCGCGCGGCAATGTTGTGTCGAGATAAAGCACGCCGATCTTTCGATCGAACAGGATGAGCGGCACGCACATCACCGAATGTGCACGCGTCGAGATCAAACTCTGCGTGGCAGTCGTCGATTCAGACGCTCCATCACTCGACAACAATGCCACGCCGTCTCTCAGCACCTGCTGCACGATCGTCATGCTGACGTTGACGGCTTGTTCTTTTCCACGCGCGCGGTCGAGACCGAAGACGAGACTGGTTTCAAACGAGCCTTCATCGGTAAGAAGAATCGCACCGCGCTGCGCGGGAACAACTTCAAAGAGCTGTTCGAGCAGGCGTTGCAGAAGATCGTCGAGGCCACGGATCGAATTGATCGTGGTGCTGACCTTCATCAGCGCGCTCAGGTCGCGCGCCATCAGGTAGACCGCGTCGTCAAAACGAAGCTGGACCGTCGATCCGCTGGCTACCTGGCGATCGTCGAGCCTGACGTCGCTCGACTTCGAAGTTGCCTCACCTTCGTGCGTCAGAAACAGAAACTGCGAATCGCCGATGCGCACACGATCGCCGTGTTCGAGCAGCCTGTTTTTAACCGGCACATCGTTGACGAACGTGCCGTTGAGACTTTCGAGGTCTGTAATTACAAACCCTCGATCCTCCTTTTCCACTTTCGCATGGCGGCGTGAGACGGCGGCATCGGCGAGACAGAGATTCGAGGCGGTCTCGCGACCGATCACGAGCGTTTCTTCGTTGATTGCGAAGATCGCGCCTTTTAATTTGCCTGAGATTGCTGCGAGACGCGGAGGCATGGATTCATTTTAAGTCACAAGAGGCACAAAAATCATGATGAAGGAAGAATGCGCCAGTTGTTGTTCGGTTTTGTGGGAATCGTTTTGTGTCGCTCGACCCAGTCAATGATCATTTCGCGAATCTCTTCGCTCGAGCGATAGACCACGGGCGCGTTCTTGTACATCGTGTAACCACCACCGCCGTTGACGCGATAGTTGTTTGTAGCGAGGCGAAGTTTTCTCGTCGGCGACAACGGCTGACCGTGAAAACGCAGGTTCTGTATTCGCTGTCCGATTGGTTTTGAAATGTCGAGGTCGTAAGTGACGCCCTCTGCGATGTCGAAGTTGTAACCGGGAATCTTGTCGTCGATCAGATCGCTGAGTGGTTTGCCTGGCACATATTCTTTGTAGTACCTGGCTGAATGTTCGAGAGCGTCCTTCAGTTGCTGACCAGTCACCTCGAGCACGGCGAGCGTGTTTTCATAGACGTAAAGACCAGCAATATCGCGCACGCTTACCGGTCCTTTTTCTATTCGTGCTTCGGGATTGAAACTCGCAACCATGGAAACGTCGGCCTTCCCTTCATCCATTTGCACTTTCTGAATCAGATCGAGGATCGCGGTGTCTTTGAAACGCGACTCGCGTGCGTTCAACTCTTCAGGTGACTCCCCGATAACTTTCGCTAACCAACCTTGTGTCTCTCGATCGTAAGGCTCAGCGATCTTTACGACTTCCGGATCGGGTTCGACACGATCGTCCGTCGCCATCGTTCGCGCGGCTTTCGCATAGACGCGCCATCCCGAACCGGCTTTCTGCAAATACAGATCGGCACGAGCGAGATGCCGGCCCCAGTGATTCGCCTGTGTTAACAAAACACCATTCAGGTAAAGCGAAGGCACGTCGCGATGCGTATGGCCCATGAAAATGACGTCGATGCCCGGAACGTCTTTCGCAATTGCGATGGCCTCGTTCTCATGTGGCACTTGCCCCGGATTTATTTCACCGGTGCGCAAATCCTCTGCGAGGCCCATGTGCATTGCGACGACGACGACGTCAGCCTTCTCCTGCTCGCGCAGGATCGGAACCCACTTGCGCGCTTCGCTCACGGGCTCGTGAAACTCGAGGCCCGCGTAGTTCGGCGGATTGTCCCAGTTGGGAACGCCGGGAGTAGTCAGGCCGAGGATGCCGATTCGTACGCCCGCGACTTCCTTAATGATGTATGGCTTGTAGTGCGGTTTTTGTGTTTTCGTGTCGTAGGTATTGGCTGACAACCATGGAAACTTTGCTTCGTTTCGTGCCTTCTCGAGCACTTTGAGACCGAAGTTGTACTCGTGATTACCAACCGCCATCGCGTCGTAATCGAGCGAGCTCATCGCGAGCATCATCGGGTCGGGCGGCGCGTTGTTTTTGCGGCTGTGAAACGACTCGAGCGGCGATCCTTGAATCGTGTCGCCGGAATCGATCAGCACGACGTTGGCATGTTCCTTGCGAACGCGTTTGATCAGCGTTGCGACCTTTGCGAGGCCGCGGTTGTCATATTTGTTTGTGTAGTAGTCTACGGGCATGACGTTGCCGTGAAGATCTGTCGTGCCGAGAATCGTGATTTGAACTCGCTCGGGCGCAAAGCTCCTCCCGACGAGAACCAGCGCGAGCAGAATCATGATCGTTGTCAGGGGATAAATGAATGGCGATCGGTGTCTCATACCAAGGTCCACCTAAGGTCCACAAGGATAGCAATCCGCGTTCATCTCTGAAATCTGCGGCTTGTTAGCTTATCATGCCGGAATTTGATTACAATCGAATGCAGTAAATAGCAGCCACCTATGGACAATTTAGTAACTTCGAATATTCGTCAGAGACCTATTCGTACGCTCGTCAGCGTGGCTGGGATCGCGCTGGGAGTCAGCCTGGTCATGCTTTTCACGGGGCTTGCGCGGGGCATGTCAAACGACTTACAACGACGCGCGACCAACGTCCGTGCAGAGTTGATTTTCATGCGGCCGGGAGCTGTGCAGTTGACTTCGATGACGGCGAATCTCGATACGCGATATGTCGATCGTCTGAAAACGATTGAAGGCATCGAACAGGTAGTGCCGGTTTTCCGTCACTTCTCTCAGGGCTCTGGCGGCATCGGAATCGAGCAGGTTGATGGCGTCGACTGGGACGTTTACGCGAACATGAACGGAATCAACATGGTCGAGGGTCGCGGACCGCAGGGCCTGAATGAAGTCGTCATCGACCAGACCAAGGCACGAAACAACAACCTCCGCGTTGGTGGCTCGTTCAAGCCGTTCGGCAAGCAGGAGTACCGCATCGCGGGGATCTATTCGCCGGAATCAGGCGCGCGCGTGAAGATGTCGCTCGAGGCGATGCAGAAAGCGCTCGAAGCGGAGGGCAAGTGTACGTTTATTTTTCTGAAGCTTCGGAATCCGGATCAGTTGCAGGAAGTCGCACAACGCATCGATCAGCAACTGCCGGGCAACACGATTCAACCGACACGCGACGTGTTCACGAGTTTTGAGAAGAGCATTCCGTACCTCGGAGTTTTCCTGCGCGTGTTGGTTGGCCTGGCAGCGGTGGTGAGTTCGCTGGTGGTGATGCTGGCGATGTACACCACGATCACGGAACGCACGCGCGAGATTGGAATTCTGAAAGCGATGGGCGCATCACGCGGTTACATCGTGGGAATCATCGAGAAGGAAGCGATTCTGATCAGCATCATCGGTTTGATCGCAGGTTTTGTGGTTTCGTTAATTGCAGGGTTTTTGATTCATAGAACGTACGGGCTTGTTTTTGAATATAGCTGGACGTGGGCAATCGTCGCGGCGGCGATCGGAATCATCGGGGGAATACTGGGCGCGCTGTATCCCGCGTGGCGCGCGTCGAATTTAGATCCTGTGAACGCTCTGGCGTACGAATAATTTGTGCCCTTTGTGTACTACTCGTTCAAGCTGCGGAGCGAGAATCCTTTCTTCCAGATCAGCAGAACCCCGATAGCGACCCAAAAAATATCGCGGCCTTTCCTAACGATCGCCAGCGTTTCTCCGATGCCTCTCGAAAATCCAAGCACCCTCGAAACCTGTCCTGTTCCACCTTCATCAACACCAACCCGCAGCGGAATAAATTTAAACGCGACGTTTATGATTCGATTCACCGACTCGAGAATAAAGGCCTGTACGAGTGTCGGCGCAACGGGACTGATAAACGAAAGCGTGATGAACACCTCCAGCACACCAGCCACGTGAAAACAACAGTCGAGCGCAAAAATTGAAAGAAAGCTTCGCCGGCTGCTCGCGTAAAACCCGTAAACGCGTTCTTCCAGCGATTCCGCACGGGGTCTCACTTTCGCTATCACTTTGGGCGCAATCCGCCGCTTACCCAGAACCCCCAACGCGCCACTGAGAAACCGCGACTGCCGCCGAATGATCAGATACGCAAGCGGAACGATCACCAGCGTCACGCAAAGCGCGCTGATACTCGCGTATCGCAACGCCTTCGGCAGCGAAAAAGTAAGCAGCAGCGTTGCCGTGCCGGAAAAGATAAAGAGCGCGACTGACAGTGCGTAGAAAATGTTCTCGATTGCGAGACCCGACAAACCGACCATCAATGGCACACGGTCTTTCACAAACACCGCCTTCGACGGTTCGCTCACAGCCACACTCACAAAAGGAATGATGTTGCCGAGGGCGTCGCCCATCAGTCGCGCCGCAAAAGCATCGCGAAAACGAAGCCTGTAGGCAGGATCGATGCAGCGCGTCCAGGCAAGCGACCGCACCACGTAGCGAAGACTCGAAACGGCAAGAATGAGAAGAAAACCGGCGCCGAGGCGTTGAATTCGCGAAATGATTTCGCCAACACCCGCGGCACTCACAAAATACGCAAACAGAATCAGGCCTGCCAGACCGAAGATGATTCCAAGTGGCGCGAACTTCCTGCTCCCACTCCGCTTCTCACTTAGAACTTCATTGGCCATTCAGGTACGGTACCATACGGGTTCACTGCCTCTGCAACACCTATGCCTTCCTCTGCAAAGCGAGCCGCAGATGAACGCAGATGAACGCAGATCGGCAATCTGCG
>JBIOUJ010000245.1:0-6571 GCA_044867025.1 Pyrinomonadaceae bacterium | reverse complement strand
GCGGAATATGAAAGCCAGGGGCAAGCGCGAAGCGAAGCGTAGCGCGTCGCCCCTGGGAAGAGAAAACAATCTGGTCCAGCGCTGAAAGCGCGTAATACCCGTGATATTTCGGCCTTTCAGGCCTTATCGAATCGTGCATATCAAACCAGGGGCGCCGTGCCTCGCTTTGCTCGGCACTTGCCCCTGGCTTTCATATTCCGCGCCTTCGGCGCTTCGTTTCGACTTTTGTGCAAAGCCGCGCGCCGGCGCTGGCTTAAACCGTAGCGGCTAGAGGCGCATAAGTACGCACGAAACCTCGCTCGATCAGTTTTTCTAACACCAGGCCGGCATTCTCCTCAGGTGAGTGCCCGACGGCATCCAGTGTGACCTCTGCATTCAATGGTCGCTCGTATGGATCGTCGATGCCGGTGAAGTCTTTGATTTCTCCACGGCGCGCCTTGGCATACATTCCTTTTGTATCCCGTTGCTCGCATACGTCTAACGGAGTATCAACGAAAACCTCGACAAAATTTTCTTTCCCCACTAACGCTCTGACCTCGTTACGCGTGGCGCGATAAGGACTTACTGCCGCGGCGAGCACGATTCCGCCATGACGTACGATCTCTGCGGCGACAAACCCAATGCGCCGTATGTTTGTATCGCGATCTTCTTTACTAAATCCCAATCCCTTTGAAAGATGCGTTCGCACGATGTCTCCATCGAGAAGCGTGACTTGACGTCCGTGCTCGAGGAGCTTCACAGTGAGCACTTCAGCGGTAGTGGATTTACCTGCGCCACTGAGTCCTGTAAACCAGATGCACGCACCCTGACGATGTCTTGGTGGATGGGCTTCGGCAAGAATCTCGCCCACTTCCGGACGAGTGAACCATTCGGGTAATTTACGTCCCTTACCAAGGTACTCCTCTCGAGCTTCAGTGCCGGAGATCGAGAGTACTCTTTGACTCGAAGTGACATCAGAAACCTGTTCGTATTTCTTTTCGTCAGGTAGATACACTAACTCCTGAAACGGGATCATCCGCACACCGATTTCCTCACTGAATTTCTCCACTAATTCCTGAGCACCGTAAGGGTCGTAAAACGGCTTGCCATCGGACGCCACACCGGGACTTGCGTGATCGCGACCGACGATCAGATGGTTTGCTCCGTAGTTGCGTCTTATGATTGCGTGCCAAAGGGCCTCACGTGGACCAGCCATTCGCATCGCGAGCGGCAGGAGCGAGAGCATGATCTGGTTTTGATCGTAATAGTGTTGCGTCAAAGCCCTGTAAGTACGAACGCGTGTGTAATGGTCGATATCGCCTGGCTTAGTCATGCCGACCGCGGGGTGCAGTAACAACACGCCATCCAGTTTTTTGATCGCCCTTTTCGTCATCTCTTCATGCACGCGATGTAAAGGGTTGCGCGTCTGGAAGGCAGCGATATTTGGCCTGCCGAATTTTTGCAGTTTTTCTCTGGTCTGAGTCGGTGTAAGTCGTAGATTCTGAAAGTCATAATGGCTGGGGAGTTGAATGACTTTAAGCCGTCCCGAAACGTTTTGTTTGCCCCATTTATTCATCTCGGCGACGAGGGGATGACGGGAGTCTTGAGTACCAAAAACCTTGGCTGCGACTTCGTCGAGATTCCAATCATAAATCTCTTCGATAGTTAAGACCGCAAGCAGTTCGTTTCTTTCGTCACGCAGGGCAACATCACGATCGAGCGCGATCGGTTGCTGTCGATCGACCGGCAAGGTTATGGGTATTGGGAACACGACACCATTAGCGAGGCGCATTTCATCAAGCACTCGCTGATAGTCCGCTTGGCCCATGAAGCGATCCAATGGTGTGAAAGCGCCGGTTGCGAGTAATTCGAGATCACAAATTGACCGCGCAGACAATTGCAAGGAAGGAAGTTCGTTTGCGTAAGCTCGGAGTTCTCCGACTTCCTGTTCTGAGACTACTAAATCGATAAGAGAGTTGTTGTTGTAAGGAGAAATTAATTCTGACACACATCACCTCGCGCGTAGCGCCTATTAGAATTTTCGGTTTGTCGGGATTACGGCTTCGGCCGGCGTAAGAACCAGAGCGAAGTCGGTTACTTTACCGAAACCTCGAGACTCTGCCAAGCTTGCCCTAAAAATTTTCGTATTGCAGCGCCAAAGGCGCGGAATACGAAAGTGATGTAATGCAGCGCCAAGGGCGCGCAATACGAAAGTGATGTAATGCAGCGCCAAGGGCGCGCAATACGAAAGTGATGTAATGCAGCGCCAAGGGCGCGCAATACGAAAGTCATGTAATGCAGCGCCAAGGGCGCGCAATACGAAAGTCATGTAATGCAGCGCCAAGGGCGCGCAATACGAAAGTCATGTAATGCAGCGCCAAGGGCGCGCAATATGAAAGCCAGGGGCAAGCGCGAAGCGCGTCGCCCCTGGATTTATTCGTACGCGTCGTTCAGGCCTGAAGGGCCGAAATATAACGCGTGGTATTACGCCCTTTCAGAATATGTAGGAAAAGTCCCAGCCTTGGATTCGCTAACACAGATAAAGGTGAAGTTGTCGGATGCTCTGCCAACTGGTGACGTATGGTTAAGCATAAGTTTGCGAGGTCAGCCAAGCAACAAGGTGGGAGTTCGCATCCCGATAGCCTTGTCGCTGTTGAAGGAATTTCTCTGCGGTCCTTTGCGTATCTCTGCGTTCTCTGCGTTAAGAGCATTTTCAACGCAGAGATACGCAGAGAGCCGCAGAGACCAGTAATCAGCAGAAATCAAAAATCATAGCAATATCACATGCTCATCGTCGACCCACCCGCTACCGCAGGTGGTACTGACATTTATCCAAGTTCAACTCCTGACCTTCAGTGCGCTAGCGTACTCACGACACCGTAAGCACGACCTTACCGAAAGTCTCGTTGGACTCGAGACGTCGATGGGCATCCTGAACCTTCTCGAGCGGGAAGACAGAATCGACGACAGGTTGAATACTTCCCTCGGCCAGCAGCGGTACAACTTCTTCTCCGAATGCGTTGGTCGTTGCGATCTTCTCTTCAAGAGATCGCGCGCGCATCACCGTGCCGATAATGTGTAGACGCTTTCGAAGGATCTGATAGAGATCGACATCGGCCCTACCACCGGCGACTCCACCGATCAGAATGATCCGGCCTCTCATCGCCATCGCTTCGAGGCTCGCAGCGAAATACGGACCTCCATTCAGATCGAGAACGACGTCAAATCCGCCGCCGCCGGTCACGTCCTTCGCAGACTCAGAAAGTTCCGTCAACGAGCTCGGCTCCGGAACTGCAAATCCCGACTTCAGACCAAATTGTTTTGCGCGTTCAATTTTATCGGGTGTACGAGAAGTGCCGAACGCACGACCTCCCAAAGCTCTGACGAGTTGTGTTGCAGCAAGTCCGACTCCGCTGCCGACGGCATGGACCAACACGTCTTCTCCGGCTTTGAATCCTGCTTGTTTGAGCGCGTCGTGTGCGGTCATGAAGACCTCAGGAACGCCGCCCGCAGCAGGCCAATCGAGGTTTGGTGGCACGACGGCTAATGCATCCTGATGGACCGTCACAAATTCCGCATGCGCTCCGCCGCCGATGATCCCCATCACGCGATCGCCTTTGCTCCAGCGGTGAGCGTTCGCACCTAACTCTGCGACTTCGCCCGCGAATTCGAGCCCGGGAATGTTCTGCGTTGCGCCCGGTGGCGCAGGATATTGACCTAACCTTTGCAGGAGGTCTGCGCGATTGAGCGCGGTGCTCCGCACGTAAACGAGGAGTTCGTCCGGCCCAGGTGTCGGTTCCGGAACGTCTCGGATTTCCAAGACCTCAGGACCACCGAAACGAGTAATAACAACAGCTTTCATTTCGTCCGATTGTACTTCTTCAACGCCGCAACATCACAACTCCGATGTGGTGGTTTTCCGAAGTAGTTCTCGCGTTAATAGTAGGAAACGATAAGAACATGCGAGGTCCTGCTTAGGACCCATCGCATCATCCTCAACAAACAAATCTCAATCACACTCAGGAGGCTACTATGTCAAGCTCACAACCCTCACCTTCCGCACATCCGGAGGAGGTCACCAATTCCGTACATTCGATCATCGATTCAAACTGCAACGCGCTTCTGACAAAAATGCAGGACGGCCACGCCGACGCTGACGTCGGCATCTCGGTCGCCCTCTTCTATCCGAACGACTCAAGTATTCCCAGCTTCTTCCAGTACGGCTGGGCGGGGCCCAACGAGGTAATCACCCCCGAGACGGTCTACGCCATCGGCTCCGTCACCAAGGTCTTCACCGCGTCGCTCGCTGCGTTTATGAGCGTAGAGGGCATGATAGGCCCTCTCGACCAAACTCCCATCGCTCCGTTCCTGTTGAACCACCGCTGTGATCCGTCCGGTGTCTCCGGCCCCTACTGGGACGCGGACCGGGTCAATTTTATGCAGTTCGCGACCCAAACCTCCGGTATGCCCGATGAAGCAAATGGCCCATACGGCGACCAACTCTTCGCCGGCGAGCCGCCCTCCTGTCAACAGCTCTCGTGGTGGAACGATAACCAGCCGGAGTTCATGACGAACCTGAACGACTGGATCTACTCCAGCGCTGGGTTCGTAACCTTGGGATTTGCCGTCGCCGCCGCGATGGTGGACTTCATCAGCGGTGGGTACCCGGGAATCCTTCGGCATGTGATCACGACGCCGCTCGGCATGCCATCTACTTTCGCGGCGCAGGATCTCCCAGGAGAACTTCCTCTCGCCCAAGGCTACAACAACAACAACGCGGTCTCTATCCTCAACGCGGCCGACTTGAAGTCGAGCGCGCAGGACATGCTCACCTGGCTCGCCGCTGTCTACGAAGCCATGGAACTAGAAGCATCGGGAGGCACGCTCACGTCGCTACAGCAGGCTCTCGCGTCCGCCGCGAGCGTCTGGATCGAGAATCCCAAGAAGCCTGGCGGGCAATATACAAATTTCGCCATGGGGCTGGGATGGCAGATCCCTACCATCAACTCGGCCCAGGTGGTCATGAAGGATGGGCTAACCAGTAAGGGTGGTTGTAGCTGCTGGATCGGTCTCACGCGGTATGCCTCGGACGTGCCGCCAGTCGGCATCGCCTTGCTGACCAACCAGGACTGGGTCGGGCCAGACAGCACAGCCCGCACGATCCTTCAGGAGATTATGGATCTCGGGTGAGTTTTCTCTGCGGCTCTCTGCGTATCTCTGCGTTCTCTGCGCTAAAGAGCATTTCAACGCAGAGAACGCAGAGATACGCAGAGAGCCGCAGAGAAGATCATTTCATTCGATTGTATTTCTTCAACGCCGCGACAACGCGATCTCCAGGTAAACCGAAAAGCCGAATGCCGTCGGCGCCAGTCATCGTGTCAGCAGCGAGCATCGCGTTCACGACGGCCTCCTCAGTCGCATCGATCGTGGCTCTGAATAGCGGGTCGATCTGATCGTTAGGCAACATCTTGAGTGAAGGCGTTCCTTCCGGGCTACCCGCTCCGGGATTCGCTGTTGAGAATGCGAGAAAAAGATCGCCGGATGAATTGCCGGCCCAACTGCCCAATCGACCAAGGCCCATTCCAACTCGGCGTGTGAGTCGCTCCAGTTGATGCGGAAGGAGAGGAGCGTCTGTCGCAACGATCACGATGATTGAACCGCGACCTTCATACTGTTGTTCGTCGGGAGCGTTGTGGGCGCCTCGATCCGAAGTGCACGACGGCATGCCGCGAGTCCACTCGCGACTCAAAGGCTCGTGCAGCGTAGTGCACGCTCGCAGATCGGTGATTTCCTGTCGAATTGGAACACCGAGAATTCTTAAGTCACCGCCATAGTTACACTGGACGAGTACGCCGATCGTGTAGCCTCCCTGTTCTGCTGCCAGCAAACGCGATGACGTACCGATTCCACCCTTGAATCCATTGCAACCCATGCCCGTGCCGCCGCCGACTGCACCTTCCTGAACGCGTCCGGGTTTGGCGTTATCAAGCGCCTGCAAAGCGTGCATGGGTTTGACGTGTTCGCCATTCGCGTCGTTCAGGAAATCAAATGTCTCAGCGACAATGGGGTACGTGAATATAAACTTTCGCCCGTTGTTCAATTGCCATTGAATGGCGGCATCGCGCACCGTGCCAACGCTGTGTGTGCCGGTTAAGAGAATAGGCCCTTCCATGAAGCCCGACTCTTTGATCCAATTGACGCCGGTCATGTCGCCGTTGCCGTTGAGGTTGAACGTTGCCGCGAACACGGGATCCCAGTTTCCCCTTGGTCTGGGAAGAATCGCGGTCACTCCGGTGCGTATTGGTCCTTTGCCCGGGATGAGTTTGCCTTCTCCCTCGATCAGCGTTACGTGACCGACAGCTATACCAGCGACATCGGTGATGGCGTTGTTTGGACCAGTCTTACCGGGAAAGGGAATGCCGAGATCTCTGCCACGTGGTCGAGTTTGTGCGGCGAGCGCCGCCGCAAGCACGAGCCCGATCAGGATTACAATAGGTATCCGCATAGGATCGTTCCTTTCCAAAGTTGTGTAATCGCAGGTTACCACCTGCGGTAGCGGGTGGGTCAACCTCTATTAGCAGTATCGCATGCT
>JBIOUJ010000244.1:0-17078 GCA_044867025.1 Pyrinomonadaceae bacterium | reverse complement strand
ACAATCACACATGATTAGAAAGGTTGACCCACCCGCTACCGCAGGTGGTACTGACCTCCTCCAAGTACAAGCGGCAGCGCTATGTGCGACGCGTGCTGGCCCGAGCGAAATATCTTTTGCGTGGCCGGCTGAAAATCCGATTCCGTCGCAAGGAAGATGTTCGGTACAAACTTTTGCGGGTTTCGATCGATCACCGGAAACCACGTGCTTTGCACCTGCACCATGATTCGATGGCCTTTTTTGAACGTGTGATCGTTCGCAGGAAAAGCGATCTGATAATGGTAAATTGCGTTTGCGTTAAGCGGTTGCGACTTCTCGAAGCTCTTCAGATAACGACCACGAAAAACGTCGCCGGCGATCATGAGCTGATAGCCGCTCATACTCTCATCTGGTCCATACTTGTCCGGGTAAACGTCGATCAGCTTCACAATCCAGTCGCTGTCTGTTCCTGACGTCGACGCGAAGATGTTGGCCACGATTCTTCCCGAGACGGTGACGTCGTCGGCAAGCGTATCGCTTTGCAAGGTAAGAACATCAGGCCGGCCATCGACAAAACGTTGATCCTCCACCAGCCACACCGGCCACCCCGATCGCACCTGAATCGGACGCGGTCGATACGGAACAGGACTGGCCGGATCAGACACGTAGCTATCAAACGCGTTCGGATCTTTAGCGGAGGGCTGTTCGAAAGACAACTTTTTTCCAGACTGAAAATAGAGTTTTCGCTCGACAACGCCACGCTTTGGCGGCCACACGTCGTGTTCGACCCACGTGTTTGCACCGGTCCGGAACGTCAAAGCTTCAGGGCGTTCACCTGCACCTTGTCCTTTTAAGTAGTGTGCAAAGAAAGGAGCGAGAATGTTTTGCCTGTAATGAGCCGCCGTCGGGCTCCCGAACTCGATCCGGCCTAGTTTGCTTCCCTCACCTCTCGACCAGCCTCCGTGATTCCAGGGACCAACCACGAGAAAGTTTTGTTTTGAAGTGTCGTGCCGCTCGAGTAGCTCGTAGATCTTGATTGGACCATAGAAGTCTTCCTGATCCCACCATCCCGCCACGTTAAGGATCGGCACAGTGACGCGATTCAACCACGGAGCAAAAGCCTGGCGTTTCCAGAACGCGCTGTAATCCGGCTCGTTGACAAAATTGGTCCACGTTGGGAGCTTGCCGTGAAAATATTTCTTGTCCGCATTTGAAAGCGCACCCAGATTTAGGTACCACTCATACGCGTCGTATTTATCGACGACGGTCGAGACGTTGGCGATCTCCTTCGACGACTCCATCATGTACGAGTATTCAAGGCCATAGCTCAAACGGAACGCGCCGTTGTGATGAAAGTCATCGCCCAACCACATGTCAGCGGGCGACGCCTGTTGGACCACTGCTTTCAACGCTGGATGAGGATCGAGCATTCCCATCACTGAAAGCCACGCGCCGTAACTCGTCCCAGCCATACCGACTCGACCGTTATGATTCGGCACGGTCTTCAGTAGCCACGCGATCGTGTCGTAGGTATCGGTGCCCTCGTCGATCGCATTTTTGTCCTTGGGATCGCGCGGCTGTCGAAGCATGACAAACTCGCCTTCCGACTTGAAGCGGCCGCGGATGTCCTGTCGAACAAAGATGTAACCGCTTTCAGAGAGCTCTTTGAGAAGCGTCGCTAACTGTTCGGACGTGATGTTGCCGAGGCCATATGGCGTTCGGAGCAGCAGGATTGGAACTGGTCCAGGCGCGTTTTTGGGAGCGTCGATCTGAGTGTAAAGACGCACACCATCGCGCATCGGGATCATGGCTTCGGTTCGAGCGTAGTCCGAGGGTTTTAGCTGAGCCGCCGCGATCGCGCACGAACTTAGCCACAAAAAGGCACAAAAAGCAGAAATGAGAAATCGTTTCATTTTGTACTTTTTGTGCCTTTTTGTGGCCATTTTCATTTACTTCCTCGACTCTTCGACACGCGATCGATCGGAGCGGGGCGCGGCATCTTTCGAGTTGGATTCTGCTCTAACAACCGTAACGCTTCCTGCACCGCTCTCTCCAACTGCGGATCTCGCCCATTGATCACCTCAGCGGGCGTGTATTCAACCTCGATGTCCGGTGCAACACCAATGTTCTCCACATCCCATTCGCCTTTTAGGTTATAAAAAGCGAGACTCGGCGCTGTGATACCGCCGCCGTCTATGGTCGGAGGAATAATCAGCGTGCCGACGAGTCCACCCCACGTTCGGGTTCCGATTAGTGGTCCAAGTTTGCGCTGGCGGAAATAAAACGGCAGTGCATCTCCTCCGGACCCCGCCGACTCGTTGATGAGCATTACTTTTGGACCATAGAGACCGGCGATCGGCGATGTGATCGGAGTGCCGTCACGCAACGCGAAGTAACCCAGCAGTTTTCGATCGAGCTCGTTGACGATGTAGTCAGCGACCATTCCACCCTGGTTGTAGCGTTCGTCGATGATTGCGCCTTCCTTGTCCTGCTGCGCGTAATAATAACGGGTGAACGACGTGTAACCCGGGTTCCCTGTATTGGGCAGCCACACATACGCCAGTTTCCCGTTTGAGAGTTTGTCCACGACGCGCCGGTTGTTTTCGATCCACGCCCTGGTGCGAAGTGCGTCTTCACTGGCCACCGGTACAACAGTTACGAGACGTGAACCTTCGGTGGATGGAGTTTTACTGACGCGGATCAGCGTCTGCCGGTTCGCTGTTCCTTCAAACACGCTGTAAGGATTTGTCGGTGGCGCAAGCGAGCGACCATTGACCTCCAGCAAGTAGTCACCCTCAGACACCTGAATACCAGGAGCGCTGAGCGGCGCTCGCAAATCGGGGTTCCAATTCTCACCCGTGAAAATACGTTTGATTCGATAGCGTCCATTCTCAATCGATAAATCAGCTCCCAACAATCCAACCTGGACCGGATCTTCAGTTGGAACATCGCCAGTGCCCTGCAAATATGAATGACCTACCGTAAGTTCACCTCCGACACTGGCGATCAAATAGGCAAGATCTGCGCGATGGCCCACAAATGAAAGCAGCGGCTTGTACTTCTCGTAAACAGCCTGCCAATCGGCGCCGTGCATCTTCTCGTCGTAGAAATACTCGCGCTGAATTCGCCACGTCTCGCGATAGATCTGTGCCCACTCAGCGCGCGGGTCCACGCGCATCTCCAACTGAGCAACATTCAGTGGTCCATCGCCGACCTTCGCCGGCCGGTCGGTTGACACGACTCCCCAGCGATTTGGACCATCACCGCCTTGATAAAGCAGTTTCTTCTTGTCGGCTGAAATCGAATAGGAACGAACACTGCCTTCGAGAAACGGCGCTGCTGCTCTCGCGCTCAGTTGATAACGCTGCAAACGAAGTGTTCCCGGAGCTCCGCCCGTAAACGGTTCTGTGTAGAAGAATGTTCCCGCCGCACCGGCGGTGAGATTGCCGTAATCACCCGGAGGAATATTGACTGCGAGTATTCGTTGGCTGATTCCATTGGTGTCGATTCGAACCACCGGCTTCGCATTAGGATCCGGCTTGGGTTGCGGAGTGGCCTCGGGTGTTGGTGGTTTAGGCTCATCGCCTGTCTCGGGCAGGAGAGGCGACGGCTCGCTTGCATTCAGCACGACCAGATAAATCGCCCGGCGGACAGGTCGATCGAGCGAACTCATCTCCAGCCAACCAGTGCTTGGACCATAGTTGGTGCTCGCCATGAAGTAGAGATACTTACCGCCGGCATCGAACGTCGGAGAAATTGAATCCGCGAGTCCGTCGGTTACCTGGTATGCCTTTTTGTCTGCCCATGAATAGACGAAGACCGCGCGCAAGTGACTGGGAAGACTCTTCGTGTAGGTGATCCATTTCGAATCCGGAGACCAGGCGGCGTCGAATTGTCTTAAAGGATCCGGATGCGCGTCGGTGTCGATCTTTGTTGAAGTACCACTGCCAACGTCGATGGCCCAGAGATTGTTGTGATTGTCTTCGAGCACGATGCGAGAACCATCAGGCGACCATGTCGCGCGACTGAAGAATGCAGTCGACGGTAATGAGATCGCGCGCGCAGGAGTGACACCCGTAGGCTCACCGATCATGAGCTGGTACTCGCCGCTCATGTCAGAAAGCCATGCGACCTGTGCTCCGTCCGGCGACCACACTGGTCCACGATCGTGCGCTCCCGGACTCTGCGTAAGATTGCGAAAGTCGCCTTTCTCCGTCGGGACCGTGAAGATTTCTCCGCGCGCTTCAAACGCAACACGAACTCCTGTTGGGGAGAGCGTCGCGTTCCGAATCATGCTTGCGACTTTCTTGAACTGCGGCCGCGCCCATGGAAGATCTCCAGTCACTTCGATATTGAGTTTTTGTGGTTTGCCTGACCTGGCGTCGACCAAGTAGATGTAGCCCGCCTGCTCGTAAACTACGGCGTCAGAATTCGCTGAAGCAGTCATGACATCGAAATCGTCATGATGCGTGATCTGCGTCAACTGTTTTGTATCGAACCGATAGGCGAAGAGATTGGTGGTGTGGTTACGATCTGAAAGAAAGTAGATCGAGTTTCCAACCCACATCGGAAAACTGTCGTTGCTGTTGGTCCATGGAAGCTTCTGCACCGTGTTGTCTGACAGATTGATAACCGAGATCGGGTGTGTTCGACCGCCGCGATAGTGCCTCCACATGCTCGCCTCAAACCAGTCCGGAATGAATGCCGTGGAGAACTCTTCGTAAGCCAGACGACTGCCGTCGGGTGAGTACGAACCGAAGAATGCACGCGGCACAGGCAGCTTCTCGGGCAGTCCACCGTCAACACCGACGGTCCAAAGTTGCAGGTAAGCACTTTGGGGCGAGCTGGTGCGGTTTGAAGCAAACACAACGGTTTTGCCGTCGGGTTTCCAGCCGCGAACTCGATCGAGACCGGGATGATAAGTTAGTCTTTTTGGATCGCCGCCACTCGAAGAGACGACGTACACGTCAGTGTTTCCTGCGACTGTCGCGGTGAAAGCGACCTGTGAACCATCGGGCGAGAAATACGGATCGATCTCGAGCGAGGGAGTGGCCGTCAGGCGGCGAGCAGTTCCACCGCTTCGCGATACTACCCATAAGTCGCCGGCGTACTCGAAAGCGATCGAGTCGCGGCTTACTGTCGGATGGCGCAGCAGTCGCGTGCCCTGAGCGAAGGTAACGATTGAGAGAGAAACTAAGAGAAAAAGCGCAAACTGAAGTTTTCGGATGTGCATTGAATTTATTGGTTTTTCTCTGCGGTCCTCTGCGTTCCTCTGCGTCTCTGCGGTGAGAGATTATTTTCACCGCAGAGGCGCAGAGGAACGCAGAGGATCGCAGAGGCAGATTAGAACTCAAACCTCAATCCCACCTGCCCTTCACGGCCGGGCAGCACCTGTATCACGGAGTTGAATGGACTGTTCGCAACGTTCGGCACTTGCTGAACTGCCGCAGGGTTCTGTCGATTGAATACATTGAAAAACTCGAACAACGCGTGCAGCCTTACACGCTCGGTGATATTGAATCTCTTCGTGAATCGCAGATCGAGATTGACGAACGAGGGACTGGTGAACGCATTGCGTCCTGGTCCATGGTTGATGGTGTTAAACGTTCCATCTCCATCAGGATCTTCTTGCGCACCCAACTGGCTAAAGTGATAACCACTCTGCGCTCGGAAAAGGCCGCTCACCTGAAACTGCCACGGAAGCTCCAGCAACCCGTTGAGCTGAAACGTGTGGTCCACTGAGAGATCGGATGGACCTTTATCGAGATCAGGTCCGTTGACGAACGAACCTGCTTTCGCGACGAAACGTCCGTTGGCACGCGTGAACGAGCTGTTTTGATTGGTTCTGCCAGTGCCCGTCTCCGTTACGATCGGCGCGATCCCAACAAAACTATCGGAAGGCAGCACGTCGATCCCAAGCTGGTTGTCAGTCTGGTCTGCGAAGGCATAGTTGCCGCTCAAACTAAAACGCCTGGCAAAACGTCGCGTGAAACTGATCACGAGCCCGTCGTAAGTACCCTCATACCATGGACCAAACGTTCGGATCGGGCCGGCTGTGAACGGCGGCAAGAACTGCCGGTTCGATGCTCTGGACGCGAACGAAGTATTCGTCTGGCGAATGCCCAACAAATGATTCATGTTGCGATGGTAGTAATCGACTTCGATCAAGACATTTTTGATCTCCCGTTGCACGCCAATGCTGACGCTGCGTGTAAATGGTGTCTTGAAAGTGCGATCGATGTCGGTCGGAAAAAGCTGAGCAGGAATGGCGGCGTGCGATAACGCGCCAAAGGGTCCCCAGAAAAAGAACCCCGGCGCCTTCCCGACAGCCTGGGCCGCCTGGGTCAGATACTGATCCGGAGACAAGCCGCTCAGCGACTGTATGTTGCTGACGTTGATCACGGCGCCGGCTGGAATCAGCGCGTGGCCGGGCGCAACTACGCGATTGAGCCTGTCGATTCCAATGTGTTGATTCGTCGGCGCAACCGGACAAGGTATGCTGCCTGCGGTGATCTGAGCATCAGTAAGATTTGGGGAGACGCAGAGACCGCCTGGAAAGAGCGAAGCATTGATCGCTGCCGGTGCGAGACTTGGGTTGCCGAAAAAGCCACGCGGATATGAGAAGGGTTGGACCACGCGCCGATCCGCGCCTCCGAAAGCCGGCACATCGCGAACAAGATTGAGTCGAAACTGATCGTAAAAATCTCCGAAGTGTCCGCGGACGACTGTCTTCGGTGTTGCAGCCCACGCGAAACCCACACGCGGCGAAAGGTTTCTCTTGGTCTTGAATTCCGAGTCATAGTCCCAACGCATCCCGAAATTCAAAGTGAGCTTGGGATGAAACTTCCAGTCATCCTGCGCAAACACGGCGTTGTAATTGTTGCGCAAGTGGATCTCATTCGCCGCGGGCGTCAGACCTCCGGCGGTTGTGACCGTAAAGAATCCGGAGTTGACTGGTCCAAACGTGATGAAATCCGGAACCGTGGCGAAGAGTTGTAGATTCAGGATTTGCGACTCGATACCATCGACTCTCGTGCGCAGGAAATTCCAACCAAACTTGAGATTGTGATCGCCCATGAGCTTAGCGGCGTTCGCTGAGAGCGACGTGTATTTCTGGTCCAGCGCCGTGCGTGTCACCGAATTTCCGAACTGGAATGAGCCGAGATCTCCAAAAAGACCACCCGTATTGTTCGAGCTGAACATATTGAAGCTCGTGCCCACACCTGCGTCAGGATGAGCAGGGCGGGTTTCAGACGTGTCGCCTCGATAACCACCACGAAGTGTCAATACCCAGGGATTGCCCTGGTCTCCGAACAGGGCGGTATCGCTGAACGCCAACAACAAGTGACGCGCACCGGTGTCATTTCTTCTCGACGGCAGTGCGGTGGCGTTGGAAAGTGGGAGGAACTCTCTCACGTTTCCATTCGTGTAATTCACGGACTGGCTAAGGTTGTGCCGTCCGAGCTGCTCGTCAAATTTGAAAAACCCGCGCGTGTCGAAGGTGCGCGATGGATTGTCGAACTGCGTTTCAAAATCTCTCGCGATCTGTGGAGTGCCCGGCGGAAAGATGAAATCGAGCTCGCGGTTTTCTCTGATTCTCTCACCTGAACCGAAGAAGAAAACTTTGTCTTTAACGATTGGACCACCGAGGGCAACGCTGCCATCCCAACGCTGGAGAAAAGGCACGTCGGTTCCGTTCGGATTGTTCGATGTGTCAAAGACATTGTTTCTAAGGAATATCGATGCGATTCCGTGGTAGTCGTTCCCGCCGCTCTTGGTGATTACGTTAACGATCGCTCCCGAAGCCTGTCCAAACTCGGCCCGAAAACCCGCCGTGAGCACCTGAAACTCGGCGATTGTCTCCTGAGTAAACTGAGAAGCGGCTCCACCCATGACGGTGTCCTTGTTCGGCTGACCATCGATGAAAAAGTTGTTGTTGCCTGATCGCTCGCCCAACACCGGCGTTGCATTGTCACTGCCGACGTCAGCGCGTCTGTTGATGACCACGCCTGGCACGAGTTGCAACAGGTCCAGATAGTTTCGGCCGTTAGTGGGCATTTCCCTGATCTGTTGCGGTGTGATCGTCGCTCCGGTCGAAGGTGTCGTGGGCGTCAACAGTTGCGCATTCTCGACTACGTCCACCTGCTCCTGCACGGCTCCTACTTCGAGTGGGATGTCGAGAGTCAGCGTTCTGTTCAACGTCAGCTCGATGTTGTCGAAGGTTCGGGCAGCGAATCCCGTGTGGGAAACGTTGATTGAATAGATTCCCGCCGGCAGAGCGGTGACTCTGTAAAAACCTTCGGCATCGCTAGTCACAGTGCGTTCAAGTCCGATCGCTGGAGACTTAACGACGATCTGAGCACCCGCGACAGCGCTACCCTGCGCGTCCTTTATCGTGCCTTCGATTGTCGAGACAGTTGTTTGGGCCGACGCGGAATGAACCAGGAAAAGAAGACAAAGGACCACCGGCAATGAGTTGAATCTCATGATCCCTCCTCAGGAGCGAGATGTTGAAACCACAGTTCTGGGCATGTGATTGCAGTGACGATCAGCGTAGCGGTATATAACATCGACCGTTGCATTGTGTCAATTCTGCTACAACACCTGTTGCACAGAACAAATCCGCTGTGGTATTTTCTGCCGCGCCATGCAGGGTGCCTCCAAAATTTTCGATCGCACCGGTGAGCAGCAAACCCAGGAGCTAAAAATCGACGGCGTCGAATTACGCCTGATCCGCTTGCCTCTGATCGAGCCTTTCGAAACGAGCTTCGGAAAGATCGATTCGCGGCTCATCTTTCTCGTGTGCCTGGAGGCTGACGGACTGCGAGGCTGGGGCGAGGTTGTTGCTTCAGAACAACCGCTCTACAGCTACGAGACTGTCGGTACAGCGCTGCATGTGATCAGAGACTTCTTTGGTCCGGCGTTGTTGACTGCTCCGGTTACGGGTCTCAATGATTTAGCCAGGCGTTTGGCGCGGTTTCGTGGGCACAACATGGCGAAGGCAGGTCTCGAGCTCGCGTTCATGCACCTCCTGGCGCAAGTGAACGAGCAATCGCTGTCGGCGCTGATTGGTGGTGAGTTGAAACGTGTGGCCGTAGGCGTTAGTCTGGGAATTCAGCCTACGATTTCTCGTCTGCTCGAGCGTGTTGAACGTTACCTCGGTCTCGGTTATCAGAGAATCAAACTGAAGATCAAGCCGGGTTGGGATCTCGACGTCGTCGACGAAGTACGGCGCAAGTATCCGCAGATCCTACTTTCGGTGGATGCTAATTCGGCCTACACCTTCGACGATGTCGACCACCTCAAGCAGCTCGATCAGTTCAACCTGTTAATGATCGAGCAACCGCTCCAGCACGACGATTTGATGGACCACGCGCGCTTGCAGGAGATGATGACGACTTCGCTCTGTCTCGACGAAAGCATCGTGAATTTACGCCAGGCGAGGATGGCGCTCGAGTTGGACAGTTGTAGAATAATCAATATCAAAGTAGGACGCGTGGGCGGCTATTCGGAGGCGCTCGGGATTCACGATTTGTGCTTGTCGCGAAAGATTCCCGTGTGGTGCGGAGGCATGCTCGAGTCGGGTATCGGTCGCGCGCACAACATCGCGCTGGCGAGTTTGAGAGGGTTTAGTTTGCCGGGCGATATTTCGGCCAGCTCGCGTTACTTCGAGCGCGACATCATCTCACCGGAAGTTGTTGTAGCTGACGATGGCACTGTGGCCGTGCCGGATGGTAAGGGCCTGGGGTTTGAAGTCGATTTCGATTACATTAAACACCTGACTGAAACCCGCATCTACATCTCGCAAAACAGTAATTGAGCCACAAAAAGGCACAAAAGGGACCACAAAACATGGCAGCGGGAAATGTACTCAACAATCGCGACGGAAACTCGCTTGAGGTCCGCTTCGCCGAATCACCTTTGAGCGGGAGCCGGCGTCGACTCATCCGAGAGATCCTCGACAATCACGAACAGACGTTCTTCCTCTCATCTCGCGAGATGGCGAAACGTTACAACGTCGACGCCGCGACGATCGTCCGCACCGTCCAGGCCCTTGGCTATGAACGTTTCGCAGACTTCGCCGCGGATCTGCGCCAACACTTCGTCGACCACATCACGCCGTACACCGTACTCAAAGCCGCCACGCAACAGAAGCGCAGCGTCACGGACCAGGTGCAACACTGTCTGGAGAGAGACGTCGAGAGTTTGAGTGTGCTGAGATCGAGTTTGGAAACAAAGCGAGCCGTCGAGCTCGCGAAGAAAATCCACGAGGCGCGTCGCATCCTGGTGGTTGGCGTCGATCTCGCCGCATCACTCGCGTGGTTTCTCGCCTATGGCCTGACGCCGCTCGGGTTTGACGCCGAATCGCCGGTCGGCAGCACCGGAAATCTGCAACACAAGATCGATCTCCTGACTGATACAGATCTCGTGGTCGCGATCAGCTTTGGTCGATGTCTGCGAGAAACAGTTGAGGCAGTCCAGCGAGCTCACGCTCGGGGCGTCCCAACGTTCGGCATCACCGACAGCAGCACCACACCCATCGCCTTACACTGCGACGACTATCTCGTCGTGTCGACCAGCAGTCCTTCATTCACTGGCTCCTACGTCGCGCCGATGGCCCTCTTGAATACGATCATCGTCGCCTGCGCTCACCTGCGTCCGAAGCGCGCCCTCGCCATGTTGGGCCGCACCGAACAGGAATACCGCACCGGCAACCGCTGGTATCAGGAACCCCCGCGACGCTCCCGCTCCAACGGCCGCAAAAAACGCCACGGATAACACGGATTGATGCTGATAGATCTCTAATCCGCATCAATCCGTATTATCCGTGGAACAAATTGGTCCGACCACTTAAGTTTCGCTTTCAGCTTTGGTCAAAATAACTCTTGACAGCCGTCTTCTTCAGTAGGAGAATGCGCACCCATCCAAGCGCATCGGACAGTTGGTCTTACCAATCGATTAAATACGGGAGATGAATCCATGAATATAGCGCACCCGAACGCACGAGCTTTCTGGGCTGGTTTGCTCCTGCTTGCCTTCGCTTTTACCGCAACTGCTCAGGAGTTTAGAGGACAACTCGCCGGTAAGATCACCGATCCGAACGGCGCCGTCATTCCCGGCAGCAAAGTCGAAATCAAAAACATCCAAACGGGTATCGTGTCCACTGCAATGACCGGCGACGACGGCAGCTACAGTTTTCAACTGCTGCCGCCCGGTAAGTACCAACTCACCGTCACGAAAGAAAATTTCAATACCGCCGTGCGCGACGGAATTGAAGTTCGCGTGGCCGACCGCTTGACGCTCGACGTCCAGATGGAAATTGGTGTGACCGCAATGGTGACCACGATCGCTTCCGGACTGACACTCGAGACCGGCATGGTCAACACCGGAACCGTCGTCACGGGTAAACAGATCAGCGAGCTACCACTCACGGAAGGCACCGCATATCAACTAGCGACGCTCGCTCCCGGCATCGCTTACACAGGCAACCCCCTCTTTACTGGTCCAACTTCGAATGGCAACCTCGCGGCTTTCCGATCCAACGGCGCGACGGGCGCGAATCAGATCACGCTCGACGGCTCGCCCAACTATGCGTTCGACGGCGGTGTCGGTTTCTCACCTCCGTCCGACGCAGTGCAGGAATTCAAAGTTCAGACAAACACGTTCGACGCGCAGCAAGGCTACTCGGCCGGAGCGACGGTAAACGTCGCTGTAAAAAGCGGCACCAACAACCTGCACGGCTCGGCGTGGTATTTCAATCGCGATCGCAGTCGCACGGCTAACAACTTCTTCGGCAACGCCGCCAACCAGGCGCGACCAATCAGAACGTATCACCGCTTCGGCGGTGTGTTCAGTGGACCAGTCGTGCTTCCCAAGTTCAACGGACGCGATCGGACGTTCTTCTTTGTCTCGTATGAGCGTCTGAGAGACAACGTTGCGGAGCCGCAGGTCTTCACGGTACCGACAGAGGCAATGCGGCGTGGTGATTTCTCGGCGCTCATCGTGAACCGAAACAACATCGCCGCGTCTGCGAATACGGTGATTTTCAATCCGTTCTCGGGTGTGCAAAGCGGCAGCAACGTGGTGCGTACATCTTTCGGTTGTCCGACTTCAGGCGCTGTGGCGGCTAACTCAACCTGTAACATCATTCCGAGCAATCTGATCAATCCCGTCGCCGCGAACATGGTCAAATACTATCCGTTGCCGAACATCACCGGTGTCGCAAGCGGCACACAAAACAACTACTTCTCGAACCAGCTCCGGCACCAGGATTATCGCGGCTGGTTGACGCGCATCGATCATCGCATCAGTTCGACGCAATCGATCTTCGCGAAGTACTATCACAGCTTCAATCCTGAAGATCGACAAGACTGGGCCGGCGTCGTAAACGATTTTCCAATCACGCGGGGGTTTGAGTTTCGCACCAACGACGGCGGAAACATCGATTACACAAACGCGTTCAGCCCAAACACGGTTTTCGACATTCGCATGAGTTTGAACCGGTTCGTGCAGGAGCGCCGGCCGGCCGAACCGTTCGATCCCGCGACACTCGGATTTGCTCCAGCGTCGCTGGCAGCGATGCGAGGGTATCAATACCTGCCGCGCATCATGATCCGAAACCTCGACGCGACGCGGCCCATCCGATCGACCCTCGGCGCCACGAGATCTGATTGGAACGAAGGCCGTATCCGGCCGTTCTACATGGGCTCGATCCAACCGACCTTGACGCAAGTCATAGACAACCATTCGCTGCGTTATGGCTACGACCTGCGAATTCTGCGCGAGAATTTCAGCACCGACGCTTACAAAGGCGGCCAGTTCTTTTTCGACGGTACCTTCACAGCTCCGGCTTCAAACTCCTCGAGCACGCTGCGAAATGTTTTTGGTCGCGACCTGGCTGCGTTCATGCTGGGTATTCCCACGACGGGTTCCGGAGGTAATGCAAGCCAGATCGATAACTCGATCAACTACTCGGTCCAATCGATCTACCATGGATTCTTCATCCAGGACGATTGGCGCATGACGAAAAAGCTGACGCTCAATCTCGGTCTGCGTTACGACATCGAACAGGGTTTGACGGAACGTTACGACCGGATTCTGCGTGGCTTCGATCTCGGCACGCCGAGCCCGATTGAAGCGCAGGTGCGTGCGGCTTACACGACCTCTTTCAATGCAAACCCCGCGAACTTTGTCGTGGCGCCGGCCGACTTTCACGTGATTGGCGGCTATACGTTTGCCAACGGAGACAATCGGAATGTTTGGGAGGCGGATCGCAGCAACATCCAACCACGAGTCGGCGCTTCTTATCAGTTGAATGAGAAGACAGTGCTGCGAGCTGGATTTGGTGTGTTCATGGCGCCTTTCCAGATCGAAACACCGCAACAGATCGGATTCGCGGGCACGACGCCTTTCGTGCCGTCGAACAACAACGGTCTGACGTTTGTCGCGACGTTGACGAATCCGTATCCGAACGGATTGAACGGTCTACAACCTTCGTTTGGATCGGGTCTCGGATTGTTGACAGGAATCGGCGCAGACGTTGCCGCCGACACGGCTCCGATCATCGGTCTGCTTCGGAAGAACTCGAAGTTCGTTCGCGTCGTGGTGGGAATTCAACGCGAACTGCCCGGACAGATCGTCGTCGAAGCAAACTTCATCCGCGCCAATGGCTACGATCTCGCAGTCAGTAAGAATTTGAATTTCGTGGCGCGCCAGTTCCTCGGCGACACTCCGGCGACGGATGCAGCGGCAAACACTTTCCTGACCGCGACGATTCCAAATCCATTCAGGAATCTGGTTCCGGGTGGTAGTCCTTTTAATACCGCTTCGACGATCACCCGTGCACAATCGATGCTCGCGTTTCCCCAGTTCACCAATCTCTGGACACAGGAGTACAACGGCAGCAACCGTTACACCTCGCTTCAACTACAGATCAACAAACGTTTCGCGACGGGCGTTACGATGAATGCGACTTACACGTATTCGAATCTTCGAGAAAAGGTCGGATATCTGAATCCCACTGACACTGTTCTCGAAGATCGCATCTCGCAGTTTGATCGACCTCATCGGTTCACGTTTGCGGGCGTTTACGAATTGCCGATCGGTCGTGGTCGTTTGGTGGGTAACGGCATGAATCGCGTCCTCGACGCATTCATCGGTGGCTGGCAGGTGAACGGCACGTACGAATGGCAGAGTGGCGAGCCATTCCTGCTGACTAACAATCTCTACTTCCCCGGCGACGTGTCGACGATCACGAGTCGCCTCGGCGATGGAGACGGACAGGGTGGCAAGTTTGGTATCGATCGATCCGCGATCGACGCGCCGGGTCTGGTCACTTTAACGGCTTTCGGCATTCGCAACGTTCCCACCACGCTCGACAACCTGCGCAATCAGCCGTACTCAGTCGCGAACCTGTCGCTCACGAAGAATTTCAAATTGGGGGAAACCAAGACATTTCAGATTCGTGCAGAGGCGTTGAATGCGTTCAATCATCCGTACTTTGGAGCGGGGATGGGTCTGAATCCGGGAACCGCCGCCGCGCCAAACAACACGTTCGGGCTGGTGACGACACAGCGCAACAACCCACGCGATATTCAATTCGGGGCGAAGTTCGTTTTTTAGCCGCAAAAAGGCACAAGAGAGAATACAAAATGGGTTCGATTTTTCCGCAAATTCTCTTGTGCCTTTTGTGCTTTTTTGTGGTCCAAGGGGATGGTGACGCACTTCGCATCGCAGACAATTTCATTCTCTACCAACGCAGCTCAGGTGGTTGGCCCAAGAATATCGACATGGCCAAGCCGCTCAGCGATGTTGAGAAAGCTACGATTCTTGGTCAGAAAACACAGACTGACTCGACGATCGACAATGGCGCCACTTACACGCAGTTGTCGTTTCTGGCGCAGGTGTACACAGCACAACGTCAGGAACGGCATTGTGAGTCGTTCTTGAAAGGCTTTGATTACCTGCTGAAAGCGCAATACGCAAATGGAGGCTGGCCGCAGTTCTATCCGGATCCACGTGGGTATCACAAGCACATCACGTTCAATGATGGCGCCATGATCGGCGTGATGAAACTGCTGCGTGATGTGGCGGACAAAAAGCCGGTTTATTCGTTCGTCGACGAGGCGCGGCGTGCGAGGGCTGCGAAGGCTGTTCAAAAAGGCACCGAGTGTATTCTGAAGACGCAGGTGATCGTGAATGGGCGGCGAACGGTCTGGGGTGCGCAACACGATGAAGTCACGTTTGCCTCCGCACCTGCCCGAACGTTTGAGCCGGCGTCGTTGAGCGCTGGTGAAAGCGTTGACGTCGTGCGGTTTCTGATGTCGATCAAAGATCCGCCGCCGGCTATTGTCGATGCGGTTGAATCGGCGGTCAGATGGTTTGAGGAGTCGGAGCTGAAAGGCATCAAGTGGATCGAAAAAGCCGACGCATCTCAACCGAGCGGAGTCGATCGTGTCGTCGTCAAAGATGCGAATGCATCGACCTGGGCACGCTTTTATGAGATTGGTAGTAATCGTCCTATCTTTTCGGGACGCGACGGAGTAGTGAAATACGAACTCGCTCAGATCGAACACGAGCGACGGACGAATTACAACTGGTACGTCGACGAGCCTGCGAAACTATTGAAGCGAGATTATCCGGCCTGGCGAAAAAGAACCGCGAGATGAGTACACGACGCGAATTCATTAGAGAGCTTTTGATTGGTGGAGTAACGATCGCCGTTGCGCCGCGTCTGTTCGCGTTTCCTCAAGCGGATGGTCCATGGGAACTGTTGATGCCCGCGATTCGCGATCGCATCAAACCACCTCGATTTCCTAAAAGAACGTTCGATTTGAACGCCAAAGGTGATGGACGAACCGATTGCACCGCGGCCTTTCGCGCCGCGATCGATAAATGCACGAAAGCCGGTGGTGGCCGCGTAGTGGTTAAACCGGGCACGTACCTCACCGGCGCGATTCATCTGAAAAGCAACGTCAATCTCGAAGTTCAGGAAGGCGCGACGATCAAGTTCAGCCAGAATCCGAAAGACTATCTGCCGGTCGTTTTCTCGCGATGGGAAGGCGTGGAGTTGTTCAATTACTCGCCGTTCATTTATGCGTTTGAGCAGCAGAACATCGCGATCACTGGAAAAGGAACGCTCGATGGACAGAGCGACAACGAGCACTGGTGGCCCTGGAATGGACGCCCGGCGTACGGCTGGAAAGAAGGCATGAGCAACCAGCGAGCAGACAGAACGGCGCTGTTCGCGATGGCCGAAAAAGGTGTTGAGGTAAGAGAACGCGTTTTTGGCGAGGGCCATTATTTAAGACCGCAATTCATCCAGCCCTATCGTTGCGAGAACGTGCTGATTGAGGGCGTCACAATTCAAAACTCGCCGATGTGGGAGATTCATCCGGTGCTGTGCCGGAATGTGACGGTGCAAAATGTGAAGATCAACAGTCATGGTCCAAATAATGATGGGTGCGATCCTGAATCGTGTACCGACGTGTTGATAAAGGACTGTGAGTTCGATACCGGTGACGACTGCATCGCAATCAAGTCAGGACGCAATGCCGACGGGCGGCGACTCAAAGCTCCCACAGAAAACGTGATCGTGCAGGGTTGTCGCATGAAAGATGGTCATGGCGGGATCACCGTAGGTAGTGAGATCTCGGGCGGCGTGCGAAACGTCTTTGCAGAAGATTGCCGGCTCGACAGTCCAAACCTGGACCATGCCTTGCGGGTAAAAAATAACGCGATGCGCGGGGGATTGCTGGAGAATCTGCACTTCCGGAATATCGAGGTCGGGCAGGTGGCGCATGCGGTGATTACGATCGATTTCAACTACGAAGAGGGTGCGAAGGGGTCGTTCACGCCGGTTGTGCGTCATTACACCGTCGACAATCTTCGTAGCGCGAAGAGTAAACACGCACTCGATGTGCAAGGGCTGTCCACGGCGCCCGTGATGAATCTCCGTCTGACGAATTGCACATTCGAAAATGTCGCTGAGGGTAACATTGTGAAGAACGTCAAAGATGCGACATTGAAGAACGTTAAGATCAACGGCAAGACGATTGACACTTGGGCCGGGTCAGTACCACCTGCGGTAGCGGGTGGGT
>JBIOUJ010000243.1:0-12898 GCA_044867025.1 Pyrinomonadaceae bacterium | reverse complement strand
GGGTTGGATAGGAAAAATAATGTGAGTATTCGATCTGGGTCGGATTGTTGAGAGTGGTATCACGAGCATCCCAGATTTTACGCACGCTGCCACACTGGTCATGCTGCGTGTGCGTGGCCAGATACGCATTGCTATTCGTGAAGACGCCCAACGTGCTGAGCCAGCTTTTCACCGTGGTGACATTCGCGCGCGCTGTCGCACCGGGATCGCTCCAACCAACAGTTGCGCCGCAGGTCAACGGCGCGAAAAGCGCTTCGTCGTACAGCATCTCCGAACGTGCTGTCACCTGACCGGACACCGGCATCCCTGTCCTGGTCGTGACCGCGACGGGTAACGACACGAGATTGCGCGCATTGTAATCCGCATTATCGAGGTAAACTGTTTCGGTCGTGCGAATAGCTAAAGCGTCGGCGGGGTTGAAAGAGTCAACGCCGGCGGTCTGCGCGGTCGTCTTGCTCATCGAACTGTCGAAGCCGTACTCGGTAGTGGAGGTCAGGTTCAGCGGTTGGCTCGTCTGCTCGTAACGATTGACCTTCGTCGCCGTCAACGCATTGCTGCCGGCCCCGTCGAGTATGATGGAGACCTGCTTCGTCACCTTAGCGTCACGGGCGGCAGTGGAATAACCGCCCGCCAATGGACCACCCTCTATCCACTTGGAGAGCTGGCGGCGCAGCATTAATCCTGAGGAGTTATACGACCGCTCCTCGTACGCCATCCCCGTCCGCGCGTCGTCAAACTCGAAGCGCGCGAAGCTTTCACCAACGCCGCTGTAGCGGCTCCGGTGCAGCAACTGCTCGCTGTAACTGAGGTCGGGCCGAGTTGTGCGCACCGTGTATGGGTTGGTGGAGGTAACGGCATAAGTCCATAGGGATTCATCTGTGCCGCTGCCGGTCGCGCTCACCCGCCGCTGACTCACACCACGGTTGGTCTGGAGGTAAGGCCCGGTGCTGGGGCTCAGCGTCGCCACTTGACTGTAGCTGAAGCGGTCTGTGGCTCCCGTGGTAAAGAGAACTTTGTCAATCTCGCCGTACACGGTATAGGTGAACCGATAGAACTTGCCTGTAGGCAGCACGAGCTCAGCCAGCACCACCGGGTTAAAGAGCAAGGCGTTACCGAACTGGTCCTGCTCTACGCATACCCGGGTATCGAAACTGGAAGTAAATAGACTCGGCGAAACGTTCTGATACGAATTCGGGGCGCACTTGTAGTCACCGGGGTAACGCAGTGGCGGCGGCTGCCCTGTCACCGGGTCGAGGGTCAGAACGTCCGCGAGGTATTTCCAGCGCAGCGTGTACGTAGCCTCAAGACCGCCCACTAACTTCGCCAGGAAGTAAGTCTCGGTATTCGCCGCTGGGTTGGCCGGCAGAGGGTTGGTAATGACAAGATTGAGCGTGTCGGTCCACTGCCGCGTGCCGGCGTTGTAAGTAAGTGTATTCCCGTTACGATCTATGAAGTGCGTGGCGGTCAGTTCGTTCCCCAGGTTGTAGGGGCCGAAGAGATAGCGCGAGCCGTCAGGCAGATAAAGCACGCTGGCCGCGCCGGTATTCGATTCGAAGCGCATGCGTGAGCCGTCGACGGCCAGGAATGTTCCGGTGAAGGGCTCAACAGGCATCATGTGAAGCGCGTCGTCAAGGCGCAGTTCATGAGACGAGCCGTCCGGCATATGAACGTGAATGCGCTTGATATAGTGATCGCCCACGGTGCCCTGTCCCGGAAGGCATACATCCGGGCACGCGGCGCGACCCTGCCAGTCGAAAAACTGGCCCATGCCCGTGAACTCGACGTGTGGCGGCGTGAGCGTGCTGGTCCAACCGGCGGTGGAGTGCTCGGCGAACTCGACACCGGTCCACGTTTTTGCGCCCGTGACCGGAGTTGAGTCCACTCCCTGGAAGTCGAGGCGGTGCACCTTCGAGTTGTAAGTGATGGCCACCGGAAGGCCGTGCCCCGCGCGCCCTGGGTACGAAGCCAGCGGGATCGAGAAACTCATGCCGAGCGTCGATGGATCAACGCGAAGGTCACTGCGCAAAGCAAGGTCGGGTTTGTTTTCAGTGTGTTGAATATTCTGGGCGAACAAAGGCGACGACCACAGAGCGATCCAGGCGACTGCCATCAGTGGTAATAAAAACGAACTCATAATCTTTGTCATGGAGCATGACCTCCTTCGAAGAAGGGCGGGGAGTCGCATGTAAAGAAATCAATTACGACCGGGCTCGACATGTTTATTGGAAATGCGACTTTGGGAGGCGTCGCAGTTTGAAGGTTAGGGGAATTTCTGCGTGGCAGACTACTCCTGACGTGGATCACTGTCAACAAAATGCTGAGGGTTGACCCACCCGCTACCGCAGGTGGTACTGACCGTGCCCAAGCGCGCTCTCGAAGTTTATGAGACGAAGCCTCATGATTGAGAGCGGATCTGTTTTGCGGACCTCAATGCCTCGGCCAGTCTCGGGACGTGTGCTTCGATGCTGTAATGCTTTTCCGCGTATCGTCGCCCGCAGTCGCCTAGCTGCCGCCGTAGAGATTCATCTTGCAGCAGTCGCGAAAGGTGCGTGTACCACTCGTCCGGCGTACGCGCCACGAAATGTGTTTCGTTCGATTCGGCGATGTCCTGACACGCGCCCACAGGGCTCACGACGAAAGGAACTCCAACTGCCATGTACTGAACAGCCTTGAAACACGACTTGCCCACGGACCAGTCGTCTTCGACGATTGGGTAAACTCCGATATCCAGTGATTGAAAGTGCGGAATCTCCTGGTTCAGAGTCCAGGGCAGGTTTTCAATCTCAACTCCGGGAATCGCGACGCTCTCTTCACCAGTCCCAACTAAACGCAGGCGAAACCGGTGTTCGCGCGCGAGACGTTCGAGCACCGGGAAGAGAGTTTTCACATAAGCAAACGTCGAGTGCGTGCCAACCCAACCGATAACCGGCACATCCCCGGCACTGCGATCTGTGAGCGGTCGAAAACTCTGCGTGTCGACAACGGTAGGAATTACAACTGCTTCGCGGCCCTTGCTTTTCACATACGCTGCGATCTCGCGATTTCCGCACGTCACAAGTCTCGACCAGCGAATCAGATCGTTTGTCTTGCTGAACCACTTCAGCATGCTGCCGAGGCGTCCATAAGTAGGACTCTTGTACGGAACGTACGTCGCATCATCAAGGTCAAGCACCATCGGGCAGTCGTGCAAATTGATCGACAACCACTCGACGATCGGTGGTCCAAACATCATTGCCTCGCGTTGCACAAACAACACATCAGCCTTCCGCGCGCGCCACAACTCGCGCACACGACGAAGCGACGCCAGGGCCAATCCCATTGCGGTACGTGGCCAATGCGATCGTTTATACAGCGAGCCGTACTGCCGAGAATCGAGAAACGGATAAACCGAGAGTTCAATGCCCTGCGCGGCTAAAGGTTCGATGAACTGGATCATGCGGAACCGTGTTGCCGCTGCCTCGACTGGATATGTGGCCAATCCCAACACTCTCATGAGGCGTTCTCAATCATTCAGCAGGGCCGCGTACAACCGAGCGTACGCTTCGGCGCCGACAGTGTTGACATCAAACACCTTCTCCGCCACCGCACGCGCTTTCGATTTGATATTCGGATCGTCGATCAGCTTTTCAATTTCGACGAGGGCGTCGTCGAAGTCTCGGTCGTCGAAGTCGTCGACCAGGATTCCCGCGTGCGACTGGTCCACCAGGCTGTCGGAGTCTCCGATTCCAGCGTTGATGACGATCGGAAGCCCGCACGCAAGATATTCTCCGTTCTTCGTCGGCGATGACGCCAATTTGGAGAAGCAACGTTTGATGAACGCGACGCCAACATCGCCGGCCGCGAGATACGAGGGCATTTCCCTCGGCGCAACCGCGCGAATGGAAAAACGATCCTCACTGACTCCACGCGCGGTCATCAATTGTCGCACTCGTTCGTGGCTGCCCTTTGTAAGCCACAGAACGTGCGCGTCAGATCGTTTACGAACGACACGCGCAAAGAAGTCCGCCATCTGTTCAGTCAAATACCATCCGTCAAGTGAACCACTGTAAACGAGTGTCAATCGACGCCCCAGTTTCAACGCCGTTCGCAACCTCTGACGTTCTTTCTCGTCAAATTTAAACCGCTCGAGATCCACGCAGCACGGTATCACTTCGTGAGGCACGTCGCGCCCTTTCAAACCCTCCCACTGTTTGATGATGGGCCAGATCCGCTCAGTCAACGTAACAACGCCATCTGTGGCTGCAAAAATCCGGCGCTCCGTTGCTTTCGTGATGCGGTACCGCAAACCGCCTTTGGGCCAATGCTCGGCATCGACGTACTCTTCAGCCATCAGGCCGCGAACGTCGAAGATCATTTTGATCCCAAACTTTCGCTTCAACGCAAGCGCGATCGTTGCCGGTATGTACGAGCGGGCGTGCACTAATTCGATCTTGTTTCGCTGGACCAGGCGACTGGCGTAACGAATACCGACTTGCACGTCGAAAATGGTTGCGGGAAGCGATGGTCGCTGGTGGTAACGCAGCCAATGCCATTCGATTCCCTGCTCCGATAGTTCCTGTTTCAGTGTCTCGCACTCGCGCTGTCCTTCCGGAGTAAAAGCGGCGGGCTTCTCAAAGCTGAGGAGCGTGAACTTCACACCTCGTTTCGTCAACTCACGCAGGTAAGGCAGCACCTGCGTTTGACCCAAAGGCTCAAGCATGCCGTTGTAGGAGATGAACAGAACGCGCCGGCCTTCAAGCGACATTTTGTGCTTCTTTGTACTTCGTTGAGGCAGTCGAACGGAGTTGTGCGGCAATCCAGTGGTAGGTGCGATCCAGGCCTTCCTCGAGGGAAATCGCCGGCTCCCAATCCAAGACCTCGCGCAGTAGAGTGTTGTCGCTGTTGCGCGCTCTGACGCCCTGCGGTTTGGTTGTGTCGTAACGCTTTCCGATCTTCTTCCCGGCTACGTTTGCAACTATGTCAACCAGCTCGTTGATCGAGATCATTCGATCCTGACCAAGATTCAGAGGCTCGCTATAGTCGCTGCGCATCAAGCGATAAAGACCTTCGACGCAATCGTCGATGTAGCAGTACGAGCGTCTTTGTTCACCATCTCCCCAAACCTCGATGTCGTCGCCATCGTTTGCGAGCGCAACCTTGCGACAGATCGCTGCGGGTGATTTCTCTCTGCCGCCGTCGTAAGTTCCCAAGGGACCAAAGATGTTATGGAACCTGACGACGCGCGTGTCCAGACCGAAATCTTCCGTGTAGTGGCGACAAACTCTTTCCATGTAGAGTTTTTCCCAACCGTAACCATCTTCGGCGTCGGCTGGATACGCGTCGGATTCCTTCAGCGGCGCTGCATCAGTTTCCTTCTGACGATAACCCGGATAGATACACGCACTCGAAGTGTAGAGATAACGCTTTACTGCGTTCACGCGCGCGGCTTCCATCGTGTTGAGATTGATGAGCGTGTTGTCACGAACGATTACGGCTTTGTTGTTTTCGATAAACCCAATGCCGCCCATGTTTGCCGCGAGTCCGTAAACTTCGTCGATCTCGTGTGAAGCGCGGAGACAGTTGTCCGCGCCGGTGAGGTCGAGCAAAAGAAATTCGTCAGCGTGCGTCTCTTCAAACTCAGGTTTTTTGATATCGACGCCTCTGACCCAATAACCGCGTCCGACTAAATAAGTGACCAGATGATGACCAATAAAACCGCCGGCTCCCGTCACCAGCACTCTCGGTTTTTGAGGCATTGCGGATGTTCCTACGGTTTGAAGTCCTGTATTGCTTTCACTACGTATTCCTGTTGCTCCGTAGTGATTTCCGGATACACGGGAAGGGCGAAAGTCTCGCGCGCGGCTTTCTCGGCCTCCGGAAAATCGCCTTCTTTGTAGCCCAGGTACTTGAAACATTCCTGTAGATGCAGAGGAATCGGGTAATAGATCTTTGTCGCGACGTCGCGCGCTTTTAAATGCTGCATGAGTGCGTCGCGATGTTCGGGAACGCGAATAACGTACTGATGAAAGATGTGACGAACTCCGGTCTTGATGAAAGGCGGATCGAGACGGAAGTTCAGCTTCGCGCCCTCCAACAGGTGTGAATAGTTTTGTGCTTTCTGCGCGCGCGCGTTGGACCACTCGTCGAGGTGTGGCAGCTTCGCGCGCAAGACTGCCGCCTGAATAGAATCGATTCGACTGTTGATTCCCACTTCGATGTGTTGGTACTCGGTCAGCCCGCCGTGTACGCGCAGTCGTCGCACCCTCGCAGAAAAATCAGGATCGCTGGTCGTGATGATTCCCGCATCACCGGCAGCGCCCAGGTTCTTGGTTGGATAAAAACTAAAGCAACCCGCTTTGCCGATGGAACCCGCGCGGCGGCCGCGATCTTCCGCGCCGATCGCTTGTGCTGCATCTTCAATCAACACGAGACCCTTCGATTCGCATAGAGCGAGTAGCTGATCCATGTCGGCGCACTGCCCGTACAAATGGACCGGAAGCACTGCTCGGGTGCGCGATGTGACCGCTGCCGGGACCTGATCGACTTTCAGGTTGTAGGTAAAGGGATCGATGTCGACGAAAACAGGTCGTGCACCCAAACGCGCGATCGCACTCCCTGTGGCAAAGAAACTAAACGGAGTGGTGATGACTTCGTCTTCCGGGCCAAGGTCTAACGCCATCAGCGACAGCAGCAAAGCATCTGAACCGGAAGCACAACCGATGGCTTCCTTTGTTTGGCAATAGCGCGCCACGTCAGCCTCCAGCGCGGCGACTTCCGGGCCCATCACAAAGTGCTGCGACTCGAAGACACGATCGATCGCTTCGCGCACGCCATCGCGTATCGAGGCATACTGCGCCTGCAAATCAATCAATGGAACTTTCATTGGGTTGTGGCTGGACGCGAGCTCTCAGCTACGCAGTCTGTCCTGCACCTTGCTCTGCATCTGCATCTGCGTCAGTCGAGTAGTAATTAGAGTAGTAACGGGAGTAGTAGTAGTCGTCGTGCGACTCCATCTTCACGTTGTTCAGCACCACACCGAAAACGTGTGCTCCCACATCGAGCAGTTGCTGTTTTGCTCGACGCACTACAGCTCTCGAGCTTCGGCCGCCGTGGACTACGAGAATCACTCCATCCACCATCGTCGACAGGATCGAGGCATCAGTGAAAGATATGGCCGGCGGTGAATCGATGACGATGTGTGCGTATTGCTCACTCAGAATATTCAACAGCCTGCGCATCTCTTCGGACCCCAGCAATTCTGCGGGATTTGGAGGTACGGGACCGGAGGTCAAAACTTTCAGATTCGGCTCCTTCTCACACGTTTGAATCAGACCGTCCAGATTCTTCTCTCCGGAAAGCCAGGTCGTTAGCCCCTTCGTGTTAGGCAACTCAAATTGCGTATGCAGCCGCGGCCGCCGCAGGTCGCAATCGATCATCAAAACTTTCGCGCCGGTCTGGGCCAACATAAACGCTGTATTGATGCCTGTTGTAGTTTTTCCTTCCGCGGGCTGACTCGAAGTGATCAGGATCGTCTTGGGCGGTTTGCCGGCTGATGATAACAACAACGAGGTTCGCAGGTGGCGGTACGACTCGGTGATAGGCGACCGAGCATCGTTGATCAACGCCAGTGCCGTCGTGTTTGAAGGAGGCGCCGGCGCCCTGCCAATCGCCCCCGGCAAGCGACGGTCGCGACTCGAGGGAATCAGAGCCAGTGCGGGCAGGTGAATATAACGATCGACGTCTTCGATCGATTTAACTGTGTCGTCGAGGAAGTCGAGCAGGAATGCCAACCCGATACCGCCTGCCAACGAAAGCAGGAACGCGATGATTATGTTTCTTAGCCGCGGTGGACCAACCGGCGTTTTCGGCAAACGGCTGTAAGTAGCGATACTTACTTCATTCGCGCCGTTGCTGTTCGAAATGTCTAACTCGCGCTGTCGTTGCGTCAGGGTAGCGAGATACTGTTTGTTAGTTTCCAGCTCCTGCTTCATCGCCATCAAATCGATTTGATTGCGCGTTTGCTCGGTGGTCGTTGCTTTCTGCTCTTCATAGGAGCGACGCAACAGGTTTTCCTGCGTAACAGCAGCCTCATACTTGCGTTGCAACGAGGTAATGATTTCAGAGGGAGCCTTTTCGAGTTCCGCCTCGAGACCTTTGATCTGTGCGTCGATTTTCTTTACCGCCGGCCACTCTTTTGTGTACGTGACCAGCAGAGCCTCACGTTGTTCCCTCAGTGTGGAAATGCGATCGCGCAGTTTTTCTACCCGGCTCGACGCGTTAACGTCAGGCACCGAAAATACATCTGTCTCGTTCTTTGCTGCCTCGAGCTGAGCTTGAAGTCTTTTACGATCGTTTTGCGCTTGCAACAACTGACCACTCAGGGTAGCCAGTTTTGTGCCTTCAAGATTTCCGGCGCCTTCTGTCGTCAGTGGCAGATCCTTCGCCTTTGCGAAGTTCCAAAGTATTTCCTGGTCCTGCTTGACCTGGCTTTGCAGCCGGGCGATCTCTCTGGCCAGGATATTTTCCGCAGTGTTTGATCCTTCGGTCGCCAGGGCGAGATTGTAGTTTTTGAAAACGTCAGCGAGGGTGTTGGCGATCTTTTGTGCTAATTCCGGATCGGAATGCCTGTAGATAATCTTTACGAGATTGGTATTGGGGACAGGCTCGATTTCTTCACCCGCGATAATTGCGTCTTCATAAGCTTCCAGCTTCGCGATTTCCTCGGGCGTCAACCGGCCCAGGGATTTTTCTGTATCAGCTATGACAGAAAGCCCGGCAGGCGCAGGTTTGGCGTCGGTCTTTTCCTTTGGTGATGAGAAAAAGCCTCGCAAAGAATCGAAAATTCCTGTTTGTGACCGGCCACCTAAAAACGTAGGGTTGTGGGGCAGGTCGAGTGTGAGAACAACCTGACGCGCAAGCGCTGGGTTTTGCAACAACTTGAGTTGCGTTCCCCAGAAATTGGGATCTCTCTGACCGTTGATGACGATCCTATCCTGCAACACGCTGGGCGTTTTTTCCTGAATCCTAATCGTCGTTTCACCCTCGTAAATCGAGGGTGCCCTGAACGACTGGATGGCGACCAGCGACGTGACTACCAGCACGAGACTCAAAATCAGCCACTTTCGCTTGAGAACGAGAAATAGATAATTCTTTATAGCGGCCGGGTCGTCACCGGAAACGCCATAAGGCTTGCTTTGGACGAGATCCGAGAGCGGCCGATCGAGCGCCCGGTCCAGAGCAACAGGAATTAATCGATTATCGTGCGTAGACATAAATTCAGCCTCTTATTTCAAACGAGAGTGGGCAGGAATAATAACAGAGTTGGGCCTGCCGTGCATTTTTATGGTTTGGTGCCGTACTTGGATACGGTCAGTACCACCTGCGGTAGCGGGTGGGTCGATGATGAGCCTGCGATATTACAATGGATTTTGAATTCTAACGGTTCACCCACCCGCTACCGCAGGTGGTACTGACCGTATCCAATAGTGAATCCTGACTTTTGAGGATAGCCAATGCAGTTCCTCATTGCGATATTTCGTGTGCGAACCGGGCGAGGGCATCATGCCAATTGGGCAAAGGGGCCAGGCCCAAAATCGAACCGAGACGCGAGTTCTGCGGGCGGGGAGCTGGGCGTTTGAGCGATTCTGTCAAAACTTCTTCAATCGGAGGCTCACCCAAATCCGCGCATTTTATCGCCTCGCGCGCAAACTCCATGTAACTTGCGCCACCCCCGGAATTCGTAACATGAAAAATTCCCCCGCGCTTCAATTCGGCCAGTTCCCGCAACCGCTGCGACAGATCTCGAGCGTACGTCGGCGTGCCGTACGAGTCCACTATCGCTTTAATACTGTCCCCCCTGCGAGCGCGCTCGATGATCGTGCTTAAGAAGTTCTTTCCTCCGCGACCAAATATGAAGCCCGTGCGAACGACGATCGACGCATGGTTCGTTTCCTGAGACCGCTGTTCACCTTCAAACTTTGCGCGCCCGTAGACGCTCAGAGGATTCGGTTCGTCTTCTTCCGTATAGAACCCTTCTTTAGTCCCATCGAAGACATAATCAGTCGAGATAGTGACGAAGGTTGCGTTCATTTCACGACTGGCTCTCGCGAGGTTTTCCGGCCCATGGGCGTTCACTGCAAACGCTCTTTTCTCATCCGTTTCACATCCGTCCACGTCGGTCCAGGCAGCGCAATTGATCACCGCATCTGGTTTGGCGTTGTCTACCATCCGCCACACGTCTTCAGCATTCGTGATATCCAGGTTCCCACGATCGTAAGCGTAAACAGTATCGCCACTCGCCTCGCAAAGCTCACGTAATGCCGTGCCGACCATCCCGCCTGCGCCTGTTATAAGCACTTTCATACAGCGCCCATCTCACTTCCATATTGCGATCGGTAGTAATCGCGGTACGCACCACTGCGGGCCCGTTCAAGCCACCGGTGATTCTCCTGGTACCATTCGATGGTCTTCTGTAAACCACTTTCCCAGGTCTCGAGCGGGCGCCAACCCAATTCAGTTTCAATCAACGTCGGGTCTATGGCGTAACGACGGTCGTGCCCTAGCCGGTCTTTGACGAATTGAATCAGCGAGCGTGGCTTCCCAAGTTTGTCGAGAACTGACTGAACGACATCGATGTTGCGCCGCTCGTTACGTGCGCCAATATTATAAACAGCTCCGGAGTTGCCGTTTTCGAGTGCTAACAGAATTGCGCGGCAATGGTCGTCAACATAGATCCAATCACGCACGTTGAGGCCGTCGCCGTACAGGGGAATCTGCTGGTCATTCAGCGCGTTGGCAATCATGAGCGGCAAAAACTTCTCGGGAAACTGGCGTGGTCCATAGTTATTCCCACAACGAGTCACGATAGTATCCAGGCCAAATGTGTGATGGGCCGCGCGCACCAAATGCTCGGCAGCCGCTTTGGAAGCTGCGTAGGGACTGTTGGGAGCAAACGGAGAAGCTTCAGTAAAGAACCCGTCTCCGTCTTCAGGCAAGCTCCCCATCACTTCGTCCGTAGAAATATGCACAAAGCGCTTGACGTTGCGCTTGCGACACGCGTCGAGCAGTACCTGCGTACCGATGACGTTGGTCCGCAGAAACTCCGCAGCATTTGAAATACTACGGTCCACGTGAGACTCGGCCGCGAAATTCACGATCGCATCGGTGTCTTCATCCAAAGCAGATAAGACCGCGTGTGGATCAGCTATGTCGCCCTTGATAAAACGGTAGTGGTCCGTATTTATACCGACGAGGTTGTCGAGATTTCCGGCGTATGTGAGATCGTCAAAATTCGTGATTAAAGTTGACGGACGCTCGTTAAGTAGAAGGTGAATAAAGGCTGAACCAATAAATCCGGCGCCGCCTGTTATGAACAGTTTTCGCATATGGAATAGAAAATGAAACGATAGCCCTCCCTACGCTTCGCTCGCAATTGAAAATACCGTGCTCGCAATAAAAATATAGCTTGACTTCGGAAACGAAATAGATTAAAAAGCGGCGCTCTCGTGGTCAAGTTGTTGTTCTGCTTTCGGGTAGTAGAGCACTAGCTGCTTTCGAAACACCTACGGGTTTTCGCCAACTGTTCGCGCTGACGTCAACTTATCTTGCTCCCAAGGAAATCTTCTCCCCAAGGAAACAGACGTCACATCGTTGGTGCTACAGAATATACTCCGATGGCTTTTACATTCTAAATCGTCCAGCATGAGTAACACCTAAATACGAGGGCTTGGCCCTTGCCAACTTAAGATCCCGGAATTCTAGATCAGCAAGACCTTCCAGATTTTCACATCGGTCTCGGGATCACAAAGCAGTCTCAAAGCTGCTGTTCAATAACCTTCGCGATGACTTCGACACAAGAAGAGCGAAGACACTCGCGGAATGTCAGGATCTGAAAGCAACTTCATCAAGCATGGACCAGGTGAATTATATTCCGCCCGCGTTTGCAGGTGACACGTCTTCTAGTTTTTGACAACTATGCAAAAACTGCAAGCGAAAGAACCTTTAGGAGATTCCAATGAAAACGCAGTTCACGCCTAACCCCACTCTTTGTCGTCCAACAACCCCTCGGTCATTAACGCGGATCATTGGGTTAGTTGCCGTAATCGGACTTCTTGTTATTTCTTTCTTTTCATCGTCTTCGTTCTCCGAGCGGAAACCATCCGCAGCTTTTTCGCCGGTTGAGTCTCGCTCGTCGATGAATTACGAAGCACCGTCACCTTTGACAAAATTATTGGCCTTCAATAGTTCGCCTGTGTTCCAGGAGACCATCACCACCTTCGCAAGTGATTGCACCACGCCAAAGTCTTCGTTCACTTTAGGCGAAACAGTTTGTGCGAAGACTGACAACGTCGATCTTAACTTCCCCGGCGGCCGCTGGGTTCATTGGTTGAGATCAGATAACAGTATTGCCGCCGGCAGCAACATTACGACGCTCATCATCTCGAATCCGCAGTTCTTTTCATTTGCTCCGGATCAGACCGGATCCTGGAAAGTTACGATTGCCGAAACTGGAGACATCTCGCAGACCCCTGCAGTCTTTACAGTGAATCTCGCTGCAGATTCGATCAACACGTACGAATCCACCTGCAACTTTGCGCAAAACAACTTCTCGACCGGCGACACTGTGTGCGCCAAGGTCGATCCGAATTTCAGCGGAACGCGCTTTATTCACTGGGTTGATTCACAGGGCGAAGCCGTTCAGACCGACCTGGTCACTTCAACCAACTTCAGTGCAACGCGAGTTATGACGACGGCAGGAATTTGGTCGGTGTACTTCTCGGATGTCGACGGAAATCTTCGCTCGCGACACAGCTTCACCGTTAGCGACCCAGCACAACCGAGCGTCGACCTGGCAGTTGCTAAACACAAAGGGCCTGAAGAAGCGTTGGCGGGTTCGCTAATTTCGTTCCTGGTCGACGTT
>JBIOUJ010000242.1:0-19591 GCA_044867025.1 Pyrinomonadaceae bacterium | reverse complement strand
TCAGTAGTTCGTTGTACAGACTCTCGACATTCTGAAGCTGCTTCTGACTCGAGAACTTTTCCGTCACGATCCGTTTCCCACACTCGCCCATCGAGCGCGCAAGCTCAGGTTGCAACAACAACGACGCGATGTGTTGAGCCATTCCTTCATCATCACCCGCCGCAACCAGAAAACCGCTTTCACCGTGAACGATCGCTTCCCTGGCGCCGCCGACGTCCGTCGCAACTACCGGCCGGCCAGCCGCCATGTACTCGAGAATCGCATTCGAAAAACCCTCTGAACGCGAGCTCAGAACACAAACATCCGAGATCGATAATACAGCGCCAACGTCCTGGCACCTTCCAATAAAGAACGTCCGGCCGGCGATGCCGAGACTCTGAGCCAGCTCCTGAGTCGCCTCCATCAATTCGCCTTCACCGGCGATGATAAAAGCCGCGTCAGGGACGTTCTCGGAAACCCGCTTCGCCGCGCGCAAAAACGTCGGATGGTCCTTCAAACACGCCGGCTCCGGATGTCTCACGTGCGCCCGCATGTTTGCCATTATCGTGGCGAAACGCCCCCGTTCCGGCAGATTCAGGCCGCGCAGAATCTCGCTTCTTTCAGTTTGCGCTGTGTGCAATCGTGCGAAATCAAATCCGTTGTGAATCGTGCGGACTTTCGCCGCCGGCACACCGTCTCGGATCAATTGTTGACGCACGTCTTCACAGTTCGCGACGACGGCGTGCGCGAGTCGATAAGCACAACGTTCGACAAACTTTTGACTCTCGGCACGAACTGAAGATTCGCGACGTGAAGCAATCCGCACAGGCACACGCGCCAGCGCCGCACCGGCCATGCCGAAAATATTCGTGTAAAAGTCGTGCGTGTGGACCACGTCGATCTCGTGTCTCTTCAGATACTGCGCAAACCGGCGCAACTGACGCGCAGTGTGAAGATCATAGAAACTGTTTAGTCGAAATTCCGGAATCTCGCTGAAACCCAGTTTGTTGACGTCCTCGAGCAGCACACCTTCACGGTTCAGCGTCGCAACAAAGACGTTGCAGCGCCCGCTCTCCAGCAGCAGTCGGGTTAGCTGGACTGCCTGTCGTTCAGATCCACCTGAGTGGAAACTGCCGACGAGTTGTAGCGCGTTATATCTCATTCGTTACGCAGAGTTTCCAGCTTCTCGTGGTACGCGAGCCACCGCGTCTCGCCAACCAAACGGATGTACCACCGGCTGTTTTTTAAACGTCAACTGATCGATTTTCCCTGTGCCCCAGTCTCCAGATACTTTCACGTCTTCAGATTTGAACGTCGAAATGGGCCAGCGAAATTCACCAAACGCCTCACGCACGATTGGGACGAGCTGCGGATCGTACCCAAGCAGCCGTGCACCAAACCAGTCGACACACGCAGCATTGTTTCCGGCGAGCAACAGTCCAAGTGCGAGCGGCTGCGGAGCGAGTGGTCCATCGCCTTGGCCGGCGACGATGGCATCGGTTAAATGAATTACCCTGCGGCGCTGCGATGCAGACATCGACCCGTCAGTTTCGCCGTAAAGCAGGATCCGGTTGAGATCGAGACCCGTCCGCCAGATCGTGTCGTTGCCACTCCAGGAGCCCTCGATTCCGAGATTGTCACCCATCAGATGAAGCACGCGATTTAGCTGTGTAGCAACACCGCCCCAAACTCGACCCTTCGTGCCGGAGTCAGTGAGGTTCTGTTGATCGGCAGCGTATTCGAGCATGCGCTTTACTTTGGAGTCGCCCGGATAACAGTCGCCGCCGAGGTTTTTGCCTCCGAGGCGATGATGCGGCAGGTATTCTTTATTGCCGTTGATCCCGATCAGGTTTTTCAGCGCACAGGTGATTCCTGCCTTCTTGTGCGTCTTGAGCTTCGGTAAGTTGATGACGAGATCGGCTTCCACGACGTCCTTCGCCACCAAATAACGATGTCGTCCCTTGCCGTGGGTTTTCGCCATCAACCGAGGGTCGTAGCAAGTGACGCGAAAGTCATCTTTCTCGTCTGTAATCGGCTCGAGCAAACTGTCGGAGCCAAGGTCAAAGAGCACAAACTCGTCTTCCGGTAAAACGTTCTCTTCCGCGACGCGAACACCATTGACGTATTTTGCCGTCGTCCTGCGAAAGTCTTTGATCCCACGGAATCGAGAATCTGTTCTCGTCAGTGCTTCAGCCCACGCGCCCAGACCGTTGTTGTCCAGCAGGGCGGAAAAATCAGCCGTCTGAATCGGTGCATCGCCGACGATCACTTCAGACGCCTCGGCTTGCAGCGCCGCTTCTACGACCGCCTGGACCACAGACCGGTGCGTAATCATCGGGTCCATGCCCCCATTTCCCTGGTTGTAGTGCAGCACGAAGTTGGGCTTGATCAGCACACGCGCGCCCGGTTGAATCAACTCTCCGAACGGCCCCTTGCCTTCGCGTGCCCAACCCATATCCGAAGCCAACCGATCGACAGCGTGCTTCACGTCGCCACGCCGGTACGCGCCCTCCGGCACTTCGACGAGTGCAAGGTTCGGTTCAAAGTTGGCATTCAGATCACTCATACCAGCGCCTCGACATTTGACTTAACTTCACTGATGACCGGACGCCACTTGTTTGATTTCGTGCGCACCACTGATTCTTTCAATTCGATTTGGATTGGGAGACCTGGTAAGTTTGCAGTCAGGATATCACGGATTTCTCGCAGACTATCTTCATCAAAGTCTTTCTGCGGAACAAGCTGAAGTTCAACCGAGTGGTCCTGCCGCTGCAAAAACAGAAACTCGCGAACCGGATAATCCTTGAGCAAATGTGGCACTTCGGTTCCCGTAACCCAACGGCCGTCAGGCAATGAGATACGGTCGAGAACCCGGCCCATCACGTCGGGCAAAACAAACGTCGGATGTCCTGGTTTACTGCCAGGCGAAAAGCGACCGGTGTCGCCAATGCGATAACGGATCATCGGCATCGCATCTGCCTGAAGTTTCGTGATCAGAATGGGCGACTCCGGTTCCTCCGTTTCCGGTTCGACCAGCGTGTTGGCCCAGTCGATTGTATACGCGAGCGTTTGCGCCGGATCCAATTGAACACCCAGACATCCCGCATCGCGCGAACCGTATCTTTCGTGCACCGGGCGTCCAAATGCCTTTTCGATTTGCTGCCGGTGCCTGGACCAGAGCTTCTCACCTCCAGTCACCAGACAGCGCGTCGGATAGTCGGGTTTGTAATTCCTGGCGAGTATGTGTTCGGCAAGGTATCCGAGCGGGCTCGCGTACGCGACGATGACAGCCGGTCGGAAACGCTCTAACTCATGGTGATACTCGTCGAGTGTCGCGGGCGACAAGCGTAATGAATCGAACCATCGACTATTCGAAACAAATGCCTGGTAGCGTTCGCGAAGTGTGTCGGCGGCTTTCGGATCGAGATGATGGCCCCAGAGGAGTGCAGTGCGACTACCTTCCGGCACGCCTAAGATCTCGAAGAAGCGCTCCATGCCGCTGTCGCGCCAACCACGTTCATTTGGCCCAAGCCACAGAGATGTAGGAACACCAGTCGATCCGCCGGTGCTGTCTTTCGTAACTTGTTCGGGCGGGACTGACGAAGCGAGCAGCTTTGTACCTGCTTCGTGGACGTCTTCGCGTGTGAGAACCGGCAACCGGGAAAAGTCGCTGAAATCAAAATCCTTGTGAGGATCGAAGTTGTTTCGGTCGAAGAGCTCTCGATAGTAAACAGTCTCGTCGTAAGCTCGACGCACCGTGCTTCGCAGTCGCTCGAGTATCCAGCGAACTCGACGTTCGTCGTCCCACGAGGCAGCCTCACGACGAAATCGAAGACCTTCGTCAAACGCCTGCTGCGTGGGCCTTGTGGACGAGCGTGCTGAGCGGTGCAGGCGTGAAAATGGCGTCAGCACACGCAGTGATAAGCTGTCATGAATTCCGCCAATCAAATCCATCTCACACACCTAAGGAAAGTCTACACGTGGCCCAATTGCGAGGCCGGTTGGCCGCTCATTAACTTTTCCGTTTTCTTCGCAAACGGATGCTGCCAGAAACTGGCGGGGAACGGATGTTCAGGCTGGAACTTCATTATGTAGAGCCGGTGCAGGCAAACTGCGTAACCAACCAGATAGTAGACGTACCAGTGATACGCGACCGCGCCAAAGAAACTGCTGACCATAAATCCCACCAGCGACCCTTGTAAGCCGATGGCAAGGTAGTAGAACCTCGTTTGTTCCTTCTTCGAATAGCTCTCGTTTTCGATTAGGCGCAACCGCTTGAGCGGGTGGACCAGAAAAAGAATGTAGACCACCATCGCCGCGATTCCCATTTCGGCAGCCACCTGCGTGTAGGCATTGTGCGTCTCGAGATTGCGAGGTGATTTATGCTTAAAATTTCCGATACCGACGCCGGTCAGGGGATAACGAAGAGCTACCCAGAAAGAACGTTTAAGAACTTCTGTGCGCTGGCTTGACGACCCGGTCAAGTCAGCGGAGGAGTTAAAGATGGTTGAGAGGCGGCTCGAAAATGCGCCCGGCGCCAGTGCCAGGAACATGATGACTGCAAATGCCATTGCGCCGGTTGTTGCGACTCGATTCTTCTTACCAAGTCTCCGCACCAGCAACAGCGAAGCCGCGACCAGACCGATAAAACCGCCACGAGAGAAAGTGACAACAACGGCACCCACCATTAACCCGGTCGCACCAAAATAGGCCAGCTTCTTCAGTATGTTTCGCGAGCCGAGACCCAATGCCAATGCGATCGGGATCATCGACACCATGTGCATCGCGAGGTCGTTCGAGTTCTCAAAAATGCCTTTTATACTGCCGGCAATTCGGGCGTCGTGTGATTCCAATGCGCCAGTCCCAAACACACCCATCCGGTAATCGTTGATGGCATTAATACTCAAATAAATACTGACGGCAAGCACGAGCACCAACAACATCCTCAACCGCAGCTCAGTTCTGACGACGTTGACAAGCACGATGAAAATCAAGACGGTCTTGAGCAACATCTCGGTAAATTTTGTCCAGGCGTCCGCAGGCGAAACGGCAAGCGGCATGGAAAGGAGTGCGGCGAGAACGAGCAGGAGGACCAGGTTGATTTCGCGTGGACGTGCGGTCAGGTTTCCTTCGAGCGAGAGTTGTGTAACCGCGTACACCGCGAGCGTAGCGATGCCGGTGTAAAACGCCATTTGCGTGAGACCCGACAGCGCCGGGATCATCTCATACGGGCGCAGATAAAGGATGACACTGAATAGAAAGAGCAGCCCGAAGCTAACGGTGTGACCGCGACGACGAAGCCAGCGTTCGGTCTCCGGTAAAACGACGGGAGTCGGTGTCGATGATTCTTGAATCGGTGCCGAAGTGGACCAAACTTCGCTCGGAGCGTCATTCTCCCGCCCGCGACCCGCACGGCCGGGAAACACACCTTCATAATCAAGAGCATCAGGATTAAACCGCATAAGCGCGCGAACTTCTTCTCTGTGCAATTTTGTGCACAAAAGATACAAAACTAAGGATAAGCAACCACGCAGTAAAGCTTCCCAACCTTGACGATTTCCTGGCGGCTGAATCCTGCGTCGCGCAAGAGCTTCTCAATCTTCGCCTTGCTGTAAAAGAAGACGTCACATCCTTTTCGAGCGAGTCGCACTTTTCGTATCGGCGCTCGCCACGTCCATAACCTCGGAAACGCCATGATGGCTTTGTCAGAGCTGACTTCTCTCATTCGCTTCAGCACCGGCAGCGGATCGCTGATGTAGTCGAAGAGACCAATGCCAAAGCTGACGTCGAACTTCGATTCAGGTTTGTAATCGAGCAGATCGGTCTGAATGAAAGTGCAAACGTCGGTGAGGTTCTCATTCTCTGACGACTGTTTACACAAACCAATCATGACTTCGGAAATGTCGATACCGACAACCTTGGCTGCACCTTTGCGCGCGAGCTCGAGGGAGTACAGTGCGTTGCCGCAACCGACGTCGAGAAACGTGCGACCCTTAATCGGCTCACAATGCTCGATCGTGAAGACGAAACGCTCATACATGTCTTTCCTGAAGATCTGATCGAGCGTGTTCGCAAACTTTGACTTTCGATGCGTGTAAATTCTCTGGAAGGCATCGGCTTCGCTGTTCCAAAAGGCTCGCTGGGCCTGGAGTTCGTTGTTCAAATCTGAAGCACCTCTCTCACCGTTGTAAACTCAAAATCATTGACCAGCCGTCTCAAGCGACTTTCCGTCTGATCTAAATTGCGATAATGGCGAAACTTCTGCGAAGCGGACAAGTTTTTTATCCGAGGCTGTTCGGGGTCGAGTTCCCACGGATGCAGGTAAAAGACCACCGAGCGTCCCTGCTCGTTCACTTTCCGCATGCAATAGCGCGTGTAGGGGTATGGAAACAGGCGGAAATAGCCGCCGCCGCAGAATGGGAGTCGCTTCCCGTAAAACTCCATCACACTCATCGGAAATTCGTATAGCCGTTCGGTAATTTTGTACGGAGTCAACGGCGCATCGGCGATGCCGTAGTCGGGATGAAACCCCACCGGGAAAACTGAAGAATCGTAACGGAAACCGTATTTTTCGAGCGTAGGCAACGCCCAGTCCTTCGTCGTGTTCACCATCGAGAACGAAGGCGCTCGAAAACCGATGGGCGTAGTTTTTACTCCGGCTTTTGCAATAGCCTCGAGTGCTTTTTGCAAGTCGGCGTCGAACTCTTCCGGCGTGATTTCCGTGAGCAGCAGGTGGTTGTAACCGTGTACACCGATCTCATGTCCGCGAGCTTCAACTTCTCGAATGAGGTCAGGCGCCCGGTCCGCAATCCACCCGAGCACGAAGAATGTCGCGCGCACTTTCTGCTGATCGAGCAGATCGAGAATACGCATCGTGTTGTTGCGCACTCGGAGATCGCACTTGTCCCAGTCGTCGCGTTTGATTGCGCCCGCAAGGTTGTGAACACAAAACCAGTCTTCCAAATCTATCGATAGAGCATTCTTCATCGTTCGCGACTCGGCTCCCACTTGGTATATGTCTCGCCACTAACAAACTTCACAACCGCGATCAACGATGCCAGGTTCGTGATCACAAAATACTGCGGCAAAGCGAGCAGACGAAGCGTCACGCCAAACCGCTCGAGCACCCACGAAACGAGCGCTGCGAAGTAAAACGCGAGCTGTCCCACAAACAATGCCGCGTAAAACACATTGCTCGACGCCAGAAACCCGCTCGTCAAAAAGATCAGGATCAAACAGATCGGAACCAAATATCGCATCACCTTGTGCGACCAAAGCTGGATCGCATAAAACCCGCTTCGAAACGGGTTCAACATCCCTCGGTTCCGCCACAGATCGGAAAACGTCTGCGAGATTATTCTGACGCGCGCTTTCAGTTCTTTCTTTGCCTGCCGGTTCGGTTCTTCCATGCAAACCGCTTCGGGCACGTAAACCGCCCGCAAACCTTGCTCGACCATCGTCGTCGCGATGATGAAGTCGCTGCACGCGTCGTTGTACAACGGAACGTAAGCCGACTTCCGTACGGCGTACATGCAACCGCAAACACCGATCAGCGAACAGACGTTGCTTTCGTGCCTCTTGAGAAAGAACTCGTAATTCCAGTACGACTGCGTTCCAGCGCCGACGCTCGAGTCTTTCACGTCCTGGTAAATCACTCGACCCGTCGCACACCCGACGCTCTGGTCTGCAAACGCAGGCATCATCAGCCGCAAAACGTCTGGGCGATAATGAGTCGTCGCGTCAGAGAAAACGATGATCTCGCCGCGCGCTTTGGTAACGGCAGCGTTCTGCGCCGCAGTCTTTCCATGACGTTCTTCCTGCCGGTGCAGCCGCACTCCGCGCGAAGAAAAGCTGCGCGCGATCTCGTCAGTTCCGTCGCTGGAACAATCGGAGGTTACGATGATCTCGAGTTGTGATTTGGGGTAATCGAGGGCGAGCGTGTTTTCCAGCTTTGCCGCGAGGTCGCGCTCCTCGTTGTAGGCGGCGATGATGACGCTGACCGACGGGGTCCAGGATTGGCTGCGGACAGGCTTGGGCCTGATCTTGCTAAACAGAGTCAGCAAAAGAGGGTAGCCGACGTAGGCATACGCGACCGCCGCAACACTCAACCAAAAGATAACTTCCACCCGTGTGCTCCCGTGAAACTCAGCGACAATTAAAGCCCATGCTACCAAAAAACAGAAGCTGCGGCGCGATTGGCGCAGCAGCCCGGTAAACACGTCACGAATTATACCCGCTTACACAGAAGATCCTAGACAGCCACCTCTTTCTCTTCCATGTCAAAAATCAAGGTTTTAACGTGCTTCCGCAGGGCCAGCTCGAACTGCTTAGCCTCTTCGACTTCCGTGAACGACAGCGCCCGCAGCTCCTGCTCGATGCGCCGCCGATAGTCGGAGACTAATGAATCAGAAACTCCTAATACCGCCGCTACTTCCAGTTGCGTCGAATGATCCGGGCTCAAATAGCAGTACCAGAGCACGCCGATAATGCGGTTGTATTGCTTTACTTTGCCGCGCACTGCCTCGTTCAGACTGGCCAGAAACTGGTCGACAAAACCCGCAGCTTCCCGCTCCGACTCACGGCGCATGAGCCCTTCTTCAGGGTTTTCCCGCTTGTCGACCGGCTCGTAGCTGTTGCCGTTCTCGTTGTCGCTGTCGTCGCCGTCCAGCGGCACCAGGTAGATGTCCATGACCGGCAGTCGCGACATTACCAGACTGCGCAGGGTGCGGACGTCAACAGGCGAATCGACCGCATCCAAAACCGAAACGATCAGGTCTTCCAGGTCTGCATTGCTGATCACGATCTGGGAATCACCGGTGCAACCGACCATTCGCGTATCTCTCTGCCGCACGGGGATTATTTGCACACGTTGCTCGACGTCGTGGGCACCGCGCCGCGACTTGTTGTCCTTCCACTCGCTCAAACCGTAAACACGGTCGGCCAGACGGCGATGGGGTTCGTCGTCCGTGCCGCTCGAATCGAAGCGACGGAAGTTCGGACTCGACTGGATCAACGTGGAAATCCGGCGCGCGAGGCGATAGCTCTCGGGGTGTCGCTTGCGGAGTTCCGCAGTCAGTAAATTGGTCAACTCGATCTGGCTGATCTCGCATTCGATCTCGTAGTCAGTCATGGCGGTTTCGAGGTAGTGCTCGAAACGGTTTTTGCTGAGAAGTTGGACAAAAAGCTCCTGGGTGAGATCGGTGTAGGCGGCGCCGGCGCCTTCCTCGACCAACAGGCCGGCACTGCGCGACGCACGGACCAGCGGATGATGCGAAACGATGCGATGGAGGTCGGTCCACAGACGGTTCACGTCCGAAGACCGCAGGCTGTCGATCCACTTCGCAGTTTTACCTTGCCGGTCGTGGCGGCGTTCTCTTTGCGGGCGCTTATCGCCCGGTTGTGAGTCCGCTAATTTTTCAGGATCTTTGCTTATGGAGTTCACAAGATTGTCCGAGTTTCGCTTGAATGTCTGGGCAGACATCGAATGCCGAGATGGTTTTTAGAGGATTTTTTACCGCGGGTTAGCGGTGGTGCTCCTGGAGACGTGTCAGAAATGCCTTTCGACCCCTGACTGACGAAGGCATGGTAACAGCATTTTAAAGAACGAGCAACATGTTTTTACACCGTGAAAAACTGCGAGAATAGGCGGAAAAAAGCGGAGAAAGGTCTGGAATGAGGGTGGGATTGCGTGTTTTGTTACGTTGAACTCAGGGAGTGTGATGAAAACCGCGAAGACGACAATTGGGTTCAGCAAGACGGCGGGTTGTCCTGCGTCTGCGACCCTTCTCTCGTACGTCGCCGACAACCTTCCCGCGGACGTAGCACGGGGCGTGAGAGAGCACCTCGAGGTTTGTGATTTCTGTAGCGCCGAACTGCCGCTGCTGGCCCATCACACGCCGGCCACCACCGTCTACAATGCTCCCGAGATCCCGCTGGACCTGCGAATTCTCGCGGAATCAATGCTCGGCCTCAAAAAGTAAGTACACAAAAACGCACAAAAGAGTTTTGTGCCTTTTGTGTACAGATTCAGTTGTAGAGTTCTTCGATGAGGTCGCCGTAGCGTTCGTCGATAACTTTGCGTTTGACTTTAAGGGTGGGGGTCAGTTCGCCGCCGTCGATGGTGAACTCGTTTGGCAGCAGCGCAATACGCCGGATGCGTTCGTAATCAACCAGCTCGGACGTCAGGTTTGCGATGTCGCGCTGCACGATCTTGACCGCCGGCGGGTACTGGCTCAACTCGGCGCGATCCTTTGGCGCATCGTCCTCCCCCGCTTCTGCCAAAGCAGCTTTGAGACTCTCCCAATCGGGCACGATTAACGCCACCGGCTGCTTTCGCCCTGCCCCAACCACAACCACCTGACTCACAAATTCGCTTTGCTTCAAAAGACTCTCGATCAACTGCGGCGCGACATACTTCCCGTTCGACAGCTTGAACAGATCCTTCTTTCGATCCGTGATGAAAAGCTGACCGTCTTTCGCGAGATAGCCAACGTCGCCGGTGTAGAACCACCCATCCTTCAACACGGCGGCAGTCGCCTCGGGCTGACCATAGTAACCACGCATCACGTTTGGACCACGCACAAGGATCTCGCCGTCCTCGGCGATTTTTATATCGATACCTTCGAACGGTATTCCGACCGATCCGACGTGGTTGTTATCAGGCCGGTTGGCGGAGACGATGCACGTCTCGGTCGCTCCGTAGCCCTGAAGAATCGGTATACCCGCCGCCAGGTACGAGTAAGACAATGCTGGCGAAAGCGGCGCGCCGCCCGAAACGAAATATCGCAAACGCCCGCCGACGCCTTCGCGCCATTTTGAAAACACCAGCTTGCTCGCAAGCCGCTGCTCGATTCGCAGGCGCGGCGAAATCCACTTGCGCTTGTCTTTGCGTTCGCCGTACTGCTGCCCGACTTCAAGCGAACGCATAAACACGGATTTCTTGAATCCCTTCTCCGACATGCCCTTCTTGATGATCCGGTGATAGACCTTCTCGAACAAACGCGGTACCGCGGTCATCACTGTCGGAGCAACTTCCCGCAAGTTTTCACCAACCTGATCGAACGACGCCGAATAATGAACCGACACGCCGCAATACAAAAAGACGTAGAACCCGTCTCTCTCAAAGATGTGCGACAGCGGAAGTACCGACAACGCGACGTCAGTTGGTCCGATCGGCAAACCCTTTCCGATCGACACCACGTTTGATATGAAGTTGTTGTGCGTGAGCATCACGCCTTTCGGCTCGCCCGTGGTGCCGGAGGTGTAGATGATCGTCGCGAGGTCGTCCGGCCTAACGGCTTGCAGGTGAGCATCGAAAGCGCCCGGGCGCTGCTGCGCCAACTCTTTGCCCCTTTGCTCTAACTGCGAAAGCCCGATGCCCCGCTCGATATCCTCAGCCACCTCTTCGTCGAAAAAGATCAGGTGCTCCAGCCGGTGGTTCACGAGCACTGACTGCATCTGTTTGTAGAGACGGCGATTGGAAATGAAGATCGCTTTCGCACCCGAGTCGGAAAGTATGAAATCAACCTGGTCCAATGCCTGAGTCGTGTAGATGGGAACGTTAATCGCGCCCAAACTCAAAATCGCGAGGTCGGCAATCGACCACTCCGGTCGGTTCTCCGAAAGCAAAACGATTCTGTCACCCGGACGCACGCCGAGGCTCGCCAGACCGATCGCCGTGTTTTGGACTCGTTCGACAAACTCTGCCGCGGGGATGTTGTGCCACTTGCCTTCGCTGCGGTAATTCAGGGCATCGGCTTTGTTGTGACGCGTAACAGCGCCAAGGATCAGGCCGGGAACAGATGACGCTTCGCGGGAGGTTGTTGAGCCGGTCTTTTTCGCAGCAGCCTTAGCCATTTTCGTATCTCATAAGATTTTTCAGGATGAACTTTCGCTACGTCTACGCCGTCGCTGTCGCTTCCTCGGCCTTGGCGCGTCTTCCACGCGGCCGTTTATCGTCGCCATCGCCGCGAGTACGAGAAATAACAGCGCATTCGACGTCGTGTGCAGAGTGAAGTCGAAGAAACTGTGCACCAGTACGGCAAAGCACCCGCTCAAAGACCCGAGCGCAACAGCGCGTCTGAAGTCGTCTCGTGTGGATTTGGCTCGCTGGATGGCTTTGTAAAAAAGCAGCACTACAAAACCGAGCGCGAGGATTGCGCCGATCGTCCCGCCGTCTGAAAGCACTTGCAGATAATCGTTGTGCGCCTGCTCGAGTCGAAAGAGTCCGTTACGGGAATCATACTTCGTGTAAATCACGCCGTAGGCGCCCAGGCCCGTGCCGACAAAAGGATGCGCTTTGATGATGTCGAGCGTCACTGCCCAAAAGTGCGAGCGGCCCGTTGTTGGATCGTTAGAGTTGACGGTGTCGATAAAACGGTAAATCGAGAACTCGCCGCCAAACATGATGACGCCGAAAAACAGACCGATCAGCAGCGCCGTCGCCAAACCAATTCTGATCACAATAGGCTTAAAACGACTCGACTTTCGGCTGCTGTGGTGGTGTTCCTCTTTCTTTCGCCAGATCGCCGTCACCACGACCAGAAACATGATCTCCGCAACGAGACTGATGATGCCGCCGCGCGAAGTCGTCATCACCAGAGCAATACCCATCAGGCCTGCCACAAACACGTAGAGCAGTCGTTTGTCTTTTTCGACGACTCCACCAAACAACAGACCTAACGGCAGCGCGATCGTAAGCTCCATGTAACCCGCGAAGTGGTGGCGATTGATGAATGGACCAAACGCAGTGCTCTGCGGCAACTCGCGAACCCAGTAGACTTTCGTAGGGCTCGTAAACGACTGCGTCAAACCGAAAACCGCCAGGCAAAACCCGAAGATCATGATCGTTCGCACGAGTATGTGCAGACGATGCGGCGAATCCACAAAAACCAGCGTCGCCGCAAAGTAGATCAAGAGCGTCGCCAGTTGGACCAGCACAAGCCTCGTGGAATACGGATCTAATGACAGGGTTCCGGCCAGCGGCAGCAGTTGAATGAAGCCCAGCACGAGTGCGCCGAGTAAGGGCAGTTGCAGCGCGTTGCGACTGACGCGCACAGTGCCGAGGCGCCAGCCGTCCAGCACCCATAAAACGAGGATCGTCAGTCCACCAAGATTGAATAGCCCGAGCGCCCAGTAGTGGACCGTCCCGTAAGCCAGTGCCGAAAGCACGATGGCGATGCAGATCACGAGAAAAGCAAATCGACTCGCGATCGTGTGTGCTACCCGAAAGACTCCTCGCTGCGGAGGAGTCATCTCCGCGAGCGGGCTCGCGGTCTCGGGTACTACCAAACTAGTTTCTACGTTTGAAAGTGAAGTCGTCATACCAAACCGAACCATAAATCGGACAGATCGGAGTCTCTTCAGTGCTACAGGAGATGCGCACGATCCGGAGAATTATTGCTTCCACGTTGTCGCCCGTCTTGAACGACAAGCTGACGCGATTCCACTTGCTCGTGCCATTAGGTGCGGTATCCGACGCAACCATCTCTTGTTCATTCGCGGCATTAAGAATCTGAACCTGCGGTGTGCTACCGCTCACGAGTTTTTCTGTGCTGATGTAATACTCCAGTTCGTACTCAGTTTGAGGCGCCACCGGTATAAGCTGCGAAACGTTAACTATCGGCAGGTTTGAGCTCACCTCAAACAACATCCGAAGGCTGCGCGAGCCGGAGTGACTCTTCGTCGCGTCGATTCGAAGATCCAAACCCGGCGCGCCCTTTACCTGCCAGCCGAACACGATATCCGGACTATAAGACACGGCTTCTTCAAAACTGCCGTCGAAGACGCGGCCCACCTCTGCCCGGTAAGTCTCCATCGACATTTCATTCCAAACCTGGAGAGCGTCGTGATAGCGGAGCGACTTGTTCAGCGCGGTGATGATAGCTGCACCACTGTCTTTGTTGGTGCTTTTCTCCTGACCGCCCATGCTATTCCAGACGCGCAGGCCCTCGTCGATTTCGTTACGCTCGACCAGGTACAGCGCAAACTGTGCCCTGGCTTGTGAGCTTGGTCCAACCGCGTTCTTCAGTGCTTCCGGGTCGCCTTTATAGACTTCCCAAATCAGATTGAACTGCTGTGGACGCAGTTCGGGGTTGGCTTCGCTCGCACGCCTCAGCTCGACAAATGCTTCGTCGTAGCGAGCGTTCCTCAACAGGAAGTTGCCGAGATACCAGCGCGGATACGCGTACGCCGGCGCGAGTTCCACGGCACGTTTTAGTGCGACTTCGGCCTTTGCAGAATCACCTGCTTGCCCGAGAGCCGTTCCTAGAAACATCCACAAACGGTAATCGTAGGGAGAAAGCTTTACGGATTGCTCGTATTCGGCGATAGCCTGAGCTTGCTGGTCCAGCGGCAGCAGTCGTTGTGAAACGTCGGCCATGCGCCAGTGCGTTAACGGATCGTTTGGCGCGAGCGAGATCGCCATGCGTGCGGCGTCAACACCGCTCTCCGACTGAGTGAAATACTCCGCCAGCGTGTTGCCCAAATACCACCGCACGACGAAGTAGGACCAGACGGCGCCGAGTATCAGCAGTGCGATCAGCAGTAGCCTGACGGGCGTCTTGCGAACGTCTACTTGAATCAGTTCTTGTGACATCTATAAAAACCCGTACACAAATTAATCCGAACCCAGATCTTCCATCGTGATGCGCATCCGCTTCAGCGCGATCTGTTTCTCCGAACAGCATCGCAAAACTTCCTGGATACGCTCCTCACTCATCTTCATACTCGAGATAACCACTGCATCAACCTCATGCTGAGCACACACAGTACTCAAATCTCCGTTGCCGCCAAAGACGCGCAGCCCGTGAATGACCTTCCCGGTCTTCGCCGGATCATCATCGAGGAAACCAACCGGCCAAAGTTGCAGCTCGCCATTGTTTCGTAACTCGCGCAACAGCAGCTCACCACCATCTCCGGCTCCGTAAATCAGCACGCGGCGCCCGTTCTGTCTCGTAACCGCGGGTAACAATTGTCGAAAAAGCCTGAATGCGAGACGGCTGCCTGCCAGAAATAAAAGCATCAGCACCGCGTCGATTACAAACACCTTGCGCGAAAAACCTTCAAAACGAAACGCAAACAGCAGCACCAGCACACTCGTAACAGAACTCAGCGCCACGCCCTTCGCAAACACGATCAGATCGCTCATGCTCGTGTATCGCCAGAGACCTCTGTAGATGCCGGTCACCAGGAATGACGACATTTTTATAAAGAGGAGCACGGGCAACGTGCGAATGAACAGGTTCCAGGCCGGGTTCGTTGGAGGGAAATTGATAGCGTAAGCCGACCAGTACGCCAGCGTGATCAGCACGACGTCGAGAAACACCTCGAAGATCCGGCGTTTATACGAAACATCGACAAGGAAGGCATAGAGCGGCTTGTCTTTCAAGGCCATCTCTTCCTCGGTCTTGTCGTAAACCTTGACGCCGGCGAGATAGACGCCGACCAGCGTGAGCACGATCGTGAAGCCTGCGATTGCAGCGAGACTGATGTCGAGCCGCGTGCGTTGCACGACGATCGCCAGCAGACCTGATAGCGCCGCAAAGCCGTAGAGCATCAACACCGCCTTGCGTTCAGACATTCCCAACGCGACGAGTCGATGCGACGTGTGGTCGCGCCCACCCTGCGACGCAGCGCGACCCGAGAGTTTGCGTAGCACGGTGACAAAAGTCGTGTCGAAGATCGGGATAAAAAGTACCAGGATCGGAACTGCAAGTACCGGCAGAAAGCTCCGCGATCTTCCTCCGCTCACATTGGCGAGTGCAGAACTTGCCAGGAAGAATCCGACAAACATCGATCCGCAGTCGCCCATGAAGATCGACGCGGGGTTGAAGTTGTAGATAAGAAACCCGAGCAGGCTGGCAGCAAACACCGAGAGGATCAAGGCCTCGGTAATTTGTCCGGTGTTTATGAACGTGAGTGCCAAAACCGCGGCCGCGATGATGGCAATGCCGGACGCGAGTCCGTCCATGTTGTCGAGCAGGTTGGTGGCGTTTGTTATTCCGATTAACCAAAAAATCGCGAGTGCCATGTTCAGCAGCACTGAACCCGTCCATGGCAGACTGAGGCCGTAGTAAACGACGAAGGCTGACGCGAGAATCTGTCCGATCAGTTTTTGATAAGGCTTGATGTGAATGAGATCGTCGACGAGTCCGACCAGAAACAGGAAGGTGCTGGCAAGCAGGATATGTTTTCCATAGGTCGAATGCAGCGAGAACCAAAGCGTCGTGATGACGACCGAAAGCCAGATCGCGACGCCGCCCAGCATTGCGGTCGGTTTTTTGTGCCAGCGGTCAATTTTGGGAACGGCGATAAACCCGAAGCGCCGGGCAAATGCCCGTACGAGTGGTGTCAGTACCAGCGCTAAACAAAATGAGGCGGCAACTGTCAGGAGCGTGCGCGCGCTAAACGGCATATCAGTTTTCTATCCACAGATTACACAGATTACACAGATTCAGGTATCACTCGGCCGCGGCACGGCGGCGTCCAGTCTGGTAATCCACGACGCGCTCGAGAATTCCATCAAGGCTCATTTGTGGACGGAATCCAACTAATTCGCTGATTTTTCCAATGTTCGGTACGCGTCTGGGCATATCTTCGAAGCCTTCTTCATAGGCCTCGTCGTAAGGCACAAAAACGATTTCGGAGTCAGACTGAGTAATCTCCTTCACTCGCTTCGCGAGTTCGAGAATTGAAATCTCAGTATTTGAACCGATATTGAACACTTGCCCAACCGCTTCCGGGTGGTCCATCAGTTTCACCAGCGCCTCAACCACATCGCCGACATAACCGAAACAGCGGCTCTGGTTCCCATCGCCGTACACGGTGATCGGTCGACCTGAAAGCGCCTGCTTCACGAAAGTCGGAATCACCATGCCGTACTGACCGGTCTGCCGTGGGCCTACGGTGTTGAAGAGTCGCACCACGATTGTCGGCAGCTTCTTTTCGCGCCAGTAGGCCAGGGCTAAAAACTCGTCGATCGCTTTCGAACACGCGTAACTCCAACGGCCTTTCGTCGTCGCGCCCATCACCAGATTGCCGTCTTCACGAAACGGGACATCAGAGCTGAGACCATAAACTTCGGAGGTCGACGCAATCAGCACCTTCTTCTTCTTTTTGTTTGCCAGCGAAAGGATGATCTCCGTGCCGCGCACGTTCGTCTCGATGGTGCGAACAGGACTCTCGACAATCAGCTTCACGCCAACTGCCGCAGCGAGATGAAAGATCACGTCGCATTGATCGACCAGCTCCGCGGTTAGCGGAACATTGTGCACAGTATCGATCGTGTAATGAAAACGCGGATGGCCCTTGAGGTGCTGGATGTTCTCGATCTTTCCGGTGGAGAGATCGTCGATGATGTAAATTTCGTCGCCTCGGGCGATATAAGCGTCACTTAAATGAGATCCAATGAAACCAGCACCACCTGTGATTAGTACTCGCAAACGTTATGCTCCTTTTTCGGAATTGCCGCGAAAAGGCATCAAAAATCACTAACGAATCGCGGGAATCATTTCGCCTTTTTGTGCCTCTTCGTGGCACAATTCGCCGTATAAACCTTTGATGTCCTCGATTAGCCGTTCTTTTGAATAGTTTACTTCCACAAACTCCAAACCACGCCGGCCCAGCTCCTGCCGCAAAGATCTGTCGCGAATGATCCTGCTCAGCGCGGCAACGAATGCCTCCTCATCGTCGGGCGGCACGCTGATCCCGCGTTTGCAGACTCTGTATGGTCCATCTTCAACCACTTCGCCCAACAGGTCCACTACCCCACCGACACTCGTAGAAACAACAGGCCGCGCATTCGCCATCGCTTCAATCAACGTCAGTGGCGTGCCTTCATTCCTTGACGTGAGCGCGACGACGTCGAGTGCGGGATAGAAGTATTCAGGATCGGTTCTGTTGCCGACGAAGATCACGTCTGCGTCCAGTCCCAGCTCCTGACGTTGCTTTTCGAGGTCCTCACGCAGCAAACCGTCGCCAATGACGATGAAGCGCACTGCGCCTTGCCTGCGGCACGCCGGGTCGATCGCTTTCAGCCGCGCGACAACGTTCAGAAACATCTCGTGGTTTTTGATTTCCGTCAGACGGCCCACAATCCCGACGAGTATCGCATCGTCATGAATGTAAAGCTCCTGACGAAATTTTGCGCGCCGCGACGCGTGCTCTGCAAATACGCCGAGATCCAAACCCAGCGGAATCACTTTGATCTGTTCCGGCTTTCCCACACGAAATGTTTCGCCAATCTCAATGCTTTGCTGCTTGCTGACAACAATCAAGCGGTCAGTGACGAGTTTCGCCAATAGCCTTTCGATCGCGAGAAACAGTTGCGTCCGGCGTCGCCCGTAGTAGCTGTGAAAAACGTGACCATGATACGTGTGCACAAACTTGCACCGGCGTGGTCTGCCCAAGAGCGTCCAGGGCGTCAACCAACGATACAGAATGCCTGCCGTGCGTCCAACCGTTCCGGCCTTAGCTGTGTGTGTGTGCACTATGTCAGGCCGTTCGCGCACGAAGAGTTTATAGAGCTTCCACGTCGTGACGGCATCGTTCCATGAAATCTCGCGGCTCATCTCCGGAATGTAATACGGGAACACTCCGGCTTCGACAGCGAAATAACTCATGTCTTCCTCACCTTCAGGTACCTTGCCCGCCACCAACACGGTGTTGTAACCAGCTTCCAGCAACGCCGACGTCAACCACACCACATGCTTTGCTGGTCCACCGACATTCAGGCGAGCAATGATCCTGATTACTTTCACACCTTGTTGGCTCCTGTTTCAGCCACGAGGTTCGACGCGTGCAGCAAACTCTCGAACGTTCCGGCGTCGGTCCACCAACCCTCGAGCGCTTCCCACGTCATTGAGTTGCGCGCGATGTAAGCGTTATTAACGTCGGTGATTTCGAGTTCGCCGCGACCCGAGGGTTTAAGAGTCCGAATAATTTCATAGACCGCCTCGTCGTACATATAAATACCAATCACAGCGTAATCTGACGCGGGTTTGGCGGGTTTCTCGTCGATACGAACAACGCGCTGGCCGTCGAGTCGCGGCACGCCGAAACGCTGCGGATCCGGGACTTTCTTCAGGATGATCTTTGCGCCGCTGCCTTGTTCTCGATAAGCGTTGACGGCCGCGCGTATGTTTCCCTGAATGATGTTGTCGCCGAGCACGACGCAGACGGGCCCGTCCGAAGCGAAGTGTTCGACGAGCGAAAGCGCGGCGGCGATTCCGCCTTCGCCTTCCTGGTAAGCGTAGTTGAGATGTTTCAGGCCAAACGCTTTGCCATTGCCGAGCAGGCGCAGAAAGTCACCGGCTGAATTGCCACCCGTAACAATCATGATGTCGGTGATACCCGCATTCACGAGTGTCTGAATCGGGTAATAGATCATCGGCTGGTTGTAAACTGGCAGTAAATGTTTGTTTGTTACGGAGGTCAGCGGACGCAGTCGCGTCCCGAGCCCACCGGCTAACACCACACCCTTCAAATTAGTCCTCCTATGACACTTTGCTTTATACAATCACTCAGGATGGCTGTTGGATCGAGGTCAGTACCACCTGCGGTAGCGGGTGGGTCAACCATCTCACCGCGCGTGATTGTGATCGTTGACCCACCC
>JBIOUJ010000241.1:0-29234 GCA_044867025.1 Pyrinomonadaceae bacterium | reverse complement strand
CAGAAGCTGGAAATGATTATGAACGTGCTCGCTACAAACTCGCGCAAGCGATTGCGAAGCAGGGCGCGAAATAGGGAGAAATATGAAACACCTCATAGTTACACTTTTTCTGATTGCGGCGTGCGGGAGCACCACGTTGGCAGTCACATATCAAGTGGGTCCAACTCGAACGTTCAAGAAATTGCAGGACGTCGCACCGTTGCTTCAGCCCGGTGATGTGGCGGAAGTCGACGGCAACGCGACGTATCCAGGGGATCTGATATTCACCGTACCGGGCACAGCGGTGAACAAGATAACGATCAGAGGAATTCGGGTTAACGGGCTGCGTCCGGTGATCTCAGGCGGCACGAACACGGTGGAATTTCGTTTGTCGGATCACTACGTGTTCGAAGGATTCGACGTTACCGGCGGCAGCTTTCGCGGTATCTATCATCACGCGCACGATATTACGTTGCGTGATTGCGTGGTCCATGATTGTCCAGCTCACGGAATACTCGGCGCGGATACGGGCTCAGGTTCGTTGTTGATGGAATATGTTGAGGTCTATCACTGCGGCAACGGCACGGGCCAGCATCCGGTTTACATGGCAACGGATGAGTTTGCCCATCCCGGTTCCGTGTTTCGAATGCAGTATTGCTACCTGCACGATCAAAACGGCGGCAACAACATCAAGAGTCGCGCGGAACGCAACGAGATCTATTACAACTGGGTGTCGGGCGGGTTCTATGGTGAGATTGAGCTGATCGGACCAGATCCCCACGGCAACAAGAACGTCAGCCACGAGACTGCCCGTGAAGATTCTGATGTCGTGGGAAATGTGTTTCAGCACATTCCGACACAAGGCACGCGCATGGCCCGCGTTGGTGGTGACGGGACCGGAGATACTGATGGTCGTTATCGCTTCGTCAACAACACGTTCATCCTGCGTCAGGGACAGACGAGTCCGGTGGTGGAGGTCTTCAACGGCATCGAGAGTCTCGAGATGCACAACAACGTGTACTTCCGCGTTGGCGGTGCAGCCATCGACAAGGTCGTGTTGGAGACGCGTGTGCGTTGGGTTTCGGGCCGTGTAAGCACCGGCACCAATAACTGGCTTCCAACTGGATCGGCGCTGATTCCGACTGCATGGACGGGAACGGTCTTCGGAACCAATCCGGGTTTTACGAATATCTCGACCTTCGATGTGCGGCCGACTTCGACGAGTCCACTCGTAAATGCCGGCAATGGAGCCCCGCAAAGTCCGGCGGGACATCCATTCATCAGTCCTTTATTCCCACCGGCGTTTGTGCCGCCGCTTCACACTGCGTTAGCGGTTGGAACGGCGTCTGCGCGTCCGGTGTTTGGTGCGATTGATATTGGAGCGTACGAGTTCACGCCGTAAGGGCGTGTTCAGCAAAACAGATTCTATGAAACTCGCGTTCTCAACGCTTGGGTGTCCTGACTGGGATCTGGCTGCGATCATCCGCGCCGCGCGACAGTTCGGTTACAAGGGAATCGAACTGCGCGCGCTCGCGGGCAGTTTAGATTTACTGAGCCGGCCGGAGTTTGCGTCGTCAGAGCTGGCGCGAACGATAACACGTTTTGAGGACGAGGGAATCGAGATCTGTTGCGTTGATACTTCCTGCACGTTTCATTCGCCGGACGCGAACGAGCGAGCCATTCAAGTCAGCATCGCGTTGGCCCATGCTGAGCTCGCAGCGAAAATCGGTGCGCCGCTGATCCGTGTCTTTCCGGACAAGATCCAACCGGGCGCGCAGCGTGTCGAGACGCGGGATTGGATAGCCGAGAGTCTTCGCACAGTCGCGGAACGTCTGCCTGATAAGGTTGACGTGGGACTTGAAACGCATGGCCATTTCGCGAAGGCAGAAGCCGCTGCGGAGATTGTGACGCTCGCGGATCATCCGAAAGTAAAACTTATTTGGGACGTCGCAAATTCAGTTGCAGCAGGAGACACGATCGAACACGCTGGTCGGGTAGTTAAACCGTATCTCGCTCATGTTCACCTGCGCGATGCGAAGCCTGTGGCAGGATTGGAGCACTGGTTGCCGGTGTTGGCAGGTCATGGCCGCGTGTCCTTCACAGAGACACTAAATACGATCAGAGAGTTGAACTACGACGGCTACGTCAGTTTCGAGTGGGAGAAGTATTGGCGACCTGAGATCGAAGAACCCGAAGTCGCATTGCCCGACTTCATCAACGCGATTCGCGGTTTGCTTGAGGAGCGAAGTGACACGACCGAATGTTCTGGTGTTGGCAAGTGACGCCTTGTTCCAACACTTCTTCAGCGACGACTCTCTGGCGAAGCTCGGCGAGGTAACGAGCTGGACGCGATCTGCGTTGCGCGACGACTCGCCGCAATTGCGCAGCGAAATTGCAAACGCCGACGTGCTGATGACGACGTGGCATTCGCCATTTCTTACTCGCGACATGTTAGGCCAACAGCCGCGCGTGAAGCTGATTGCGCATTGTGGCGGAGAAGTTAAGTCGCGTGTGGCGGAAGAGATTTTTGAGTTCGTGACGATAACCAATGCGGCAGATCCGATGGCGCGAGGCGTCGCCGAGATGGCTCTAGCGTTAACGTTGACGCTGGTTCGTCGAATTCCTGCGTACACAACGGAAATGCGGGACGGAGTGATCAGGACCAACGCACAGGTTAGCGAGGGAGAAACGCTCTTTGGCCGCCGTGTTGGGATAGTTGGGTTTGGCCGCATCGGACGCGCACTTGCGGAGTTGTTGAAACCCTTTCGGGTCGACGTGCTTGTTAGCGATCCCTACGCGCAACGAGAAGCAGTGACTGCTTGTGGCGGGACGGTCGTCGACCTCGACGAACTCGTCAGGTCTTGTTCAGTGGTAGTTCTATGCGCGGCTTTAACTCCGGAAACCCGAGGAATGTTTGACAGACGTCGCTTGTCGTTGCTGCGCAATGGTTCGCACCTTATCAATGTCGCGCGCGGCGGATTGATCGACCTTGAAGCGTTGCTCGAGGAGCTACGAAAGAAGCGAATCACTGCCGCCCTCGATGTTACGGATCCGTTGGAACCGCTTCCGGCAGATCACGAGCTGCGCAAATTACCGAACGTAATCCTGACTCCGCATATTGCTGCGGGCGGCATAGAGATGCGTCGTGAAATCGGAGCGATTGCGGTCGAAGAAGTGATTCGGTTTGCCAATGGACTGCCGCCGCTCAACCGCGTGACGGCCGAAATGTTGGCGACAATGACATGAGTGAGTCGATCGCCGTTAGGAGTGTCGCATTGCACCGGGTGCGGGTGCCGTTTGTTGAGCCCTTTCGCATCAGCAATGGCGTCGTGGCGGAAAAAGACGCGATCTTGATCGAGCTAGCAACAGAGGAAGGAATTGTGGGCTGGGGAGAAGCGTCACCCATGTCAGGGTCGTTTTACTCGGCCGCAACTCCAGACAGTTCGTGGACGGTGCTGCGGGAGCAAATCGCGCCGGCACTGTTGTCCGCCGGAGAAGTCCATCCCGCAACGTTCTTTGAGTTCCTGCGCGAACAGCAAGCAGATCAATTCGCCAAAGCAGGAGTAGAAGGAGCGTTGTGGGATGCTTACGCAAACGCTCAACGGCGCGCTTTGTATGAACTGTTCGGAATTGAACGACGTCCGGTTCCGTCGGGCGTCGCAATCGGGATCTTCGAAACGATTGACGAGTTGATTGAGCGCGTTCGTCGCTACGTTTCCGAAGGTTATCAACGCGTGAAAATTAAAATACAACCCGGCTGGGACGTCGAGCCGGTCGCCGCCGTACGAGCCCGGTTTCCGCAATTGCCGTTGATGGTCGATGCGAATGCTGCGTACACAATCGATGATTCGCACGTATTCCGTGAGTTGGATGGGCTTGATCTGATGATGATTGAGCAGCCACTCGCAGCGGATGCGATGGAAGAGGCGGCGGAGCTGCAGACGCAGTTGAGCACGCCTTTGTGCGCGGATGAGTCCGCGGAATCATTGGCCACTTTGGACCAGTTGATCAAGCAGAGGGCAGCCAGAATCATAAACATCAAGGTGCAGCGTGTTGGTGGTTTAAGCGAAGCGTTGTTGATGCTGAAAGCGGCTTGTGCCGCCGGCCTCCGATGTTGGGTCGGCACCATGCCTGAGCTGGGAATCGCCTCAGCACAGGCGCTACATCTCGCGATGCATAGCGCGTTTTCGTTTCCCACTGATATCGAAGCATCGTCACGTTGGTACGTGGACGACATTGTCGAACCTGCGATCACGATCGATCAGAACGGACTCATTGAAGTGCCTGATGGTCCAGGTACGGGGTTCAAGGTGGACCGCGAAAAAGTCGAGCGATATACGACGGCAGTGGAAAGATTCAGCCTATGAGACGTTTCTTGTTGCCATTCATTTGCATTTTGTTATTCGTAACCGCGGCGAGCGGACAGGTTGCAAAAGACACGCCGCGCGTTTGGGAGGCGCCGCTGGTCATTCCCACCTACGAACTAAATCCGCCGAATCCATATCCCGCATTGCTCGATTGGCAGCGACGCAAATGGCGACCTGTTTATCCCTATCCGTTCCTCGATTCGCTCGGCACTCAGAAAACTAATAAGTCCTGGAAGGCCGTCTATCTCGAGAACGAGTATCTGAAGGTGACAGTACTTCCGGAACTCGGTGGACATGTCTATCAGATCTTCGACAAGACACTCAAGCGGGACATCATTTACTCCAATCCAGTGATGAAGTACGCGATGGTGGCCTTACGTGGTGCGTGGGTTTCCGGCGGGATCGAGTGGAACTTTCCGGACGGGCATACGCTTACCACCGTCGCTCCCATCGACTATGTGATTCGCACCGAGCCTGACGGCAGTGCTGCGGTTGCTGTTGGCGACACAGAGCGTGTGCAGGGAATGCAGTGGCAAGTGATTCTGCGGTTACGTCCGGGGACGCGAGTGCTCGAATCGGAAGTCACGTTGAACAACCGTCGTGCAGTACCAGGCCGCTACTGGTATTGGTCCACGGCAGGTGCGCCGGCGGCGCCTGACTTACGTTTCAACTATCCGATGCGCGAAGCGTATCCGCACGCGTTCTGGCCGGTGTTCAAGTTTCCAATCGAAAAGGGCGTTGATATCGGCCGGTTTAGTGAAGTGCCAAACTTCCTCTCGCTGTTTGCACGCGATTCCAAGCGAGACTATTTCGGGATCTATTACGAGAAGTCAGATTGGGGTGTGGTCCATGTCGCGGATCATCGCGAGCTTCCCGGCAAGAAGACGTGGACGTGGGGCACGGATGATAACGGCGACATCTGGATCGATAAGCTGACTGACGGGGGTGGGCAGTACGTCGAGTTTCAAGGCGGCCGTTTTGAAACTCAGATGGAGCACCAGTTCATTGCGCCGCACCGTGTCGAACATTTTTTCGAGTACTGGTATGGCGTGGGCCAGATGGGAGGCGCGTGGAATGAAGCGACGCGAGACGCAGCGGTCAGGATCGACTTGCAGGGAAGTGGTGCGCACATTTCAGTTGCGGCAAATCAACGATTCGATCAAGTTGAGCTCACGTTGGTAAATGGTGAGAAACAGATACACGCAGGACGTGTGGATCTGGAACCAGCGAAGATTTATACGACGACGATCGAAGTTCCTGCTCCGGGTCAACCGCTCGAGTTGATACTCAAGAGCCAGGATGGGCGCGTACTGCTCTGGTATCGAACGGATTCGCCTGTCGATAACAATCCCGACTTCAAACCCGCCACGCGTCCGATTCCCGATCCAAAGAATTCCACCAGCGCCGAACAGAGCTACGTTGAAGGTCTGGCCTTCGACAAGAAGAGTAAGGAACGCGAAGCGCGGGCGGCTTACCTCGAAGCTTTGCAACGCGATCCCGGTTTCGCGCCTGCGCACATCGGTCTCGGTCTGTCCTTTTATAGAAGCGGCGAGTACGAAGTCGCTAAGAAACATCTGGAAACAGCGCTCGTGCGCAACAAAGATGCAGGCGACGCTCATTATTACCTCGCGCTCGTGCAGCGTGCGTTGGGTCAAACTTCCGAAGCTGAGGATCATTTGCTGTGGCTGGTGCGCTCGGGTTACCGGGAATCGCCGGCGCGCTATGTGCTCGGTGAGATTGCCCTGGCACGAGGTGACACAAAAGCGGCACTCGAGCACCTGCAACAGGCGGTAATACTCGATCCACGCGATTTGAAGGCACGCACAGTTTTAGCAGTCGCGGAACGTTTAGACGGAAAGCTGCAACCGGCGCTTACGCGAATCAATCAGGTAGTGAACGAGTTACCAATAGATTACTTCGCGCTTCGCGAACAGTATTTGATCAATAAGGCTGCGGGTAATGCTAAAAACGAAAAGCTTGCCGCCGATCAACTGCGACATCTGCTGTCACGTGAGCCGGACGCCGTACTCGAACTTGCTTTTGACTATGTCGCTATCGGCCGTCGTCGAGAGGCTATAGATGTCCTCGACGATGCAATCAAAAATGGTCCATCCGGAATCCTCGCGGTGGATAAGAGCCGCATTCACCCGATGCTGTTTTACACACTCGGATATTTGTACGGGCAAGCCGGCGACCGCGAGCGCGCGCGAAATCAATTTGCGTTAGGGATGAAAGGTGAGCCGGCGTTCGTGTTTCCCCATCGCGTTGAAGAGCTCGATGTGCTGCGCGCGGCGCTCGCTGCTAATCCTAATGATGGCCGCGCTGCTTACTATTTCGGCAACGTTCTGGCCTCGAAAAATCGCGATAAAGAAGCACTCACTGCGTGGCGAGAAGCCGTAAGGCTGGATCTCGCGAACACGGTAGCGCAACGAAACTACGCACGAGCGTTATGGTTCGTATCGCAATCTAGAGACGAAGCCGCAGCCCAGTACCAGCGAGCAATCAACGTGTCGGCAACTGACTTTCGTCTTTATGTAGAGTTCGACAAGTTACTTGCCGAGATGGGGGCAACTGAGCGTCGCATCAAATTGTTGGAAGGTGCTCCGGCTTCTGTACTCTCTCAGTCGCCAGTGGTTCAGTCGCTGGCTGCCGCTTACATCGATGCCGGCCGGTTTTCAGAGGCCGCCGCGTTACTCGCCAAGACCACTTTCACATCAGGCGAGGGCGAGGATGCCGCGCTCGGACTTTATCGCAAAGCACATCTTGGTTTGGCTCGCAAATATCGCGAAGCTGCCGATCATTTGAAAGCGGCCGCTGAGTTTGCGGCAGTGACTGAGTTTCCGCGCAACTTTGGTGTCGGCCGGCCCGCGATGCAGTCGCAGGCGCAGTACTACGTCGCAGCCGCGCGCGAGTACGAGGCTGGCGGGAAACCTGCTAAAGCCGAGCATTGGTGGCAACGGGCTGCAACTGAAGAATTGAACCCGCCTTCTCAACCAGAAGAGCCGTGGTCTGAACATTACTATTACAAGGCTGTCGCACTGGACCATGTAGGCCGCAAGGCTGAAGCGCGAAAACTGTACGAACGCCTCGCGCTACTGAACGACGATCAAAAAATGCTCAACGCGGAATCGTGGCCTGCAACTGGCGCGATTCGATTCGTACTCGCCGGCGCGGCGTTGAAAGCTCTCGGTCGAAACGAAGAAGCACGTGTCGCGCTCGAGCGCGCGCTAAAGCTCGATCCGCAAAACGAGCTCGCACTGTCCCAACTTGCCGAACTAAAACGCGGTCTCAGTTCAACTGTGGGTGCAGCACGGAACTAATGACAACCGTTCTCCAACTCCTGCGCGACATGATCGCGATCCCGAGTGTGAACCCGATGCGGGCGAATAGTGGTGAGTTTGTCGAAAGAGGAATGGCGAACTTCATCGAAACGATGCTTTCGCGCGCCAGAATCGATTGCAAACGTCAGCAGGTTGCTGAAGGTCGGGACAACGTGATCGGGATCGTTCATGCAACCGGAAGCGAACGGAATGGTCTGATGCTGAACTCGCACATGGATACGGTGCCCGTCGATAACATGTCGATCGAGCCATTCGATCCCGTCACGAAGAATGGTTGCGTGTTTGGACGCGGCTCTTGCGATGCGAAGGCCTCGATTGCGGCGATGCTGGCGGCAGTTATCGATTATGCGAATCAGTCTGACCGTCATGCACCGGTGGTATTTGCGGCGATGGCGGATGAAGAGTTTGCGTTTTCGGGATCATGGAAATTGATTGAAGACTCGTGGCCTGTTTCCGCCTGTGTTGTTGGTGAGCCGACGGAGCTGCGACGTGTCATCGCGCATAAGGGGATCGTTCGTTGGCGGATCAACGTTCATGGTGTGAGTGCTCACGGCGCGACCCCGGAATTGGGCCGAAACGCCGTCTATGACGCAGCGCGGGTGGCGCTCGCCTTAGAGGAGTATGCCCAGGAGATGGCGAAGCAGCAGCCGCATCAGTTGTTGGGTCACTCAACACTGAACGTCGGCAAAGTGGCGGGCGGCCATGCAGTGAACATCGTTCCTGATAAATGCATTCTCGAAGTGGAATGTCGTCTATTGCCTGGTGAAGATGGTCAGCAGAAACTTCAGAACTGCGAACAGTTTCTGCGCGAGAGGCTCGCGGGATCAGTGCAGCTCGATTTTGAAGACCCATACCTGACTGACCCACCGCTGGAGACTGCGCCCGACGCCGAGGTCGTCGCGGGGTTAGCGCGTTCGCAGCAAGAGACGCTCAGGTTCGAAAGGGAAGTGGCCGGAGCGAATTACGGCACGGACGGTAGCAAGCTGGCGCGCGCAGGGATTCAGACGGTTGTGTGTGGTCCAGGGAACATCGCGCAAGCCCACACCGCTAACGAATTCGTCGAAATCGAACAAGTGGAACTGGCGACGCGAATGTACAGACACATGCTCGCGACCTGGCAACACGGATGAAGAGTAGAACCAAAACACGATTTTCACTGATTGCAGTGCTCCTGGCATTCGCGGTGAGCTACGCACCTCGGGCGCAGAGCACAGAGCACTCCCAGGCGCGGCTCGCGCAACTCGTCGAAGCTAACATCATCGCCGTTCATGCGTTTCAGGTGCTGCTCGCGGAGACCTCAGGAAAGGGGCAGGCATGCTTTTCAGCAGGGGAACTGTCTGAAGGCGCGCTGAGTGGTCTGGCCGAGCATCAGGCGAAATTGCTTAAATCGGATCTCAAACAAGTAAAGCTGTGGGCCAACGGTCGTGAAAGCGCGTTCGATCCAGCCGCAGACCTCGAACCAATCCTGAGTTCAGGTCTGAAGATCCCCGACAACGCTCCTGTAAATGTCTTCACGCGTTACTTACGACAGAACACCAAAGCCGGCGAGGTAGAAATCCGTGCAGTGGCGAGTCTCTATCAAACAGTTCTCGAAGTGGAGCGCGATGGCGATCGCTTGCAGGAACAGTTTGCCTTCCACATCGCCCTTGGCTTGCCAGTTTACGTGGGCCAGTTCAACTTACCGGGAACAGACGCAGACCTTCTAACTACGGGTCGCAAGCTCGAAGGACAGTCGTGCGAAGCGCCCGTTGGTACGAGCGCGGCTCAATGGCAGATAGCGGGCAGGAAAATCTGGAACTGGGGTGAAAAGAATCTGCACATTCGCGATGAGCGCGTGCTGGCGGCGGAGTTGCTGAAGGAACCGGATGTGAAATCACTCGCTGCCAGACTACGCGCCTTGTCAACTCAGCGGATCGCTGTGGTAGGTCACTCATTCACAATGGGATTGCACTGGTCTTCACCGTCGAGTTTCGTCCCTATCGTCATCGACGTGTTTCGTCGTGAGAATCCGAAGGTCGAGTTCAGGCAGTATGCGGCGGGTGGTTTAACTGCTTCGCGCGCACAGAAACGTTTCTATAAAGACGTGCTCGCCTGGAAGCCTGACAAAGTCATGCTCGTGGTAATGACGCGAACTGATGAAGATTACGAGGCGCTGAAGCAGATTGGCCAGGGCCTGAGCGGCGCCGGGATCAAGACCTACATGTTTGACGAGGTACACGATCCCGCAGCAGTCACACCCGGCACAGTGGAACGCGCACGCAGGACTGCCGCAGAGGCTGGTATTGAAGTCATTGAAGTTGGCAGCATCCTTGCAAGCTCGCCGGAGCGGTCGAAGTTCATCTGCCTCGACGGCATTCACATGACGGAGCCGTATCACCGTTTGATGGCGAAGGAGTGGCTGAAGTACCTGGCGGGCGCGCGCGGCGACAAAGCTGAAGGGACGCGATAGACGGATTCGATGAAGGGGATATTCATACTCGCTTGTTGTCTTTGCTTCTGGGCGCCGCTGACTTGCGCGCAAACCAGTTCAATTACGCGCCCGCGCATGTTGATCGGAGAGAACGATTCACTCACGGGTTTCAAAGTTTTGCGCGCGAGGTACGAAGCTGGTGCTCGTCCGCCCGACGATATGGATGGCTGGGCCTTGAGCTACCTGCTCACCGGTGACGAAACATTTGCGAAACGCGCCGTTCAAAAAATCCGCGAGACTCACACGCCCGAACAGGTCGGATCACGCACTTATCCGGAATACGTCAAATGGTCACTGACGTTTGATTGGCTTTATGAGTATCCCGGTTTCGATAACGAGCTGAAGGATCGCGTCGCAGTCGAGCTTTTACGTGCAGCAGAAAAAATGTTGCAGGACCAGTCGCTGAAAGAAGTTCAGCTTGCGATGTATCACAACTACACCGTTCGTTACTTAACGCTCGCACTTTTCGCGTTGACCGCGATTGAGGGCCATCCAGCGGTTGAATCTCGTGCTGCGCCAATGCGAAAACATGCACGCGCGGTGCTCGATCACATTCTCGACCTCACAAACTTCATCACTCCTGATGGCGGCTATCACGAGTCGATGGACTACCAGCGCATTACCTTTGCGCCGCTCGCAATGATGGCGGAGTTGCTACGCACTACAGCTAACAGCGACCCGGCGCTGCGTTACCCCCTCTTTCACCATTACACCGACACGTATCTCTACAAAGTTTTGCCTGACGGCACCACAGCGCGCGACGACGATAACGAATTTCCGTACTTACAATGGGAAGACAATATCTGTTTCGGTTATGCGATCAACCGTTTCAAGGATCCGTACGCCGCATGGCTGTTGCGCCGGAGTGGCTGGCCTGCGCAACCGAAATGGCGCGTCGCAATAACCCAGTTTCTCTGGGACGATCCAAATGTAATTCCACGAAATCCAGCCGATAGCACGAGTGCAGAAATTCCGCGTTCATACTTTTTTCGCGGCATCGGTCATCTCATCATGCGCGATGGCTTTGGTCCCGATTCCACGTGGATACAGTTCAACTCAGGTCCGTACCTCGCGAAACACGACCATCTGGACCAGAACCATTTCGTCATCTATCACAAAGGTTATTTGGCGACTGAAAGCGGCGCAGACTACACCGACACGGAAAGTCCTCATTACCTGAACTACTACCGGCGCACGATTGCCCACAACTCGATGCTCGTTTACCAGCCGGGCGAGAAGTTTTTCTGGGCCGAAAATCTTTGGCCCGCGGCAAACGACGGCGGCCAGCGAATGGATTCGTCGCGCTACTGGAACACGGTCCGAAGCCGGGAAGATTTCGAGCGCACGCGTGACTTGTGGGCCACCGGGCACATGGAAGTTACGGATCTCAACGAAGGGTCATACGTCTACGCGCGTGGCAATGCAACGAATGCGTACCAGCCTTCGAAGATGGAGCGCTTCACTCGCGAGGTCGCGTACACGCCGACAAACAACGTACTCGTTGTTTTCGATCGCGTGCGGACTACCGATCCGAGTTTGAAGAAGGTGTGGTTGTTACACGGCGTCGGGAAGCCCTCATTTAGTGCGATTGAAAGAGGAAATGATGTCGGCCATGGTGGTACTGGTTATGCAAACGCCGCGACTTTCACCTACGAAGATGGCGGCGGGCGATTGCGCGTCCACTCTTTGCTGCCTCGCGAACGGGAAGTGATCGCGCGTGGTGGACCAGGTTGGGAGTTTTGGACGCCGGGTGATGAGTTCGGTGGTGCGTGGGGTTCCGGAAAGAACTGGCCTCTCGATCCGGCCGCAGGTGGTCCACTGCCTACAGACCCATACTTGCGAAAGATGTGGAAGACGTTCTGGGGCGATGACTTTGAAAAGTTGTTGCCTTCGAATACTCGTGCGGTCGTGCCTGCCGCGTGGCGTGTCGAAGTTTCACCAGCGAAACCAGAGAAAGAAGACTTTTTTCTGCACGTCCTCGAGATCGGCGACAAGGGCGATCCGCGCGCACCGAAAGTCGAGCTGGTTGATGGCTCAAACTTGATTGGCGCTCTCGTCGAAGGTGCCACGGTTACGTTGTTTGCGACAGGCGAGGGTTTTGTTGCGGACGCTGAAGCAACGATTCCGAATGTCGAGACGGCTAACCTGCTGATCAGCGGTCTGAAGCCACACGCAAAATATGAACTGCAAATGACTGGCGGCCGGGCAAACTGGCGTGGCGGTTTATTCAACGGCGTTCCCGCGGGGACCTTCACTGCCACGGCTAATGAATCGGGCGTCATGTATGTGCCATTCAAAGGACAGAAAGACGGACGGCTTCGGCTCCGTATGCTTGCGACACGTTAATTCCTACTGCATGAGACTTTATCTTTCAGCCATACTCATCGTTACATTCTGTGCTCTCGGACAAGCACAACGCCGTGACGTAATGAAGTCGTCACTGCGCGAGGTCAACAAAGTTGCACAGGCTTCAGCAAGCTCTGTGATCGCGATCGTCGGTGCTGGTTTGATCGACGGACGCGGTGGACCTGTTGTTGCAGATTCCGTTGTCGTCGTTCGCGGCGATCGGATCGTCGCGGTGGGCAAGCAAGGTGCGGTGAAAATTCCGCCGGGCGCTGAAGTGATCGACGCAAAAGGCCTCACGCTTTTACCGGGCTTGATCGATGCGCACTTCCACATCGACGGTGACGATCCATTGCCGGCGCTTTACCTTTCTCATGGCGTGACCTCATTGCGCGATCCGGGACAGTGGATAGAAGCGTACGACGCAGCTCGGAAAGCCGCAGCCCCCGTTCCGCGTCTGTTTCTCTGCGGACCGCACCTCGATTCACCGCCGGCTGCTTATCCCGCGGACTCCTTCATTGTTCGCGACGCAGAAGAGACGCGTCTGGCCGTGAATCGCTTCGTAGATGATGGTGCTTCCGCGATCAAGGTCTATTACCGCTTGCCGCTCACGCTGGTGAAAGTCGCAATTGAAACTGCACACGCGCGAGGTGTTCCGGTGATGGGCCATCTGGAGATCGTCGATGCACGCGACGCGATCCGCGCCGGCATTGATGGCATCGAGCATGCCACATCTTTCGGAACCGCGTTACTCCCACTCCGCGATGCGGAAAAATACCGGCAATCAGTATTGGCCGACAACAACGCCAGGCGAGAAGGACGCTACCAGGTCTGGAACTCGATAAACCTGAATACACCACAAGCCGCATCGCTCTTCAAGTTGATCGTGGACCATCACGTGGTGGTTTCGCCCACACTTGCTGTCTTCGAAAGGCAGCGTGGAGACAAGGACACAAAAGATCTTCACGTTCATGCATTCAAACAGATGGAAGCGTTTGTCGGACTGGCCAAAAAGGCTGGAGCGAAGATCGTCGTCGGCTCGCACTCGGATGTGCCGCATGCAAAGCGAGGCTGGGCCTATCAACGCGAGCTCGAGCTGCTCGTCGAATCGGGCCTGACGCCGATGGAAGCGCTCGTTGCAGGAACGATGGAAAACGCTCGTTACTTTCACATCGCGGATCGTCTCGGCAGCGTTGAAGCAGGTAAGCTGGCAGATCTGGTCCTGGTCGAAGGTGATCCGTCGAAAGACATCAGTAACATGCGCCGGATTAAGCGGGTCATGCTCAACGGGATCTGGCAACGAGCCGAAGGCGAGAGCAGCAGATGAGAAGCAGACTCTGCTGTTATTCCTTCATTCAGTTACTCCTGTTATTGGCGGTCTCCGCGCAGGTTGCGGCAAAAACTGTTTATGTAGATCTGCTCAGTGCAGACACCCGTTCTGCGGACGGGAGTTACGAACGCCCTTTCAAATCGTGGCGAGTCGCGCTCCAACATGTTGCGAGTGGCGATGCGATCGTTGCGAAGAATGGCGACTATCGCAAGGCCGGCGCCTCGTCACGATGGGGCGGACTAAACTTAACACTCACACTCGCGGATGAGCTGTCAAAAGAAGATCCGCATCCTTCTGTTGCTGTACGTGCTGACACAACCGGTATCTATCGCTACGATCCGCGGAATCCTCTGACGATTCGGGCTGAATCGAAACACGGCGTAATCATCGATCACCTTCGGTTTCATCTCGCGCAGGGTATCGTGATCGATGGGTTCGACATCTTTCCGAATCCATACTATCGAGATGTCTCAGGAAAGAAATTGAATTCGCGTCGCAACGGAATTCACGGCGATAGTGTTTATGAACCCGAAGATTCCTTCAATCGTGTAAAGACAAACGATCCGCCTGGTGGTTATACGTCTGCCTGGTACGAGCGGAATCTTTGGACCAGCTACATCACGATTCGCAACTGCAAAGTGCATTACGAATGCCCGCCCGGCGGCTGCACGTCTTCTTACGACCCGCTACAGGACGACGATCGTCTGTACCTGATCAAATTCAACCAGTCGCACCACATCACGGTTGAAGACAACGAGCTGTTTGATGGGAAGAACTATCAACGTAAACCGGCGATTGACCTTCCTTGCGTGGACGACGTGATCGTGAGGCGGAATCTTATTCGCAACTGCCATCGCGGCGTCGTTTCCAAAGGAGGCGGAAGGCGAGTGCTGATTGAGAGAAACGTGTTCGTAGATAACTCGGGAGCGGCATTCGCGGGCGGCTCAACGGATCCGAATTTATTTATTGACGGACACTTTGGCGATCCCTGCTCGTTTGTAAGGTTTGAATCGTACGACATGACTGCCCGAAACAACCTCGTGGTTTCTACGCGTCCCGGTGAACGACCAGTGGAACCTGTTTCTATCTGGGCGGCAAATAACGCTCGCATTGAAAACAACACCTTCGTCGGCATTGGCGAGCGTGGCGTGCTGTTGGTTCGGCCCGGCAATGAGGTTGATAGCCCCGCAAAGGGTTGCGCACGCTCCGCGCGGTTGACGCAAACAGAAAATCTCACCGTCAAGAACAACATCTTCATACTCTCAGGCGTCGTTGACGAGACGATGCTTTATCAGGTGACGGGCGCAGGCGTAAAAGTCAGTAATTTCGATCATCGCGACAACACCTTTTTCAACAATGGACGCGAGGTTCCGATGGGTGGTCTCGCGGATCCGAATCGGGAACCTGGGTTCAGCAACGCTGATCCGAAACTCGCCGGTGGAACAGGGACGAGTTACGAGACGTGGATGGCGACCGCGCGTTCGCAGGTAAAGGGAAGAGGAGTTTCGCTGGCTTTGCCGCAAAAGAATTTTTTGCCACAAAAGGCACAAAAAGCTCAAATAGGCACCGCTGATTTTGTGCCTTTTGTGCCTCTTTGTGGCTAAATTCGGCGCTCGCTCTATAGAAACAAAATGAACGGTGATCGTTCAAACCAGGAAAAGACTCCGGAAGCACTGCACCTGTTGCGGCGTTTTGGATTGCTGGAAGCAACAGCGCTGAACATGACCAACATGATCGGCATCGGCCCGTTCATCACGATCCCGCTGCTGCTCTCCACTCTCGGTGGGCCACAGGCGATGCTCGGTTGGCTGATCGCGCTGGTAATAACGATTTCGGACGGTATGATTTGGAGTGAGCTCGGCGCCGCGATGCCGGGTTCCGGTGGCTCGTACGTTTACCTCCGCGAGGGTTTTGGACGCGAAACGTTTGGACGGCTCATGGGTTTTTTGTTCATCTGGCAGTTCATTCTGAGCGGCCCGTTAGAGATTGCTTCCGGTTACATCGGCTTCACGCAGTATCTCGGTTACATTTGGAAGGATATGGGCCGGGCTCAATCTCTCGCCGTGATTGTGGCGCTGGGACTTCTAAATATCACACTCCTCTATCGCCGCATCACGTTCATCGGTAAGTTAACGATCAGTTTGTGGATTGGCACGATCCTGACGACGCTCGCGGTGATCGTCACGGGCGTTTTCAATTTCAATTCAGCGATTGCTTTTGACTTCCCGCCAGGTGCATTCAACTTTTCACTCGGCTTCTTTTTAGGTCTGGGCGCGGCGACCCGGATCGGCATTTTCGACTATCTCGGCTATTACGACATTTGTTACATCGGTGACGAGGTTAAAAACCCAGGACGTACTGTCCCCCGCTCAGTCATCATCAGCGTGATCGCAGTGGCGCTGATCTATATCGCCATAAACTTTTCAGTGATAGGCGTGGTGCCGTGGCGCGAGTTTGTCCCTGCCGACCAGCATCCGCAATCAAGTTTCATCGTCTCGATTTTCATAGAGCGCATTTACGGTGGCCGCATCGCAACTTTATTTACCGCGATGGTGCTTTGGACCGCATTCGGTTCGGTGTTTGCTCTACTGCTTGGCTACTCGCGGGTGCCTTATGCAGCGGCCATCGATGGTTATTTCTTCAAGATCTTCGGACGGCTCCATCCGCGAAAAAATTTTCCTTATGTTTCCCTCGTCGTGCTCGGTGTAATCGCAATGATCTGCAGTTTCTTTTCGCTTGGTATCGTGATCGACGCGCTGATCACGACGCGTATTCTCATACAGTTCATTGGTCAGATTGTCGCCGTAACATTGTTGCGTCGAAACGAGCCGGAGCTAAAACGTCCTTATCGAATCTGGCTGTATCCTTTACCAAATCTGGTGGCACTCTTTGGTTGGATGTTTGTGTTTGCGACTACGGATTGGAAGATTATTGCCTTCGGTTTGGGTACGCTCGTATTAGGGTTCGCATGTTTCCTGATTTGGTCGCTCCAAACTAAGCAGTGGCCTTTTGCATCAGCAGAAGAAGTGGCCGCTTAAGTCTCAGATGACTAAACTAAGCGAGCAGGAAATCGCTCAATTCAATCGTGATGGTTATCTCATGAAGCGCGATCTATTCGACGCCGAAGAGATGGATCTGCTGATCACTGTCGCTAAAAACGACCAGCGACTCGAGCGCGAAGCTTTGGAGCGTCGTGATGCACATGCCGGTACGAGTACACTGTGGTTGACGGACGTCCTGGAAGACGACATCTACAGCGCGTTCGTTCGCTGTTTACGTATCGTTGAACCGCTCGAACAGCTACTCGGAGGAGAAGTCTATCATTATCACCATAAGATGATGTTGAAAGAGCCGTTCGTCGGCGGCTCATGGGAATGGCACCAGGACTACGGTTACTGGTATTCGAATCATTGTCTTTTTCCTTACATGGCGAGTTGTTTGATAGCCGTCGATCGCGCGAATAGAGAAAATGGCTGTCTTCAGGTGATTAGAGGCTCGCATCTCATGGGACGGATAGACCACAACAAGACTGGCGATCAGACGGGCGCAGATATGGACCGCGTCAACGAAGCTCTAAAGCATCTGGAACTTGTTTACTGCGAGATGGAGCCCGGCAGCGCTCTGTTCTTTCATGCGAATCTGTTGCACCGCTCAGACGCGAATCGCAGTCCTAATCCGCGTTGGTCGCTGATCTGCTGTTACAACGCGGCTCGTAATCCGTGTAAAGGCAGACCCAACCATCCTGAATATAGTTATCTCGAGAAGTGGCCTGACGAACGTATAAAAGATATTGGCAGAAAACAGCTACAAAGATGAGGTGCATCATGGAGGATAGTAAACCTGAAGTAGAGGGTACGCTGTCGCGCCGCGACTTGCTGAAAGCCGCCGGTCTCGCGGGCATAGGAGTCGCCGCGTCGAGTGTTGCTGAGGCGTATTCGTCCGAAGAGGAAGCGGTACAAGCTCGTCGTGCGCAGCAGCGAACGATGATCGGCGTCCGGTTCGAACCTCACGATGTGGTCCGTATTGGAATCATCGGTGTTGGTCTCCGTGGCACGGAGGTGCTCCGAGAATTTCTTGCTGTTGATAAGGTAGTGGTCAATGCCGTCTGTGATGTTGTCAAAGAGAAGTGCACGCGTGCGGCTCAAATGATCGAGAAGGCTGGTCAGCAGACGCCGGGCATTTACGCCGGCGGAGAACGGGACTTTGAACGACTCGTCGCCCGAGATGATCTCGACTTCGTCTATATTGCCACGCCGTGGGAATGGCATGTTCCCCAGGTGCTCGCTGCTTTGAGAGCAGGAAAGCACGCGGGTACTGAAGTGCCGGCAGCCTACTCTCTCGAAGATTGTTGGAACATTGTTGACGCTTCTGAACGTGCGCGCCATCATTGTCTGATTATGGAGAATTGTTGTTACGACGATTCAGAAACTACAGTTCTGAACATGGTGCGCGCCGGTCTGTTTGGAGATCTTGTACACGGTGAATGCGCTTACAACCACGATCTGCGCGAGATCTTGTTTGAGAACAAAGACGAGGGACTGTGGCGCCGCCGGCATCATACTCTCCGTGACAGCAACTTATATCCGACCCACGGACTTGGACCAATGGCGCAATACATGGACATCAACCGTGGCGACCGCTTCGACCACATCGTATCGATGAGCTCGACGCATCTTGGTTTGGAAGCTTACCGGAAAGATCACGTACCGCCGGGAGACCCGAAGTGGAAAGAGATCTACAAAACAGGTGACTACAACACCAGCATCATCAAGACGGCGAAAGGGCGGACGATCATGTTGCAGCACAACGTCAGTACGCCCCGCCCATACGATCGCATAAACCTGATCCAGGGTACGAAAGGGATTTTCCGCGATTATCCTCCGCGCATTTTTATTGAAGGACAAGCAGGTGGTCACACGTGGACGTCGCTCGATAAGTATAAAGAGCAGTTTGAATCGCCGCTCTGGAAGAAACAGGGCGAGATGGCCCGCAAGCTCGGTGGCCACGGCGGAATGGATTACCTCATGTGTTATCGATTGATCCAGTGCATGCGTGAAGGACTCGAGCCTGACATGGACGTCTACGACGCGGCAGCGTGGAGTGTGCCTGGTCCACTCAGTCAAATTTCAGTGGCGAAGGGAAGTATGCCGGTGAAGTTTCCGGATTTCACGAGAGGACTATGGCGCAATCGCGCCGCAGTTAATTCAACTTTAACCGCTGAGCGCAGTCGCGCATGATCTCCCGCTCCCACGCGGGTCGAGTCGGATTCTTCACGTGTGCTTTATCGGATGGCACCTGACCGGTTAAGTTTAAAAAGATTGCTGCCGAATGTTTATAGGCTGGCACAGGCGGACGAAACGCGACACAGCCAAGGTGTTGCAATGCGTCGGAGAGTGGGTAGTAGGCAGGATCGCCTGTTTCCCAAAGGCGGTCGCGCTCAGCAAATTTTTCGGGAGTAAAAGTCGCAAGCCCGAGCAGGTAATCGGAACCGTACTCGATCATATCGATGGCCAGATCGTTTCCAGTGTAAATCGTGAACTCCGGACGTACCTCATCGCGCAAGGCCAGCCGCTCTAATTCCTTCATTCGATCGAGCGAGGAGTGTTTTAAGCCCGTAAGCTCCGGGATGTGCATGAGCCCTCGGATCGTTTCGTCGTCGAAGATCTCACCGTTGGCCGCAAAAACAGGCGAAAGCTCAAAACCAAGCACTTCATCGTAACCACGACAAATCTCCTGGTAACACTTGATCTTTTCGCTTGCTGATTGATGATGCAGTCGCGCGGTTTGAATGATTATCGGGGTCCCGCCGTGCGCGACGATCTCGTCAATTTTTCTGCGATAGAGTCCAACGATGTCGCCATCAAGCCGCTCGACGTACGCACCCGCGACAAACTTTGTCTGCGCCGGTAGCGCTGCGCGGGTCCATTTCAAAACCAGTTGCTGTTCCTCTTCAGACAGGTAACTGACGTAACCCGTATCCATGTTCACGGCGTTTGTTAAGCCGGCGGAATGCGTCCGCAGTAAATGCTTTTGAAATGCTGCAACGGCGATCGCTCCGTTATCTTCAAACGGAAGTAATGCAGCGGCAATTCCTTTCACCTGACGACGCGGGCGTATTCGGTTCAATACCTGTTCGATATTCATCTGTCTTTGCGGTTCGTTCTTTTCGTCGTCTTGAGCTGCTTTAATTGCGCCGCGTTAGCGGAGTTCTTGTAGTGTGGATCTAATGGATAACAGCCGGATGGTAAACCGGCGCGCGGGGCGGTCGTGCAGTCGCTGAACGTTCGGCATACGAGTTTGCGTTGCAAGGTTCGACCCTGGATAACATCCAACAATATAGATGGATATGCCAGGATCATTCGTCCGAGGCCGGCGAAGTCGGTCCATCCTTCTCGTATTGCAGCTTGTGCGACATAGGGCAAAAAATCCTGAAGGTAGCTGTAGGCAGACCCGACAAAAATTAATTCGGGAAACTGTTGTTTCAGCTCGCGTGTAACTCGCATCTGTCGAGCCACTCCTTCGAGCGGATCCTCAGGTGGACCATAACCATCGGACGGAGGATAAAATGCCGGTCGCTGGATGTGTGGATTGTAGTATGGGCTGCCTGCCGACACGTTGATGAGTTTGATTCCAAGATCGCGCAACAACGAAAGGAATTGGATCGGCTCGCTTAAATCTGGCTCGAGGGGATGGTCTACGTTCACGCCAAACGCCCAACGGTAGGGAAGCAGGCCATCGATTGGTTCCGGAGTTCCGTACGTTTCTAAAGCAGGTTTGCGGAAGGGAATCATATCGAACGCGGAAAACCGGACTGCGACCGAGAGTGCCGGATTTGCAGCGCGGACAGCGTGCGTAATGTCACGCAGGAACCGCGTGCGATTTTCAAAAGAACCGCCGAAGTCGCCTTCGCGCGTGTGTGCGCTGAGAAGTTCATGGCCCAGGTAACCGTGGCAATGCTTGATGTCGACGAAGTCAAAACCAGCCTGCGCTGCGACGACGGCTGCGTCATGGAAATCTGCGATTATTTCTTTCAATTCCTGATCCGTCAGCACCGGGTATTCGGGAGTGATACTCAGACGACGATCCAGAATCGGATGGTGATACACGATCTTCGGCTCAGGACGATTGTGCATATTCGGTCGGCTATATCGACCTGAGTGAGTGAGTTGAAGACCGATCAGGAGATCTGAATCGGAACATGTAGCTTGCTTGTGAGCGGTGACAAGTTTTTCTCGAAGCCGGCTCAAATCATCTCGTGAGTATTTGTTAATAAGGAGCTGATTAGGATTGGCGCGGCCGTCGTGCCGTACTGCAACTGCTTCGCATCCCCAGATGAGTTTAGCGCCGCTGGCTCCGAACCGTTGCCAGCGGCGAAACGTCAGTTCTGTCGGTCTTCCTTCGGCGGTGCCGTCCCATCCTTCCATGGGTTGCGCAGCGATCCGATTGCCAACTTTGGTGCCACCTATATCGATCGGCTGTGCGAGCGGTGAAGTCCTGCCGGAGATCAGTTGGTTATCACAAGGGATGTTAATTTGACGTTCGAGGAGATAGCGGCGAAAACTCTCGACGTCACGCAATCCGCCAAGATGTGTGTATGAAGGCTGCGGCACGTCGTTGTCTGCTCGCCCAGCATATCACATACCCGGTAGGGTGCCGCCGAGAGTTCGCCCATGGATAGTTGAAAGGAAGGGTAAGGTGACTCCCTCCGTTGAGCGTCTCGCCGTGGCTATACTTACTCAGAACCACGCGGCCGTTTCATGAGCGATGTTAAAAGCTCTTCAAGTTTCCGCCACTCCACAGGCTTCACCATGTGCTCATCGAAACCCGCTTCTCGAGAACGTTCTCGATCTGATTCTTGTCCATAGCCCGTAATCGCAATCAATCGCATTTCTCTTAGTTCAGGAATCTGGCGCAGGTGCTTTGCGACCTGATAGCCATCGATATCGGGCAAACCGATATCCAACAGCGTGATGTCTGGCTGATATTCAACAGCGATCTCCAAAGCCTTTTGAGCTGAGTAGGCTACTTGAACCTCGTGCCCGGATGCCTCCAATATAGCCGCAATAGAATCAGCGGAATCTGCATTGTCATCTACAACGAGCACACGCCATGTTTGTAAAGGTTGCGCCCCTTTTGCAGCGGGGACCTTAGCTTGTCGTGCAGGCGATCTTAATGCGGGCAGACGCACGATGAACTCGCTGCCTCGACCTAAACCGGAACTATGCGCCTCGGTTGTTCCTCCATGCATCTCAATTACCTTTCGCACGACGGTCAACCCAACACCCAATCCGCCCTGAGATCTATCCAGGGTTCTTTGCGCCTGAGTGAAGAGATCAAAAATATGAGGTAGTAAATCCGGCGCAATTCCCACACCGGTATCCTTTACGCTTATTACAACCTCATCGGGTTCCTCTTCAATAGTAAGCCGGATATGACCGCCTTCCGGCGTGTATTTCGCGGCGTTGCTAAGCAGGTTAACTATTACTTCCTCAAGCCGAACTGCATCGCCGAGTACCCAAGCGGGTTCTTGCGGAAGCGCTACATTCAATCGATGCTTCCGTTCATCGATCAACGTGCGGGCGGTTTCCACCGCTTGTTGCGCGACGCCGCGCAGGTCTAGTTCTTCCTGATGAAGTTGAATCCTGCCGCTGAGAACGCGTGAAACTTCTAATAAATCATTTACCAGGACCACCAGGTTCCCAACCTGGCGTCGAATTATGGTTCTGGCCTTCTGTTGAATCGTCTCACCTCTGTCCAGACCCAAAAGCTCGACCGCATTTGTAATAGCGGCAAGCGGGTTCCGAAGTTCGTGAGACAGCATTGCCAGGAATTCGTCTTTGCGGCGATGCAGGTCTACCAGTGCTTCGGCTTCGCCTGTGCGCGCTCTAACTGGTGATGTTGCGTGTTATCGCGAATATTGCATTGAATCACTGGCTGGTGATTCACGTTATAGACGTTGCTGACAAACTCAACTTCCACCCTCCGCCCGGCTTTGGTTACCAGTGGTAAATTGTGGTAGCGAATGTAGCCGTGCTCTTGCAGTTGTCGAAAGGCGGCTTGGCTCGATTGAATGTCTTGAAAGAGACCTATCTGCCAAAGTTCCTTGCCAAGTAACTCGTTGGTCGGATAGTCCAGCAATTCCGAAATGAAAGGATTGGCGTCAGTGATCCTCCCGGTATCGGACTCGAGTATGAGGATGCCGTCCTTGGCTGTCTCGAATAGGCGACGAAAACGCATCTCGCTGTTTCTCATTGCGATTTCCGCATTATGACGATCAGTAATGTCCTCAATGGCAAGAAGGATCAGATCAGGCTGACTATTCACTGATGCAAGCCGAGCGGCATTGAGCCGCATTACTCTGTGTCCAATCGCGGGGAAAGTTTGTTCAACTTCGAAATCATGGATAGGGTGGTCATTACGAAGAACCTCTTTTAGCAGCGTCCTCAATTCAGGTAGGTCCCACTGCCCATTGCCGAGGTCATAGATAAATTTATCCTCTGTTTCCCTCGGGGGCACCTTGAAGGTTTCATAGAAACTTCGATTCGCCGTTTTGATTCGTAGGTTATGGTCAAGAACGATGAACGGCTCTCTCAAAGTTGCCAGGATCGCTTCGGCATAGTTGACGGTATCCTGCAGTAACTGCTCTTGTAGTCTACTTTCGGTAATATCTCTAAAGACGAGCGCAGCTCCGACGACTTCGCCATTGGCGTTATGAATTGGCGCCGCACTATAGCCAATAGATTTTTCCGTACCATCGTTCGTGATGAGCAGCGTGTGATTTGCCAGACCGACGACCTTACCTTCACGCAGCGCACGGGTCGCAGGATTTTCGACTGTGTGGCGAGTTTCTTCATTAACGATTTTGAAAATTTTTTCGAGCGGAAGTCCCACAGCATCGGCTTGTGTCCACCCTGTTAAGACCTGAGCCACAGGATTCAGAAACGTGACTAGCCCTTTGATATCGGTAGTAATTACAGCATCGCTGATGCTGGAGAGTGTGATGCGCAGCATCGCCGGCTGCTCGTGCGGCGCAGTAGCGTTAGGCTGTGGGGTTTCTCTGTTAGGCTCCATACCTGCTAGACAAAGTTACCAAACAGTCCGCGCTGAGCCCTTTGCTAAGGGCAAGCCTCGCGAAACAGTTGTGTGACGAAGATTTTAAGACAAAGCCGGAGAGAAGTTCCAGCGGCCGCTTTCGCGATCGACAGAAACCATCATGAGAGTGCTTAGTATCGTTGCTAGCGCTAGGTAAGAAGCCGGAATGAGGATTTTAAGTCCGGCTTAAACACCTGCTCAGCCTGTTTATAACTGTCCTTATCCGCTAACCTAAACCGCGCTCGCTTCGAGAAATTTATTCAGAGAGGGCACGGGCTTGGGCAGCACCGGCGCGGGAACGCGAGCGCGCCGTGCGATTTGTATAGGCGAGGTCGTCTATATGCCACCGTGTGGATTGTCCCTCGCTCCGAATATTGCCGGACCCATCGGACTCGTAGGTGTATGGCCCAAAGAATTCCCAGTCTGTGGGTGTGTAGAGAACGTAGCCACCGCGGAAGACGGCATGTGCCACTAACTCTTCTCGTTCCGAGGGTAAGGTATAAATGCCTCTCTCTTTTAGTTGCTGCATCGGCCCTCTTTTTTATCAAATTTCTTACGCCTGTTACCTGCCTCGAGTAGCAGATAAGTTTCAGGGACTAACAACTCTCTCTCAGTTCGTTCTTGTAGCGTTGCACAAGGAGGTTGAGATACTGAGTACCATCAAAGCGTTCGCCGCGCTACTCAACGTAGTGTTCATTCAATTGCGCTTTGAGCCCCGGAGGAACGGAATGCCAACGGGCAGCGCACAATTCTTTCGAAGACGAGGCTAACGCTTCTACCCGGACCACGTGCCACCGGTCAAGGTGTTCTTCATAATGCCAGCGATATATTGGACCATGGCTACGCTGGCTATAGAAAACACTATTTTCTCCACCCCTGGAGTCAGGCTTGATGTATATACGCAATCCGTTCATGGTCCCCCGCCAGCATTAAAGCTGCCTTAATGCATCATGCTCTGATGCGGTTATCGGAATCGGTTCGCCGGCGTCTTTATTAGTGGATTGGTGAGTCTGCGACATAGCGAGTTGCGTAAAGGAAATCAAGCCTCGCCTGACTTCTTCCACTGCAATGGTCGTATTTTTGTGCTTGTCAGGATGCGGCTCAATCCGCGGTTTTGAACCGCGTAAAAGTTGCTTCGCTCTCAATCCGGCTAACACGACTTCTCGGAATCGTGAGCTTTCTCCTGGTCCAATCTGCCGCGGGCTCTCGCTCATTCTTTGTACTCCCGAAGGGACGTCGAAACACACCAGCGCAAACAGAAATCCGTTTGCTCCTGGTTATTCAATTGCAGTTTTAGTGCTGTGTGCATCAGGATCCTGTGGCATAGTCAGGTTTGAAAAACAAACAGACGGCACAAGGAGGCAGGGGGCAGATCCCGATGTCGAGAGTGGTTTTTAAAGAACTGATAAAATGCTGACCGAAGTATACCACATTGTTTGAATTGGACCTCATTCCGCTGCGTGCGCTGGGTCTTGATCGGTTTCCCGGACCGAGCCAGATGAAAGTCCCGCCTTGAGCCAGCGGGATCAAATTGGACCTTTATTGAAGCGGCTTATGAGATGCGTTCGGCTAATTTATCGCCGGCGCTGTGACTTTTTCAGCTTGTCGATCGTGCACCTCACGGTATTTTGCAATTCCGTTTCGTAACAACTTGAGAATCGATCGACGGTTTTGGAAGATCAAATTGAACCAAGCCCTTTTCGTCATCTGTGGCACATAAATGCCGCGAAAACAAAGTCTCGCCAGCAAGTGCATAGCGCCGATATCAAGATTTTCTTGTATCAACTGGTTAACGACTTTCTCGTTGCGCTCAGGACTGTACGACATTCGCCATGCTTTATCGATCTCCTTCTCTGATTCGGACACAGTGATTCTTAACGGAGAATGGGCCAGTTTGAAAGCAGCGAAGTCTAACCAGTGCCGCGGACGCGTAAGTCGGCCTTCAGTTTCCAGTCTGGTATACAGCGGCGTACCGGGTAATGGAGTGAGAGCGCTGAAGACGGGCAGTCCGGGGGGCCACGTTTCTATCTGCCGGAGAGTACGTTCTGCAACACCCGCCGTATCATTATCAAGCCCGATGATAAATGAAGTGATCGCATAAATATCGCGTTTGGCTAACCGGTTCAGGACCGCAGCGTATTCTTCCGGCTTATTAAAACTTTTGTTTACATCCGAGAGATTCGCCGCGTCGAGCGACTCCATTCCGATGAAGATCCATTTGCCGCCTGACGCAGCGATCAAATCAACCAGTTCTTCATCACGCAAAAGATTCGCACTGACCTGGGCCACCCACGGCAGTTGAGCATCGGCAGCGATAATATCTCGGAGTAACGACTTTGTTCTCTTGATATTGATCGCAAAATTGTCGTCGATGAAGAAAACGGCGACCTGCCCCCGGTCCTTTCGCGCTCGCCGTTTCAGCATTAGTAGTTCACTGACGACGCTCTCATTAGTTCGAAAGCGGATGGAATCCCCAAAGAATCCTGTCACCGTGCAAAACTCACAACCATAAGGACAGCCACGGCCGGATTCAACCGGCACCAGGTTGAAAGATTTCCATCCCGAACCATGCCGCGCTGTTAAGCGGCGGAATACGTTGGGAACGAGGTTAAACTGCTCGAGGTCGATGGTATCCCAGGGAATTACGGGATACTCCTTTAGGCTCGGCTTTCGTTCTTTTCCAGTGTCGTCGACCGGTTCATATATCTCCTTCAGCCGGCCTTGCGCCGCGTCCGCAACGATTTTGGGCCAGGTTTCGTCGGCTTCGCCAAGCGCTACTGCATCGGCGTGTCGCGGTCCGCCGTCATGGCCCAGCGCCTCAGCAGGTAGTTCGGTAACGTGTGGGCCACCCATGACGACCGGAATGCCGGCCGCCCGGAGTGCGTCTGCAAAGGAGTAAGCCCGAGCAACCATTCGCGTCATTGCCCCGATACCTACGAGACCGATGTGTTGCTGCCGCGCAAACCGCACCAACTGTTGCTCGTTCATGGGCTTCGCATTGCCGTCGATCAGCAACACTTCATGCTCCGGTGGAGTGAGTGACTTGAGCAGAAACATCCACAAGTGCGGCATGAAATTCCGCGTCACGCCGTTGTCTGGGTTGTAAAGTAAAATTCTCACGGTTTGTTTTAACGAGCCAATTTCGTAGCCAATAGTTCGGTTCAGGACTTCCGGCTCTTTTTCGAATCTTGACGCCGTGCGGGAGTTTTATCTTTTGTAAGGAACAAAACGTCGCCGGGCTGGCATCGCAAGGCGTAGCAGAGCTTCTCCAGCGTTTCAAAACTAATTCCCACTGCCTTGCCCTTTTTTAACCGCCATAGAGTTGTATGACTGACACCGGTCTCCTTCGCGAGCCAGTAGAAGGTGCGCTTTTCCCTTGCCAATACTTTATCAAGCCTGGGTACAATCAAAATCGGGAGGTCATGTTTACCATATCCAAAATATATTGTCGACTCGAAATATATTCTGTAGTCAACATATATAGCGCCCTTGTGAGCTTGCAACTTACCCTATCCATGAGGCATCATAGGCTCTGGTTAATCCTTCTCTCGCGCATCGACGGTGATGCGCTCCGCGCATAAATTGATCAGCGCTGGCGTTTGGAAGTTCGAGAGCAGGCTTGTTTCACACTTCGAAGCCGCTCTTCAAAGAGCATCCGAACCTGGTCCTTCGACCGCTACCGTTTCGCCGAAGCCCATCTGATTCGCAGCTTCTTTTCAACCCAAAAGGGAAAGGTATATCTCTATGTCAACGAAACTTTATGTTGGAAACCTCGCTTTCCAAACTACCAACCAGGAGCTCGAGCAGTTGTTTGGTCAAGCCGGTACGGTTCAATCCGCAAGTGTTGTGGAAGACCGCGACACCGGGCGCTCGAGAGGCTTTGCCTTCGTGGAAATGTCCAGCCAGGAAGAAGCAACTTCAGCGATCGAACAATTCAACGGCAAAGACGTCGGTGGTCGCGCCCTCAAGGTCAATGAAGCCAAACCACGCGAAAATCGCGGCGGCGGGCGTGGCTTTAGCGACAATCGCGGCGGTGGCTACAGCGGCAATGGTGGACGCCGATCCGAGCCGCGCTGGTAACAATCAACACTCTACACAGTGCTTTGCTCTCCGGAATGATCCGATTCATCCCGGAGAGCTGCGCTGGCTGTTCATTTCCATCACGCGGATAAGAAAGGCTGACAGGACTGCTAATGAAATTAATAGAAGGTGGGGACGCCGCATCGGCGATGCAGAGACCGCGCATCAATTGGGCGAAGGGCAATTGGGGCACCGCGACCTTTCTGATCTGCGCCCATCTTGGCTCCATCGCAGCGCTCTTCTTTTGGAGTTGGCCGGCAGTAATCACTGGAGTCGTGCTTTACTGGGTTGGCGGTAGTCTTGGTATCGGCATGGGCTATCATCGGCTGCTTACCCATCGCGGTTACAAAGTACCGAAACTGGTTGAATACTTTCTCATCACCTGCGGCACGCTAACCCTCGAAGGTGGTCCTATTCAATGGGTAGTGACGCACCGCATACACCACGCCCACACAGACCGTGCGAACGATCCACATACGCCACGCCATGGCGGCTGGTGGGCACATATTGGTTGGATACTGTGGGGCACGGCTCAGAATCACGACCAGGCCACCCTCGCACGCTATGCCCCTGATTTAATAAAGGACCGTTACTATCGTTGGCTGAATCGCAAGTACTACGTTCCGCTGATTATAGTGGGCCTGATACTTTTTGCGTTTGGCGGGTGGGGCGTGATGCTGTGGGGAATATTCCTCCGCCTTACGTTGTGCCTGCATGCGACGTGGCTCGTCAATTCGGCTACACATCTGTGGGGAAAAACGAGATTCGACACCGGTGATGACTCGCGCAATAGCTGGTGGGTAGCGCTGCTGACATTCGGTGAAGGCTGGCATAACAACCATCACGCTCATCCCACTTCAGCGCGCCACGGTCTGCGTTGGTACGAGTTCGATTTGAACTGGTTGGGTATTCGAACTTTGCAATTTATGGGATTGGCCCACGGGATAAAACGCCTTCGTTTCAATCGTGTTTCGTCCGTCTGGCAACTCGTCTCCGGTCGAGGAAAATCCGAACGTGTTAAGCAACTGCGGAGTATCGATGCCTAAAATCATCTGGTCTCATTCCAACTGTGGCACTGTGCTACCGCACTGGAAAATCAAGAGCTGAAACTGTTGGCGCCGCGAGTTAAGGTGGTTCCAGGTGGTGTCTTAGTTTCCTCTCTGCGTATCTCTGCGATCCTCTGCGCCTCTGCGGTAGAAAGAGGCCGAAAAGTATAAACCGCAGAGGCGCAG
>JBIOUJ010000240.1:0-25242 GCA_044867025.1 Pyrinomonadaceae bacterium | reverse complement strand
ATCTCAACGAGCCTTTCGTCAGTCCGCGGACTCGGGAACACGTATGGACTTGGAACCGAGGACTTCCCTTTTTCGGCATTCGCCTGTGCTTTCCGAGCTCGTAATACTTTTTGCGTCTCGAGCAATTGTCGCACAGTGGCATTCATTGGAATGGTTCGATCCTTACCGTTCTTCGTGTTTCGAACGTGAATCAGACCGCGATCAAAGTTGAGATCGAACCATTGCAGGTTGCAAATCTCACCGCGTCGCATGCCCGTATGCAGCGCGATCAGCACAATCGGCTTGAGCCATTCGCAGCTCTCAAGCTGTTCGAAAAGCCTGTTCTCTTCGTCTGGCGTCAGGTAGCGAATGCGTTCGCTGGAGACGCGAAACATCGTTGTCCTGGGCCTTGAAGAGATGAGCTGCTTTTCCAGAGCTAACGTGAAGATCGACGAGAGTACTTGCATCTCCTTGTTGACTCTCAACGGACTGCGCTTTCGGCCCAGCCTCGTCTTTTGCTCAACTCGCATCTGTCTGTATCTCTCAATCATCTCGGTATCGATTTCTGAAATGAAATGTTTACCGAAGAATGCTTTGAGAGCTTTGCAGATGCTGTAGATCGACTTGTAGCTCTTCTTTAGTTCCTTGGTTGGCAGGAATGAAGCAACGACAAATTTGTCGAAGCGGCATTCCGGCCTTTCTACGAGATCATATTTCTTTTCAAAGATCTGGGTTCTGAGCTTGGCCTCAGCCTTTAACGCCTGCGCCTTAGTTCGAGCGCCTTTGAGGACGCGTTGAATCCGGTGCCGGCCTTTCTCGCTGATGTCAACGTACCAGTGCTCTCCCCTCTTGCGAACTGTCATTCTTTGCTCCTTTCCGGTTTGCCGCCGTTACAGGAGCAAGGGGATTCTAGCACGCACACGTGGTCCATTGATCTAGTCATTCGATTGTTTTTGTGCTCGTTAACGCGCCGGTTCGTTCCAGGCAACGATCGCATCAAGTCTGAAGCGCAGTAGGCTACCTTTTCGTTCGAAAGGAATGCGGTTGTCACTCACCCAGGCGTAGACAGTTCGTGGCTTGACCTTGAGCAGCTCCGCGACTTCCTTCAGCGTTAAGTATGTTGGCGGTAACTGCCCCTGGACTAAATTCGTCGATGCGTTTCCGAGAAGAACATTAGATTGCTTAGCTGAACTCATAACGATTCAGCTCAATGTCAATCTATGTGCCACGCTGCGGCAGACTGTCAGGAGGTGAAAAGGATGGAGAATAGACTTGATTAATGGCCTAATGCGCGCTTTGAATCGCTTGGATATCTAACCGGCTTAGATCACGATTGTTGTAATAAGCAACGCACTGAATGTATGTAAAAACCGACAGTTATTTTGGTCGCGCAGCAACATCACATGAAAACCGAACTGCGTCGTGGCTCTTTAAGTACGAAGCACCAGCGCAATCTAGATTGTGGCAGGTTCCTTTGAGCCGATCGTCAAAGACGGGTAAGCATCCACATTAAAGCGATTCCCCTAATTGGATAAGTGAGGTCTCAATGTCCTGCCAGGGCTGGGACAGGTTGACGGTTTCCCATCGCAACTTATGACCCTGGATCTCAACCTGTTCGGATAAGTGAAAATTGACCGAAGGATATAGCAGCATGCCTGTAGCTGTTTGATGAGGCGCAGACCGTTCTTCTTGTGACCGCAGATAAGCGTACAACTGAAAGATGTGATCCCGGTTGAATTTCCAATCGCCAAATTGGCCCAACACTAAACTCTTGCCAGTAAACTTGGTGTCAATAACTACTAGCTGACTGCTTTGCTTGTGTCGCATAACAATATCCGGCTTCATGACAGGCAGAAAGTCAGTTTTGCTTTCTGCGGGCCAATAAATTGTCTTCTGCGCTGTTACCTTCCAGTCAGTGAAACGAAGTTCAAAGAAATTCGCGATGAAGCTTTCAAACAACTTCCAGAGAAGCATCTGATCACGATCGACAGCGTACAGGTTTCTTGGGCCGGCAGTTTCAGTCGGCATCAGCCGTTGCATGATGATGTAGCAGATCGCGAGCATCAATCTGTAATCATGATCGTCACGCTCTAACTCTTGCCGACGAATAATATCGGGCTTTAGTTCAATAAGATCGATGTAGCCTAGATCGCGCACGAGCCTTCGGACTTGATGGCGCAAGCGTGAAGCCTCTGCGCGATCATTGCCGAAATCGCCGCGTTGAGCCAGATGGTGCAATGTGCTGCGAATAATTTGGTTCTTTATTACATTCGCACTAAAGTCTTGAAAGCGACAAAAAGCCTGTGCGTTTTGAAAGGAGAGTAGTTTCAGACTCTTACCAAAGTCGATTCGTCCTCGAATGCCATGCAGCAGTTGGACAGTTGATTCGTAGCTCCTCCCTAACCCGATGCGCAGTCGTTCGCGTACTAAGTTGCTAAGGACCTTCGCGAAAAGACTATCTAATGTCGGGGCTGATTCAACATCAGCCCTCCAGCGCCTGAGCAAACGCAATTCTCTCCAGGCATAGATAAGCATATGCCACACATTCCGAATTGGAACGGATTTCGCGAATGTGGCTTCTGCGGTCTGCGTCGTTTCGACACCAATCATGGAGCTAAGAGTCTTTGTCCTTCCTCGCTGGCTTTTTCGTTATTGTCGAACCAGTATTCATTCAACAACGGAATGATCTCAGTCTCAACGATGCTCTCGTACCATCCACGATCGAGGTCTTTGAAGTCATCACCTCTGGGACAGAAAAAGCTATGACCGATTTGATAATTCCTGCCAAGCAGATCGTCTTCAGAGATAGTGGAGTTGAGAGCGGATATACGATTCACGACCCTATCTATCAGCGATGAGTCCATGTTTCGATTCGAAAGCCAATCCCGATAAGCTTCGCTAGAGATTTGGCTGGTCAAATCCATGAATGCGAATCGTCGCCGAAGTGCATAGTCAACCAGAGCCAGCGAACGATCCGCTAAGTTCATCATTCCAATCAAGAATACGTTGGTGGGTATGTAAAACAACTCTTCGTTCGGCCGCATGTACATCAATTTGATCGCAAACTCCGGCCCTCGCTTATCCGCTTCAAGCAGCATTAGAAGCTCGCCAAAAACCTGACTTAGGTTGCCACGATTAATCTCATCGATGATGAACACGTAAGGACGGTCAGGATCGTCCTTCGCGTCCTTGCAGAATTTGTAAAAGATGCCTTCCTGTAAAGAGAATTGTCCGGCTGATCCCTCTACTGGCCGGTACCCTCTAACAAAATCTTCGTATGAGTACGACTGGTGGAGCTGAACGAAGCCGATTCTGTCGTCATCCTTTTCTTCCATTAGAGCGTACGCCAACCGTCGCGCCAGAAAGGTCTTGCCGACTCCGGGGGGTCCTTGAAGTATCAGATTCTTCTTCGACTCAAGGCGATCGATTATTCGTTGTAATTCTGCGCGTGAGACAAATGCGCCCTCGTCAACGATATCGTCAATACTGTACGGCGTAGTTATAGGAATCTCATCTGTAGGACGTTCAGTATCCTCCTTCTCCTGCAGATCAGGCTTTCCGTACCACTCCTTCGTATACCATTCGTAATCCTGAGGCTGATCATTGAAGGTAAAATCGATCAACTGCCTTTTGGAATTGGTTTCAGGCTTCACCCGCCACACTGTCTTTTGAGAAGTTGAAAAATACCAGGTCTTTGGTTCGAAGTCGCGCTCCCATTCCACCTCAACCGTCCGACCATCGTTGCGATTCTTGACGATTGTGCCGATCGCTTTGATCTCCATCTTCGAAACGGTGTTGCCGCGTGCATTAAAAGGCAATTCATGCTTTTGGGTTCCGACCGCTTTGATGGCAATGCGCTCATCAACCCTCATGTCCTTTACTAGATCTAAATACTGGTCGTCATATCCATTCTGCCAAATTCCTTCAGCAAGAAAGCGCTGAGTTTGATCCTTTGGATCACGGTCCGACCAATAGGCACCTACAAACCAATAGCTCGCATCAGACGGCGGCTTGTTGGCAGGTTTCTTTGAGCCGCCACCTTCATCGGTATGAGCGCGTTCGTAAGCATCACGCGAGATTTCGATAAACGATTTCCTTTGTTCCTGCGATACCTCCGCGACAATCTTTAAATAAACGTCAGCACTAAGTCCTTCTTTCAGATCTATTCGCAGGAGACTTCTGTTTGTGGCATCAAGGTTAAGGAACGTATCTGGGCGAATCCAAAAGAGTCCCATAGTCAAATTGACATTTACACCGAGAATATCTAACACCGCGTCAAACGCTGACTTGAACTCCTGGTTGTGAAGTGGATCTGGTCCGAGCGCCAACTTAAAAACTCGCCAAAGTTTCGCAACATCGTCGGCGTCTCGCTCATATTGGTAGGGTATGAACCATGAGCGTTGATTGTTGAGAATGGGAATACCAGAGAAGTCAGATGGCAACTCTGCTTCGCATTGAAAGTGTTTTTTTAGTTCTGCCAGGATCCCTAAACGACTCTCTTCCTTGACGCCGCGATTGAAAGAGCCAAAGAAGGTGAATGGATCGATCTCCTTCAGAAGAAATGAATTGCCACTCTCATCTTTGTCTTTCAAAGGAGTGACCACAAATCCTTTCTCTCGGATTTGTTCGAGGAGAGTGATTAATTCAGGCTGCCGGTCCTCATAATCAGCGAGCTTCGTTGCTAACTCGCCATAAAGTGCAGTCCAAGTAAATTGATCGGACGACATGTCTTGTATCCTCCCTTCACCGCTCACCACTCGGGCAAAATTCTTTCACCTCAGTGAAGTTGGTTTTGAGTGAGTGATCTTCTGCGACGGAAGCGCGGGATTGCTTTTCATCATGTAATCTATGGCACTTCTTGTACTTCTTTCCGGATCCACACCAACATTCGTCGTTACGGCCAATACTTCGCAGTAAGAACGCAGGATCGTGACTTATTTCCTGTCCAATCCAGACGCCTGTTTGGTCACGAACCATCCACTTGATCAGCCAACCAAGAACATGGCCCAAATAATCGAGAACTGTATGTTCCTGCCAATTCCATATCTCCAACCAAGGAGCATATGGACAGATCGCACAATTTCCAAACATGTGCCAGCGTTTGTTCTCGGGGATTTCCGGGTCGATCACATGAGCTGTAGGGTGTTGTTTGGCTCCTGAATAGCTAACCTTTAATTCGAAGATTCCGTGGGGTCGAGTCAGCTTGTCTATCCAATCGTGGGATTCGTGGTGGGCATTGCACTCGGGGTGATGAAGTACCTCTCCACCGGGCATCACGAAGTATGGTCGCTGATTGTGAATATCATCCAGCAATTGTTCTAAGTTCTCTTTGGTTCTGATTGGTTGTACCTTGCCGCGCCAGACGAGCTCTGGGTGCGTAGCTTCACCCAACGTATAAAGCGAAAATGCGGGAAAGAAATCCCGCATTCTCTCTTTGCTGATTTCAAGCCGTGAAGAATCCTGGTCCATCCTGTCATTCCCCGAATGACGCTGTGGAACGAGCTGAATATCCAGTAACAACTTGGGCCTTTGTCGATTTTTCGGGCACAGGGCCGAAAATCTGTTGCCAACCATATCTTTCAATCAATTCGAGCGTAGTTTTCGCCCGCGCAGAAAGCTCGGACTTTATGGATGAATTGAACAGCTCGGACAAATCATTGCCAATGGGATTTGCCGGATCTTCAACCGTGAGATCGTCAATGTTGTCTCGCAACTTTGACCAAACGTGAATGAGCTGATCCGCCAATCCCGACGACTTCTTTTGTTTGAGCGTTTCAATAATTAGCAGCTCCAACACAAAGTGTCGAACGGAGAGATAGTTGCGCGCCCTCCAGAGTTTACCGAGGCGGATTGCGTCAATAACGCCGCTATTCTTGACGTGTTCGATGTGAACGTCGAGATCCGTTTTTAGTCTGCCCTTATCGCCTGAAGATTGATACAGAAATACATCCGCTTTCTTCTCGTCGATGAACCGACCAGGAACTACGTCAATGTGGAAATCCGTGGCCCATTGGCTTAGCTCTTTGCTTTTTAACCGCAATGCCGATGGCTTTCGCGTAATCATGTAATCGCCAACTAGAGCGGCTTCGACGTTTTCATAAATCTCTTGAAGTGTGGCTCCAGCCGCCGATTCGTCGCTCTTAAAGAAGCATGTAATATCGAGGTCGTAGCTCTCCTTGATCATTGTGCCCTTGGCCTTCGAGCCGCCGTACCTAATCGCGGGGGAGCATTTCTCGAATTTGGTACGCAGGAGCGTGTCCACGTCTGAACGATGGCTGCGCAAATCCTCCATCTCCTGGCCGTCGGGATCGAGAGTTTGGGATTTCAAAATATCTTCGAGGTATTGTTTGTCGTTCATTTTTCATTCACCTTCAGTATGGGTTGAAAGCCGCTGGTGTTTTTATCGTTGTCATAAACGACGAGAACTGGATCGACTTTGGGTAATAATTCACGACCACAAAGCACCGCTATCGGTGCTGGGACCGCAGGAAAGAAATGCAGGCGACTAAGCCCTGCATGATCCCGTCGAATAGAACTGAGTGCTTCCTCATAGACCTTCTTGCAGGAGGCGAGATCCTCACGCATTCGTAAAAAGCCGGGGCGCGGAGTTCCCTTCGCGAGGGTGATCTCGTACACATAGAAGCCCTTGTCGATCTCAGCTGGTAGTTCACTCGTCTGGATCGTTCCGCTAAGAGAAAGCAATAAAGCAACACTCGAAGGATCTGTTCCTGACTGCCTCTTTAGAAAGCGGTATTCAGCCGGCTGTCCATCCGTTTTCCAAACCCAATCCTCCGTATCGCGGTGCCGCTGATAAGGTTCAACGGCAACCTTATTACTTAGTTGGCTGCCAAGAAAAACCAACAGCGGAATTGGAGCGAGCGCGAATAGTGAGATGTGTCTGGTCTTCTCCACTTCCATTCCAGGTTCGTAGAGCATTTCCACTTTTCGCTTGATGGTCCGCATTGCGGTCTGATAAAACCCATTGTCCTGCCCGTCGATGTTTGTCAGGTCGATAATGATCCCCTGTGGGTCCTCGGCATAACGCGGCGAGATTGCTCTGTAAATCTCTGGTGCCGGTATCGCCACAGTCTGTGAACCGATGCGTGACTTGAGCTGTACGACCGTCGTCTTGTTGTCAGTCTTAATACCTGTAAGTCTGAATATGCGTGCCTCGTGGTCTTTCTTGTACTTTTCCAGAACCTCGCGAGGATATTCATTAGGTCGAGTGTCGATTAGATGGTGACATTCAGGACAGAGGAGCATTAGATTCGAGATATCGTTGATCTCTGTGGGTCGTGGCTTTACTTTGCCACGGGGCCCTTCGGGTTTGAATGCAACGATGTGTGCCATCTGCGAGAAGTTCTCTTCAGCATGAGTCAGGTGGTGACGGAAAACGTACTTGTTGCATCCGTCGAACTCGCAACGTCCTCCGGCGCACACGCAGAGTATTAATCGCGTTTTGTCTTTGACCTGGCGAGAACCTATACGTTCCACCGGGGAATTGCCGGAACGTCCCGAGGGGCGCTTATTAGCCTTCTCCGTCTTTTTGTCGTTGGTCGCAGTCATCTTTTGGTTTACTCATTGGTTGATAGTCGATATCATTGATACTCACTATCAACCGGAAAGGCTAGCAAAAGTTGATAGTCACTGTCAACTTTTTGTAAGGGTCAATTATGACCTAAAGAGGAGATTCAATGTCTTTCGGTAAAACGCTAGAGCGCATCCGCCGCCAAAAGGGAATGACTCAGCGACAAGTAGCTCAAGAAATCGAAATGGACTACAGCTACTTTTCCAGGCTGGAAAACGACAGATTTGACTCCCAGCCTACGCGGGAGACCATCGAAAAGATCGCAGACGCTCTGAAATGCTCCAAGGAGCAGCGCGGGGAACTACTTGCAGAAGCAGGTCGCATTCATCAAGACATTGAAAAAGCAGCCCGAATTGCCAGCAAGAGGCCGGAGCTTGGTCGACTCTTTCAAGCTGCTGCGAAATTACCGCCCGAAAAAATCGACGAGATATTAAAGCAGGTGAACGCTGAGGTTGAGGCGAAGCGCAAATCAAAGGAGAAAGGAAAGTGAAATGCTCCTTATCGAAGCAGAAATACCGAAGCCATCTCGATACGTACCAAATGCAAAGCTAGATGAAATAGCGCTCGCAGCGAATAAGGCTTACCGCACCACGAGTGGAAATGCTATGGGATTCCCGGTCGATATGGATCGATTCCTCGATCTTCTGGAAGTGTCTACGGTCTGGGAAGATATTCTGGAACCAGAAGGCGCAGCTTTATTCGCAAGCTATAATCCAAAGGATGATGGCTTAATTACAATTAACGAAAAGCACCGAGAGCTTTTCGAGTCGAGACCAGATGTTTACTGTGCATGTCTGGGCCATGAAAGCGGTCATCGGATACTACGACATTCAGACATATTCAGCTCGTCATCAGAGACCTTGTCATTATTCGAAAACTTCTCTGAATCCCCTCCTTTGGTATTCCATAAAAGTTCTTGGTATCAATACGGGCTCTCACGCGAAGAAGTTGAGCAGTCGAAGGAGTCACGTAAGGCTTTGAACGAGACACTAGCTAAGAATGCATGGATCAGTGAAACGGCGCATCGAACGCTAAAGGAAATACAAACTCACTACGAACCAGAATGGGTATTCTGGCAGGCTGAACATTTCTCGTTGTGTTTACGGATACCTCGCGACCGTCTATATGAACAACTCGAGAGAAACCGAAACTTGATTGGCTGGCGTCCGATTTACCGACTAGCCGAGACGTTCGGCGTCTCAGGGTCAATGATGAGATTACGGCTGGAAAAGCTGCAACTTATCGAACTGGGACCGAACGGGACGCCTCGTCCAAAATCCGCCAATTCACAAGAGGGTCTATTTGCTTGATGGATACTAAGCGATTGAGCTTTAGCCGGTATTTACATTAAGAACGATGGCTTCGAAAAAATATCTGTTTCCAGAATTTCTAATTGGCCGTTGTCGACCAGAGGATTATCTCAAGTGGCTCAACGGGCGAGCCATATCGCACGCTCGGCGTGACCGCAAGCGCGGGTACACCGAAGCGCGAAGGGAAGCTTATATGATTGCGATCCACGCTGAAGTACTTAGGAGTAAGGGGCTGGACGCCTATACCGGTGAAGATCTCGCTTGGGAGAACATCAACACATACGACAATGCGAAGTCGAAGGAAGGACGGCGACAGTATAAGAAGGCATTGGGGAACATCCCAACAGTCGATCACTTCGGGGATGACTTGACGGCGGACGAGTTTCGTATTTGTTCATGGCGAACGAATGACTGTAAGAACGATCTTTCAGATGAGGAACTCGTACAGTTTTGCCAGGCGGTCCTCGCTCATGATAAGAAGAAAGCGCGTCAAAAATCCAAGCCCAGCACCTTAAAGATTCAATGAATCCTGGATCAATTGTCCGCTGCCGAAACCGGGATTGGGTTCTTCTGCCCAGTGATGACACGAACGTGTATCTTCTTCGGCCCTTAACCGGAGCGACAGATGACGTTGTAGCTGTCCATAAAGGGCTTAGCAATCTCATTGGCTACGACCTCTCAGAAGAGCGTGTCCGTCCTTCTAAGTTTGAACCTCCGACCGTCGAAGACCTCTCTGATGCCGCCAGTGCTCACCTCCTTTGGCAAGCCGCACGTCTAACGCTACGCGAGGGCGCAACTCCATTTCGCTCGCTAGGCAGGATCTCCATACGGCCCCGCGTTTATCAGTTTGTTCCCTTGCTGATGGCGCTTCGCGTCGATCCAATTCGAATGCTGATCGCCGACGACGTAGGCGTGGGAAAAACCATCGAGGCCTTGCTCATCGCCCGTGAACTTTTCGAGCGGGGTGAGATCAAGCGTCTGTGCGTGCTCTGTCCTCCCTATCTGTGCGACCAGTGGCAGAAGGAGCTGTCTGAAAAGTTCAATCTTGATTCAGTAGTCATTCGGTCCGGCACAGTCAGCCAACTCGAACGGCGTAAGACAGGAAGCGAGAGCATCTATAAGTATTATCCGATCCAGGTTGTTAGCATCGACTTTGTAAAGAGCGATCGGAACAAACATCTCTTTCTTCTCGACTGCCCGGACTTCGTGATTGTCGATGAAGCGCACGGTTCAGCAGCCGCTACGGGAAGAAACCAGAATCAGCAGCAGCGTCACGCCCTGGTCCGGGAAATAGCGAAAGGTGAAAATAGACATCTCATACTACTAACGGCTACACCGCACTCGGGAATTGAAGCGGCTTTCCAGTCTTTGCTGGGGCTCCTGCAACCTGAGTTTGGTAATTGGCAAGTCTCGGCTCTCAAGGAACCGCAGCGAATCGAACTCGCTCGCCATTTCATTCAGCGCACTCGTCGCGACATCGAGAAGGACTGGGAAGGAGAGCATTGCTTCCCTGAGCGTCAGTCATCTGACGAGACTTATCGGTTGTCGCCGCCCTATCGAGATCTTTTCATGAAAACCTACGATTTCTGCTCCGAGATCGTTCGGTCCGGGCAGACTCTCGATAAGCGTCAACAACGGGTTCGATATTGGGGCGCACTCGCTCTGCTACGTTGTGTAATGTCCAGCCCAGCTGCTGCGATGGCTGCTCTTGAGACGCGACACGACGCATTGACGGATATCGATGATGAATTGGATTTCCGATCCTTTGTTTTCGAATCGTCAAATGACACAACCGATGATGATCAACCAACTCCGCCCCTCGAATCGGCGGAAGCCACACTCGACGATAAAGGTATCCGACGCCTGCGAGATCTTGGTCGTTTGGCAATTGGGCTCTTACACTCACCGAACGACACAAAACTTGGCGAGTGCGCGAAATTGATCTCCAAACTCCTTAAAGAGGGTTTTCATCCGATCGTTTGGTGTCGTTATATAGCCACAGCGGAATATGTGGCTGAAGGTCTACAAAAAGAGCTTCGTCGTTCCACCCCAAATGTTCGAGTCGTTGCCATCACCGGGCGATTAGGTGACGACGAACGCCGCGCGAAAATAGACGAGCTTGCGAAAGAACCTCATCGTGTTCTTGTTGCCACTGACTGCTTGAGTGAAGGGATAAACCTCCAGCACGCCTTTAACGCTGCGTTGCATTACGACTTGCCTTGGAATCCCAATCGACTTGAGCAGCGCGAGGGGCGTGTAGATCGCTATGGCCAGAGAGCAAGGGTAGTCAAAGCGATTCGTTACTTCAGTCCTGATAGCGCCGTGGACGGAGTTGTTCTTGATGTCCTATTGAATAAGGCTCGTGAGATTCACAAGACATTGGGGACGTACGTGCCGGTGCCGCAAGAGAGCGAAACCGTGACTGAGGCGGTGCTCAACGCGTTATTCCTGCGGGGTCGCCGAACCGGAGCCGACCAGTTGCAGTTCGAATTCGAAATTGAAGCGCCCGAAGTAGACGCGCTACACCAGCATTGGGAACGCGATGCAGAACGCGAGCGCGTCAATCGCACTCGCTTTGCGCAACGGGCGCTCAAGCCAAATGAAGTGAAGCGTGAACTTGAAGCCACCGATGCCGTCCTTGGTGACCCAGAGGCAGTTCGCGAATTCGTGCTAAATGCCGCGCAACGAATTGGCTTGAAAATTACACGGGACAAGCGCGCGGACGCCTTCCGCGTTGCTGTGAAACCCGATGCCAGCATTACGCTTCCACCAGCGATCACCTATTCGCTCCCTCTTGTGAAGGATGGAGACTGGATTGTTAGTTTCATTTCTCCGACGCCAGACGGAGCGGAATACCTCGGTCGCAATCATCGCTTCGTCACCGCGCTCGCGAGGTTCTTGATGGAGGAGGCATTAACTAAGGGCGGTTCCGGCCTTGCCTCGCGCTGTGGCGTGATACGCACACACGCCGCCAAACGACTGACCACAATCCTACTATTAAGAGTTCGCTATTTGCTGCAACAACCTCAGCGTCCCCCATTGCTTTCTGAAGAAGTTTTGGTTACGGGATTCAGCGGGTCACAACCCGAACCTCAACTCGGTAGAGACTGGATTGAGGATAACGACGCGCTTCGTCTACTCGCAGACGCGAAACCAGACGCAAATGTTCCGATAGCTGAGAAGCGTCAGCTCGTCGAAGCGGGGCTCAATGCTTGGTCCAAGCTGGATTCGGCCTTACGTGAAAAGATAAATGCTCGGTCTACCGATCTAGAGAAGAGCCACAAGCGGGTTCGCCAAGCGGTCGCACTGAGAGTTCGTGAATTAACGGTAGAGCCGCAGTTTCCTCCTGACCTCCTTGGACTTCTTGTACTGCAGCCGATGGTCTAAAAAAATGGCGACGTTTCCCTCGATTCGAATAGAAGGCGGCCTTCTTGGGCCGGATGTGCTTGATCAGCTTTTCGCCGCACAACTCCCTGGGCAGCGACCCTCGGACTTTGGTCTGAACGGGAAACGCAATCTCACTGACGAGATCGCCTCAATCTTCGCCGACACGCGCGCTCTTTGGGAGATTTTTCAGCATCGCCTGGAAAGACTTCCCGAAAGCGATATTGCTACCACTGTCACGCGCGATGCCTGGATCATTCCATTTCTTGGTTTACTTGGCTATGAACCTCGCTACAACCAACGCGCATATTCAGTAGATGGATTAAGTTTCCCCGTATCTCATAGAGCAAGCGAAATTGAAGACTCTCCGCCGATTCACATCGTTGGCGCAAGACAGGATTTGGGTCGTGTGCCTAGCTCAGGACGCCCGCGCCTCGCACCACACTCACTCATGCAGCAGTATCTGAACAGCACTGAGGCGTTGTGGGGTTTAGTCACAAATGGGAAGACCTTACGGCTCCTGCGAGACTCTACATTTGTTCGCCGTCAGGCTTACGTAGAGTTTGATTTACAAGCAATCATTGAGGAGAAGCGTTTTGAAGATTTTGCCGCTCTTTATCGGTTAATTCATCGGAGTCGACTACCTCAAGGTATCAGCGATGCTCGCGATAGTCTGTTAGAGAAATACTACGCCTACTCGGAAGAACAAGGCGGACGGGTTCGCGATCATTTGCGTGATGGGGTTGAGCAATGCATTACACGCTTGGCTAACGGCTTCCTCAGCCACCCAGCGAACGATGAACTGCGCCGGCGAGTGTCAGCCCCGAGCACAGAGAATGAACGCATCACTCCCGATGAACTCTATAGGCAGCTCTTGCGCCTGGTCTATAGATTTCTCTTTCTGCTCGTCTCTGAAGATCGCGGCGTCCTTGGCGCAGAGCCGCTTTACCGAGACCATTATGGTGTCGCTCGTTTGCGCCGGCTCTTGGAAAGTCGGGCCGCGTATACTGACAATGACGATATCTGGCGTTCGCTTCGTGTTCTCTGGCTTGTCCTCAGCGATGATAGGCAACGTGCAAGCTTAGAAGGGAAGCCCATGGCTTCTGTTCTTGGCTTACCCGTTCTGAATGGTGATCTGTTCGCTTCAGTTAGCCTTGACTCATTTACGGTAACTAATGGCGATCTTCTTGAAGCATTCTATTGGCTGGCTTGGTACAAAGATGAGAAGACCAGAGTCAATCGGAGAGTTAATTACGCCGCACTTGACGTTGAGGAGCTTGGTTCTGTCTACGAAAGTCTTATCGAGCTTCATCCGGCGATTGATAAAGATTCAATTGGGCGCCCACTCTTCCAATTGCTCTTTGGAGCAGGACGCAAGACAACCGGCACATATTACACGCCGCCTCAACTCGTTAATGAATTGGTCCAATCGGCTTTGGAGCCAGTTCTCGCCGAGCGGTTGACAATCAGCGTTCATGACAAGCAGAAGGCAATCCTCTCGATTCGAGTGTGCGATCCTGCATGTGGCTCCGGCCACTTTCTCCTAGCCGCAGCTCGCCGTTTAGGAAAGGAGCTGGCCCGAATCAGGACTGGTGAAGACGAGCCTGGTCCGGAAAACGTGCGTGAAGCAATTCGCGATGTAGTGTCTCATTGTATCTACGGTGTAGATAAGAATCCGTTGGCTGTTGATCTCTGCCGCGTCGCTCTTTGGCTTGAAAGCTATACCGAGGACAAGCCGCTCACATTTTTGGATCACCGCATTCGGTGTGGTGACTCCCTCATAGGCATATTCGATCTTCAGCAACTCAAGGAGGGCATTCCTGACAAGGCATTCGAACCTCTCGAAGGTGATGACAAAGCCACAGCCCGAGAGCTTGCTAAAAGAAATCGCGACGAGCGTGGAGGCCAGTTCGATCTATTTTCGTGGAACCTTCAAAGTGCCTTGAGTGATCTGACAGTTCATAGCCGTGAAGTGGATAGTATCTCGAACGATTCGCCGGAGGATATTCGGCGCAAGAAACAAGCATTTGAGAAAAGTCATCGGAGTGCGACTTGGATTCGAGAGAACGACGCCTGTGATTTGTGGACGGCAGCATTTTTTCAATGGTTAAAACCCGGCGTCGTTCCGATCACTTCTGGCGCGATTTTGGAGAGACTCGCTGAACGCTCGGTTGATCGGCGAATCATTGGACAAGCGCTTTCAATTTCTCAACGTCAGAGACTCTTTCATTGGCCGCTTGAGTTCCCTGATGTCTTTGCTGATGGTGGTTTTGACGTAATTCTGTCAAATCCGCCCTGGGAACATGTCGAGTTGAAGGAGCAGGAATTCTTTGCCGCTCGCGATGCGCGCGTTGCGAATGCTTCAACCAAAGCTGAACGCACACGACTCATTTCTGATCTGCAAGAGTCCAATCCCGATCTTTACCGCGAGTTCGTTGAAACCCTACGCGGTTTCGACGCTGCGCGCCTGTTCCTAGGTAACTCGGGTCGTTATCCGCTAACTGGGCGCGGTCGTATTAATACCTATGCGGTATTCGCAGAACTTAGCCGCAAACTTACTCGTCCGAGCGGACGCTCAGGAATTATTGTGTTATCTGGAATCGCCACGGATGACACAACGAAGTTTTTCTTTCAGGAATTGATGGAATCCAATTCCTTGGTAAGCCTTTACGATTTTGAGAACCGCAAACGCATCTTCAGTGCGATTGATAGTCGTATGAAGTTTTGTCTTCTAACTTGTCGTGGGCCGAATGTAAATGGAGACTCAACAGGTGAAGTTGCCCGAGCTGAGTTTGTTTTTTTCGCCCTCGACGTGGATGACCTTCGACGAGACGACAAGCGATTCTCATTGACCGCAGATGAAATATCTCTCGTCAACCCCAACACTGGCAATTGTCCAATCTTTCGCACAAAGGCTGACGCTGAACTCACCAAAGCTATCTATAGACGGGTTCCTGTGCTTTGGCGCGAAGCTACACATGGTCAATCAGAACACAACCAATGGAAACTCAAATTCTCGCAAGGGCTGTTTAATATGGCCTCGGATTCCCATCATTTTCGGACTGCGACGGAGCTGGAAGTAGAGGATTACCGACGAGAATCAAACGTTTTTGTTAGTCCGTATGATCGTTACCTGCCGCTTTATGAATCAAAGATGTTACACCAGTTCGATCACCGCTGGGCTACTTACGAGGAGAAAGAGGCAGGCCGTGGTCGCAGTGCGGCTGTGATCGAAGCTCGTGATGTGACTGAGCAGGAAAAATCCGATCCGAGGTTTATCGCCCAACCGCGCTATTGGGTACGCGAGGAGATCGTGGAGTCTGCAATTCCTAAGTATCCTGAGCCGCTTGCGTTTGCTCTTCAGTTGGAGCATCGGAGCAGTATTCAAAACCTGCTCTCCTGCTGGCTTGCTGGCTATCACTTTAACCGAGGAAACATAGCAACAGCACAGGAAATGCTTCATGAATCCAGTCGATTTACACTTGATCGCGCAGTAGCGCGGTTGTGTCCCAACGAAGGTGTAGAACAGTTTGCGACGGAGCTGGAAGGCGATTTTCCGCTCGATGGCACCGACGTGCTTGCAATTACTGAGCAACTCCCGACGCCCGAGGGCATAGCTCGAAATCTAGTGGAGCGATTCAGCCCGAAGTGGTTTTTGGGGTGGCGCGACATTACAAATGCAACAAACGAGCGAACCGTAATTGCTAGTGTTGCGCCGAGAGTTCCTATAGGCCATACCTTCGCGCTCATCTTAGCGCCGTCCATTAGGGTTGAGGAGCGCGCTCTTTTGCTTGCTGATTTAAACTCTTTCATATTGGACTACGTGGCCCGACAAAAGGTCGGCGGCACGCATATCACCTTCAATCTAATTAAGCAGTTTCCTGTTTTGTCACGAAATTTTTGGTCCTCTGATAGGAACAATGTTGGTTCTTCAGAATGGTTCGTAAGCCGCGTCTTGGAACTTGTGTACACGGCCTGGGATCTGCGAACAGTTGCCGAAGAGTACGGTTACTCAAGCATCCCCTTACTTTGGGATCAAAGTAGACGCTTCGAAATCCGCTGCGAACTGGATGCAGCTCTTTTTCACGCTTACCTCCCTTGCGAAGCTGACGGCGCATGGCACATGGTAGAAAACGAAGCGCCAAGTGCAATGGCAGCTCTCGACCGACATTTCCCCAAGCCCCGCGATGCGGTAGCTTATGTCATGGACCAGTTTCCGATTGTTAGAGAGAAAGAAGAAGCCAAACATGGCAGTTACCGAACTAAGGAGCGCATCCTCGAAATATACGATGCGATGCTAGCGGCACGCCGACACGGACGGGCCTATCAAACGACGCTGAATCCTCAGCCTGGAGTTGTTTGATCACATGATCTGTAAGCTCACCATTCAGAACTTCAAACGCTTCAAGGATCCCACCGAATTCTCATTAAAACCGGAAGGCGTGACGTTTCTCGCCGGCGGCAACAATTCTGGCAAATCGACACTGCTTCACGCGCTCGCAGTCTGGGAATTTGCTCGGTCAGTAGTTGAGGTTAATAAAGGCGCTCAGGCGTTACTTTCAGGTGGTGGCGGCCATAAGATTGGGGTCAGGACGGAGGATTTCTCTCCTGTTGCTCTTCCAGATCCAAAACACCTTTGGAGCAATCTTCGTTCAATCGCAGATTTTACGCTCCGCTTGCGCTGTGATTGGCAGACTGCTACTGATCCTCCTACTGATCGACATCTTGAGTTTGGGTTCGCTCTAAAAAATGACAGTCTCTTCCTCAAACGCGCAGCGTCAAACTTGGGAGCTGGTGACGCCGTGCCGCGGATGGCGTACCTGCCGTCCTTTGCAGGAATGAGTGCGCGAGAAGAGCGCATGACCCTCGCGTCTCGCAAGAAGTTGATTGGTCGGGGCCTTGCAGGTGCAGTCTTGCGTAACTCTCTCTATGATTCTTGGGAGCAGAACGCTGAAGAACGCGAAAAGCTGAAAGGTCCGTCGGGTAGAATCTCACAGAAGAATTTGGCGGAGTTCCGCAAGACGGACTCGTGGGAACAACTCATGATGGTTCTAGAGGAGGTGTTCAAGACCGGCCTGACGGTTCGTCAATTTAACGATCTTTATCACACGACACTCGATGTTTCCTGTTGGGACGGCCAACTGATAAGGAAGCGTTTTAAAAAGAAAATTGGCGTTCGAGAGAAAGACTTGATGGTTGAAGGAAGCGGCTTTCTCCAATGGCTAAGCGTTTACGCGTTAGCATTGAACAAGGAGCTGGACGTACTTTTGCTCGACGAACCTGACGCGCACTTACATCCTGCACTCCAAGGCCATCTAATTCAGAAACTCACCCAATTGGCGCGAGAAAAACAAAAGCAGGTCCTACTAGCCACTCATTCAACAACTATCCTCTCCGAGACAAAAGCGGATCGGATCTTCAGGATGGAAAATCAAGAATATTTAAAGGACGAACGTGGTCGCGTGGCTTTGTTCGTAGGACTCGGTAGTCAATACGCGCCCCGACTCGACCAGCTAAAGCGAACAAAACGACTCTTCATGCACGATGGCCCGTCTGATCTTGATATTCTACAAACTTGGGCGGACACCCTGGGCCTCGCGTGGCCTGACAATCTTGTTACTTGGAAATATACGAAAGATCGCGACGCCAGAGAAATCCTGTTTAGCGAGTTGCGAGCGGAAATAAATACATTGCGCGGTATTAGCTTGCAGGATCGAGATGACTACCCACTGAACCAAACGAGACCAGATTTGACGTTCGACAACCTCGGATTATTCAACGGAGGTTTAGGCCTCAGGCGATGGCGACGTCGAAACATCGAGAACTACTTACTTCATCCTGGAGCGATTGCGCGGGCGTCTGGACGAAATGAGCAGGACGTTGTCGATTTTCTCCGCGATGTTCACGGCCTCAATGTTACGCCGGATTTCATTAACACGGATTGTCCTGCAGCACTGGCACTGGCAGATGGTAAAGATATACTTACTCGGAATGCTAGATCCATCAAATTAGAGTTCGGCGTTGGGTATAAGGAAATTGCTGAAGCAATGACGGCAGCCGAAATCGCGGATGATCCTAGGGAATTGTTGCGACAGCTTATCGAGTTAACCCAATGAGCATCTTCGATCTTCACTCAGCCGTTATCACCGACTATCGCGACTTTGTTCAATCGTTCTTTACGATTGCAGACGATCGCGCTCGCCAGTTTGTTGATCGATCATTAGTTGACGAAGCTCGTCTATGGCCTGATTTTCTTCTGCAGGTTAGCCCATCATATCCTCGAACAGCCACCGTGGACGACCTGTGCAGTCGCGGCGAGTTGCACGAAGAAGCCGGGCGCATTTTTCGAACGCCGAACGGCGATCCTTACCATCTATATAAACACCAGGTTGAGACGTTAGAGCTTTTTCGCCGGAAACAGAGTTATGTGGTCACGAGTGGTACCGGTTCGGGGAAGAGTCTGACTTACTTCATACCGATTATCGATGATCTACTGCGACGCCCAGATACTCACGACCGTGTTGCAGCTCTCGTTGTGTACCCGATGAATGCGCTAGTGAACTCACAACTACAAGCACTCGACCAACTCAAACAAATCTACGAACGAAGGACCGGCAAGCGGTTTCCCATCACGTTCGCTAAGTACACTGGGGAGACTAGTGAAACGGCGAAAGCTGAACTGCGCCAACATCCGCCGCAGATCATGCTCACGAATTATGTAATGGCGGAATATATTCTGGTTCGGCCCGAAGATCAGCGTTTCTTGGATCGCGTTGGTGGAGGCTTGCGTTTTCTGGTCTTTGACGAGCTACATACTTACCGCGGACGACAGGGCGCAGATGTGGCTATGCTCATTCGACGCTTGAAGGAGCGTGCCGCTGCGCCAGACCTTATTCATATCGGAACCAGCGCAACGATGGTTGCCGATCGGAACGTAACGCCAGTTGAGCGGCGAGCGGCTGTAGCACGATTTGCTACTCGGTTGTTCGGTCACGATTTCTCTGAGCAGCAAGTGATTGAAGAGACTCTTGTTCCTTTCACGCGGGGAGGCCTTCCAACCCCGTCGGAATTAGCGAATAGCATGTCAGCTTCGATACCTACAGCACTGGAAGAATTTCGGAAAGATCCGCTAGCGCGTTGGGCTGAGTTCGAGTTTGGCATTGAGCAGGAAAACGGCGAGGGCTTTAAGCGTCGCGTGCCCACAACCTTGAGCAGCGCCGCTGAACGTTTAGCGGAACAAAGTGGGATTAACAAAGAAAACACCGAACGTCGATTGCGCGAACTACTAACTGTTGGCGGAGATCTACCGCGTGATGACGGAGGTCGTGCATTTGCCTTCAAGCTGCATCAATTCATTGGTCAGGGGCGAGCGCTGTTCACAACGCTTGAGAGCGCCGACGCAAGAGAATTCTCACTTGAAGGTCAAGTCCAGGCAGGGGCAGGACGGATCTTCGTTCCCGTTAAGTTCTGTCGGCAATGTGGTCAGGAATACTGCCACGTTTTGCGGTCGGACGATCGCTTTTTGCCACACCCGATCGGAACGCAGATGGAGCTGGATGAGGCTCGGCCTGGCTATCTAATGTTGGCTCCGGTAGAGAACGATTGGAGCGCCGATCGAATTCCCGAAGAATGGCGAGATCCCAACGGACGCTTGAAGCAAAACCGCCGAGACCGCGTACCCGAACCATTATTCGTTGCACCTGACGGCTCTTACTCAACTGAATCTGGTGAGGGCAGACTGAAAGTGTGGTGGCAGCGGTCGCGATTCTTACTTTGTCTCAGTTGCGGCGTCTTTTATACCGATCGCGAACAGGAATTCGTAAAACTCGCTTCGATATCAAGTGAAGCTCGTAGCAGCGCCACTACTGTTCTAGCAAGTTCACTCTTGAGACACGCGGGTCGCATGAAGATAGCCCGCGACAAATTACTGTCCTTCACTGACAATCGACAGGACGCATCGCTTCAGGCCGGACACTTTAACGATTTCGTTCACACGTCTCTATTGCGATGTGCGCTGTATGCGGCATTGCAAAAAGAAAGAGCACTCACTTTTGATAGCGTTGCGAGGGAGGTCACGACGTGCTGTGGACTCAGCATCCGAGAAATCGCTCGAAACTCCGATCTCGATCCAGATTCACAGGCTGCAAGAGATGTTTGGCGAGCCTTCACAGAACTTACCGAATATCGATTGTATGAAGACCTACGGCGCAGTTGGCGAGTAGTTCAACCCAACCTTGAACAGGTTGGCCTGTTGCGTATCGCATATCGGGGCTTGGGAGAGTTATGCGCCGAGGATCGACATTGGAAATTTCATTCGTCAGTAGAAAGTCTTTCTCCAGTTGAACGGGAAACGCTTGTTCGAACCATCCTGGATCATTTTAGACGCAAGTTGGCAATCGCGACCCGATGTCTGGAAGAAACAACCCAGCAACAAATCCGCCGACGTGCTGAGCAGCACCTCAGCGAATTCTGGGGTTTGGACCCTGAAATCAACGAGCTCCGGACAGCTAACCGCTTCGTTGTTCTTGGCGACTCTCCGAGACTGGTTGACGGCTATAGCTTGGGGCAGCGAAGCGCACTGGGAAGATTCCTGCGCCGAACCTTGGGGCTGACCACAGCAGACTATGACGGTTTTCTTGATGCGTTCGTAGTGCTCCTGTTGGGGCAGGGATTTCTGGCACGGCTTAATGCGATTGAGGACCATCAGTTTTTCCAGCTAGATGCTAGTTGTCTGCGATGGGAAATAGGTGATGGCAGTCCACCGCCACCTGATCTGATTTATTCCAAACGCGCGAGCGGTCTCGGATACACGGAAGCGCCACCTCCTGTAAACAGTTTTTTCCAACGCTTCTATAGTGATTCCGCAGCAACGTTGGCTGCGCTTGAAGCGCGTGAGCACACGGCCCAGGTGGTTAAGCTCGGAGAGCGAGAAAGGCGCGAACGCCGTTTTCGCTGGGATGAAAACGACATTCGCAAACAAATCGAGCTAAGCAGACGACTGCCGTATATGGTTTGTAGCCCGACCATGGAACTAGGGGTAGATATTGCTGACCTTGATCTTGTCCATCTCCGAAATGTACCTCCAACGCCGGCGAACTATGCTCAGCGTAGCGGGCGCGCGGGACGACAAGGGCAGCCTGGGCTAATCTTTACCTATGCCGGTGCCCTGAACAGTCATGATCAGTATTTCTTCCGCCGTCGCGAAGACATGGTCGCGGGAAGTGTGCGACCACCGAGGCTTGATCTCACTAACGAATCGCTTCTGCGCGCCCACATCCATGCAGTCTGGTTGGCCCAAGTTAGATTACCACTAGGCAAATCCATAGAAGAGGTGATCGATACCAACCTAGACGAGCTACCGTTGAGAATCAATGCTGCTGGCCAAATTCAGTTGGGCGAAGCGGCACGGCTTGAATTGCGCGGAAGAGTGCAGACCGTTCTGTCCGCGGATACCGATGTCTTAACGGCCGCTCCGTGGTTCAGCGAGTCTTGGATTGATCGGGTACTGGATGAGGCTCCACAACGGTTCGATCAGGCTTTTGACCGTTGGCGAGAATTATATCGAACCGCTACGCGGCAGTTGGTCGAATCGCAGAACGAACTCTTACGTGCACGGCGCGCCGACGACCAAGCAATCGCTGCGGCCAAACAACAAGAAGCGCTTCGTCAACGTAATTTGCTGTTGCAGATCAACATCAGCAGAGAGGAAAGTGATTTTTATCCCTATCGATATTTGGCTAGCGAAGCATTCCTGCCTGGCTACAACTTTCCCGCACTGCCGGTGAGAGCTTGGGTTCCTCGGGAAGAGGGCGAGTTTATATCCCGACCTCGTTTTCTTGCACTGCGGGAATTTGCGCCAAACAACATCCTCTACCACGAAGGTGCGAAATGGGAGATTGTTAGTTTTCAGGCTCCGCCGGGTGGACTTGATGAGCGTCGCAATCAGCGAAGGCTGTGCCGAACCTGTGGCGCTTTCTGCGAGACAACCCTTGATCTCTGCCCCGTCTGTGAGACCCGCTTCGACGGCGAGAATAGTCAGCTTGTGCCACTATTAGAAATGCCCAATGTTCGAGTACGACGTCGCGAGCGAATCACATGCGACGAGGAGGAGCGTCGCCGCCGAGGCTACGAGCTAGAGACTTGTTTTCAATTCTCAACTGAGGCAGGCGTACCGCGAATCCAGCAAGCTGATGTTGAGTCTGAAGGAACGTCCATTCTTCGGCTCACATACGCTCCTGCTGCTACGCTCTTGCGTGTGAATCATGGTTGGCGCGCCGCAGGAACGCCAGGCTTTCTTGTGGACTTTGAAAGTGGCGAAGTATTTTCCGCTGCACCGCCGGCAGGACGAAACACTCCGCGTCCGCGTCGATTAGAGAACATAAAGCTAAGCGTACAAGGAACGCAAAATGTCCTACTCGTTCGATTAACCCGCCCAGAATTAGCTAATGATCAAACCTTGGCTACCTCGCTGCAATACGCGCTTCAGAGAGGTTGTGAACAGTTCTTCCAACTTGAGGAATCAGAACTAGCAGCGGAGCGCATAGGCTCAGGTGATCACCGATCGATCCTGTTTTATGAGGCGGCTGAAGGAGGCGTAGGCGTACTTCGGCGATTGGTAGAAGAGAGTGATTTGTTCGCTCGTGTCGCGCAACAGGCTTTGGATCGGATTCACTACGATGAAAAGGGCGAAGATCTTAAGCCTGACTGTCAGGCTGCTTGTTACGAGTGCCTAATGAGTTTCAATAATCAAATGGAAGCAATGGAGCTCAACCGCCGGCGAATAGTTCAGACGCTCTTGGACCTGAGCCTTAGTCGAACCCTACCACGGGTCGGCGGTCGTGACTGGGCCGCACACTTAGAGTGGTTGCGCTCACTTACCGATTCGCGCTCCGAAATTGAGCGCCGATTCCTCGAAGCCTTGGCGGAGGGACATCATCGACTTCCAGATGAAGCACAACGGGCAGTTCAAGAGCTTTCCTGCATCCCCGATTTCTTCTACTCTCCAAATGTCTGCGTCTTCTGTGATGGAACGGTGCATGACGAAGCGGCTCAATGCGCGCGTGACCTTGAACTGAGGCGCGAGTTGACGAATCGCGGCTATCGAGTTGTCGTAATCCGTTACGACAAGACGCTTGGAGATCAAATAGCGGAACACTCAGACATCTTTGGCGCCCGTGACCAATCATAGCTTTACTATCGAGCTAGTCCGTCTTCCCTCAGTCGCTCATTGCCGGTAGGTCCGTTCATTTTATGCAAACCTGCTAAACTCCGTGTATTAGTACGAGTCGCAATTAGCGATGTACAGACTTCTGCTGCCATCTGTTGAGGCGCTGAAGAGTCGCAGAGACAAGAAGGTCTCGCCTTAATCAATCCAGATGATCCGGATGTCGGGTCTCTGCTATCCTTAGAACCATAGGATTCTTTGAAATTCCCTACGTCATGCACAGTTCACTCGCCAATGTAATGACGAGGCATGATCATCGCTGATGAGTATGGACGATTAATACTCACGGCGAACCAATACGACAGGTATTGTCTATCCGTAACAACGTATAGACCATCGAGCGGGACTTCCTTCTCCCAAGGAGGTCGCGGCTGATGGGCCACGCACGTCGGCGGCCGGAACGGCTCGCCGAGAAACTCAGAAAAATTAGAATCACGCTTGGTCTTTCTCAGACTGAACTCCACAAGAGATTAGGAGTCGAGGAAGACATTCCGTACACCAGGATTTCAGATTATGAATTAGGTAAGAATGAGCCTACGCTCATTGTTCTTTTGGAATACGCACGCCTCGCCGGCGTGCACGTCGAGACGATTATTGACGATAGTTCGGAGCTCCCCACAAAACTTCCAGGCACTGTTAAGTACGAGCCCAGAAATCAATCTCGTTCGAAGCGACGCAAAGTAGGTTGAGTAGACTCCCGTTACTCGACTGCAATCACGCTCGCAGGTGCCAAGAACAATCTCCCCACTGTTTTTGAAAAGGCAAAGTCTGGACACCAGCAGTGACTTGCTGAAAGTCACAGATCTGTACCTTCGATCGGTGGACCACATGGATAAGGTGCTAGTTCCATATCTTACTGCTGACAATGAGCGAGAACGCGAACAGCATCTCGACGAACTCCTTACGCGTCATGTCGCGCCCTTGATTCGGCAAGTGCTTCGGCGAAAATTTAGCTTTTATGTCAGCGGCCAAGGTATCAACAAAAACAATCAAGACGCGGAGGATCTTTATCAAGAAGCAATAACACGTGTAGTCCAGGTATTGAATCAGCTTCAAGCGTCATCAAACTCTATAGCTATAGAAAACTTTAAAGCATATGTGTCACGTCTTACTTCAAACGTTTGTATCGACTTCCTCCGTGACAAATCGCCAACGCGCTCACGGTTGAATACCAGCGTGCGAGATCTCCTTCGAAGGCATGAGGACTTCGTCTCGTGGGTACACAATGATGAGATACTTTGCGGCTTTGCAACATGGCGAAACACCGGAAAGAGTGCGTTTTCAGACCAGGAATCTCGCAACATCGAAATAAAACTGGAAGCATTTAAATCAGCACGCTTTTCCGATGAAGACGTACGAGTCGCTCCGTTGTCACAAATCGTCGCAGAACTTTTTGACTGGATTAGAGGACCGATTGAAGTTGATCTATTGGTCCGAATGATTGGCTACTTATTGAAGATAAAAGACGATCGGATCGAGTCGTTGACCGAGCAGGCCGAAGTAAGGTGGAACGCGAATTTATCGGTTAATACTGAGTCGGGTGAGTCTCATGTGGAAGCGAAGGAACTGCTGGCGTGGCTATGGCGCGCGGTCACTCAATTACCGGTGGAGCAACGTGACTCTTTCGCGTTCCGTTTTGAAGATCCAGCCGGACAAGGTTTCTTTGAAGTCTTGGTGGCCGCTGGAATTGTAAACTGGGACGAACTCGCCCAAGGAATGGGACGCTCAGTTGAACAAGTCGCACGACTTAGTATGCG